>JAYTOR010000218.1:0-19350 GCA_043747685.1 Actinomycetota bacterium
GGTCGTGCCAAGGATTAGTCTTGGACGAGGACATGCGTTCGGATGCCAGTCGGCTCCACGCCTGGTCCACACATACACATGCCTGAGAAACCTTCCTACTTTCGTCGCCGCAAGGCGAAACCCTCCGCCCCCAGAGAGCCGCACGAGCAGCACACCCATCCCGCTGCCGTCATCGCTGAGCCCGAGCTGCAACCCGATACCTATGTTCCGACAGAGTTTGCCGCGCTCGGCGTTCCCGAGGCGGTCGATCGTGGCCTCTTCGCCGCCGGATTCCTCGCTCCGTTCGCCATCCAGACCGGTGCCATCCCCGTTGCGATGGAAGGTCGTGACGTCTGCGGACGTGCGCAGACCGGTTCCGGCAAGACCCTCGCCTTCGGCGTCCCGCTGATTGCCAGGGTGTCCGGCAAGGCCAATCCGAAGAAGCCCCAGGGCCTCGTCCTCGTCCCGACTCGGGAATTGGCGTTGCAGGTCGCTGAAGTCCTCGAGCCCGTTGCGCTGCGGTGCGACCGACGCGTGCTCGCCGTCTACGGCGGCGCTTCCCGCGATCAGCAGATCAAGCACCTCGGCACTGGAATCGACATCGTCGTTGCGACCCCGCTCCGGCTCATCGACCTCGTCAAGGCCGGCGAACTCGACCTCGGTTCGATCGAAGTCGTGGTCCTCGACGAGGCAGACCGGATGGCGGACGACGGCTTCACCCCGCAGGTCGAATGGCTGCTGCGACTCGTGACGGCACCGCATCAGACGATGCTGTTCTCGGCGACACTCGACGGCGATGTCGGCCACCTCGTCAAGCGCTACATGAACGATCCGGTCGAGGTTTCGATCGATTCGTCGACGCAGACCGTCGGCACGATGCACCACCTGTTCCTCGCAGTGCACCACATGGACAAGGATCGCGTCGTCGGGTCGATCGCCGCCGGTTCCGCGCGCACGATCGTCTTCTGCGACACGAAACGCAACTGTGACAGGGTCACCGCTGCGTTGGTCGACCTCGGCGTTCGCGCCTCGGCGATCCACGGTGATCTGCCACAGCACGCTCGCGAAAAGGCATTGAAGCGGTTCACCGATGGTGACCTCGCCGTCCTCGTGGCCACGGATGTTGCAGCACGAGGTATCGATGTCGACGGCATCGACGTGGTTGTTCACTACACGCCGGCGACCGACTCCAAGGCCTATCTGCACCGCTCCGGCCGCACCGCCCGCGCCGGCAAGGACGGCTGGGCTGTCACGCTCGCCGAGTACAACCAGCACCTCGCCTGCACGATTCTCCAGCGCCAATTGCGCCTCGAGATCAAGCCGCCGATCGAGATCTTCTCGAACAACCCGAGGTTGCACGACCTCGACCAGTTCCTGCCTGACGAACCAGCACCGGACCCCACCGCCGTTCCGGCCTGATCGACTCGTGTCGATCCCGACACAGGCACGAGATGTTGCAGAAGCTGCAACATTCCGCGCCAGCGTCGAGCGAACCTCAGCGTGCGAGCCAGGCCGGGCGGGTCGACTCGTAGGTGTCGATGTCTCCGAGTAGCTGCATCGTCAGCCCGATGTCGTCGAGGCCGTTGAGGAAGCGGTGCTGGGTCGCGTCGTCGATCGGAAACGGTTCGACGAGGCCGATCGACGGCACCTCGATCTGTCGGCGCTGCATATCGATCGTGATCTCCGTCGACGGATCGGTCTCGATCGCATCCCACAGTCGCTCGACGACCGCCTCAGGCACCATCACCGGTACGAGGCCGTTCTTGGTGCAGTTATTGCGGAAGATGTCGCTGAAGCTGGGGGCGATGACGGCGTTGAACCCTGCCTGCTGGATCGCCCATACAGCGTGTTCACGGGACGAACCGACACCGAAGGCGTTCCCGGCGACCATCATCGAAGCGCCGATGTAGCGTTCGTCGTTCATCACGAAGTTGCGGTCGTCGCGCCATGTCGAGAACAGCCCCTTCTCGAATCCGGTGCGCTCGACGCGTTTGAGCCATTCGGCTGGGATGATCTGGTCGGTGTCGACGTCGGAACGGCGCAGTGGCAGGCCGGTGCCGGAGATGATCTGGACGGCTTTCATACCGAGGCCGCTTTCGTGTGGAGATCCGTAGCGACGAAATCCGGCGTGACGAGATCCGCTGGCGTGCCGAAATGGCCGAGGACGGCAGTCGCCGCTGCGATCTCCGGTGAGACGAGGTGGGTGCGTCCGCCTCGGCCCTGGCGGCCTTCGAAGTTGCGGTTGCTGGTGCTGGCGGAACGCTCTCCCTGGGCAAGTTTGTCCGGGTTCATCGCCAGGCACATCGAGCATCCAGGTTCACGCCAGTCGGCGCCGGCGGCGCGGAAGATGGCGTCAAGGCCTTCTGCCTCAGCCTGTTTCTTGACGGCGTGCGAGCCGGGGACGACCATCACCCGCTTGACGGTGACCGTCTGGCCATTCATCACCGCGGCCGCCGCCCGGAGGTCCTCGATGCGACTGTTCGTGCACGAGCCGATGAAGACGGTGTCGACGGTGACGTCGCGGATCTTCTGCCCGGCGGTCAGCCCCATGTACTCGAGAGCGCGAGTGACATTGTCCCGCGCCGTCGGGTCGTCGATCGTGTCCGGGTCGGGGACCGCAGCATCGATCGATGACACCTGTGCCGGGTTCGTGCCCCAACTGACCTGAGGGCTGATCGTCGAGCCGTCGATGACGACCTCCTTGTCCCACACGGCGTCGTCGTCGCTGCGCAGCGAATGCCAGTCGGCGACAGCGGCTTCCCACTTGGCGCCCTTTGGCGCGAACTCACGACCCTGCAGGTATTCGAACGTGGTTTCGTCGGGGGCGATCAGACCAGCCTTGGCGCCGGCCTCGATCGACATGTTGCAGACCGTCATGCGACCTTCCATCGACAGCGCTTCGATGACCGGCCCGCGGTACTCGATGACGTGGCCGATGCCGCCGCCGGTGCCGATCTGGCCAATGATCGCCAGGATGACATCCTTGGCGGTGACACCTGGCTGCAGTTCACCGCCCACGTAGACGCTCATCCACTTCGGCCGGCTCTGTGGAAGTGTCTGCGTGGCGAGCACATGCTCGACCTCGCTCGTGCCGATGCCGAACGCCAGCGCACCGAACGCCCCGTGCGTCGCCGTGTGCGAGTCGCCGCAGACGATCGTCATGCCGGGAAGCGTGCGTCCCTGCTCCGGGCTGATGACATGGACGATGCCCTGGTGCGAGTCGCCCATCGGGTAGTTGGTGATACCGAACTCCTCGGCGTTGACCCGCAGCACGTCGACCTGCTTGGCGGAGATCGGGTCGGCGATCGGCTGGTCGATGTCGGCCGTGGGCACGTTGTGGTCCTCGGTCGCAATCGTCAGCTCTGGCCGGCGAACACCGCGGCCGGTCAGTCGCAATCCGTCGAACGCCTGCGGGCTGGTGACCTCGTGGACGAGATGCAGATCGATGTACAGCAGATCCTGTTGACCGGGTGCGCTGTGCACGACGTGGCGTTGCCAGACTTTCTGCGCCAGTGTTGCCATGGCTGTTTCCTCTCGATGGTGACTCGCCCGTGTTGTCGGGCCACGTTTCTGTGGACCGTTTTGCACCGCCAGCGGTGCAAAATTGGACTCAGTTTCCGGGGTGACTGGGATATCTCATATGGTGGGATAGAGTTCCCGTTGTATGGACATTGTAAGCGGTGTCGGCGTGCTTGACAAGGCGATGGCGATACTCGGTGCGGCGCGCGCGAACGGATCGCTGTCGTTGCTCGACATCCAGGAGTTGACGGGTCAGCCGCGAGCAACGGCACACCGGCTCGCCGTCGCCCTCGAGACGCACGGGCTGCTGCGCCGTGAGGGCGACGGCCGGTTCATGCTCGGGCTGGCGCTCATCGCCTTCGGGGACGCTGCCGCCGCCTCGTTCCCGCTGTCCGTGTCCGCTCGGCCGATCCTCGAAGCGCTCCGCAACGAGACCGGTGAGGGTGTGCAGCTCTACGTTCGCGAAGGGGAGCTGCGCCGTTGCGTCGTTTCACTGCAGTCGCCCCACGGGTTGCGCTGGATCGTGCCGGAGGGAGCGGTGCTGCCACTGGATCGGGGCTCGGCCGGTCACGCCCTCACCGGTGACGGTGCTGAAGGCGCGTGGGTCGAGAGCATCGAGGAGCGCGAAAGCGGTGTCGCCGGCGTGTCAGCGGCGGTGACTGATCGCAGCGGCGCGATCGTCGCAGCGGTCAGCGTGTCCGGACCGCTCGAACGGATGAGCGCTCACCCAGGCGAGCGCTTCGGGCTGGAGGTGTTGGCGGCGGCGAGGCAGGTCGGTGAGCTCGTTCGGTAGCACAACGTCCCAGATCGCCAACTGAGTCCACTCGCGCACCGCCGGCGGTGCAAAACGGTCCTCAGAAGTCACGTCTCCCCGTTCTCGCGCCGAAGTGGGCGGCCACGAATTCGTGAATCAGCGTGGCACCGGCGAGCGCCGTCGACTCTGCGCTGTCGTAGATCGGGGCGACCTCGACGAGGTCCATGCCGACGAAGTTGGCGTGGCCGATGCCGCTGACGATGTCGATTGCCTCACCAGAAGTCAGTCCACCGGAAACGGGGGTGCCAGTTCCTGGCGCAAAGGCTGGGTCGAGACAGTCGATATCGAACGTCAAGTAGCTCGGATTCTCGCCGATGCGTTTGAGGATCGCCTCGATCACGGCACCGGTGCCGTGCTGGCGGACCCAGCGTGCGTCGAGGATCTTGATCTCCCGTGTGTCGGCGTTGTGGGTACGGATACCGACCTGGATCGATCGTGCGGGATCGATCAGTCCCTCGCGAAGGGCATGCGTGAACATCGATCCGTGGTTGATGTCGTCATCGCTCGTCGGCTCCCACGTGTCCGTATGGGCATCGAAGTGAACGAGGCTGACCGGACCGTACTTTGCGACGATCGCCCGCAGGATCGGGTAGGTGACGTAGTGGTCCCCGCCCATCGAGATCGGAAAGGCACCGGCATCGAGCGTCGTGGTGATGCGATCGGTGATTGCCTGCTTGACCGTCGCCGAATGATGAACGTCGAGTTCGAGGTCGCCGGTATCGACCGCACGGACGTCGTCGTGGATCGAGAATCCGCTGGGGAAATGGGCGAGTTCGGCAATCATCGACGAGACGGAACGGATCGCCGTCGGGCCGAAACGGGCACCGGGCCTGCCCGTCGTGGCGACGTCGAAGGGGATGCCGAGGAAGGCGATCTGCGCACCGGTGACATCGGTCGTCCACGGGAGGCGGAAGAGGGTACGGACTCCGGCCCAGACCGGCATTGGCAGCTGTGGTTCCATAGCGTCCACCATCATGCCGTGATCCTCGTTGAGTTATCGTCGACAGGCGATGCAGCCGATGGATGACGCTGAACGCGCAGGTGCGGTTGGCGGGCTGCCCCCGCCTCCGCTCGTACCACCGTCCCCGAACGCTCCGCCCTCGGCTCGCTATATGCACATGCGTGCATGGGAGGGCATCTGGCCGAAGGCGGTCTGTCAGGCGGTACTCGACGAATTTCCGGACACGGCCTTCTCCGACGCGACGGTGCAGACTCGCCAGGGCGACACCTTGATCGACCTGGCGACGCGCCGGACCAAACACATCTTCATCGAGCCGGCGCACTGGACCGGAGCCCTGGTGAGCCACCTCGCTCATCAGGCGAACCTCATCTGGAGGTTCGACCTGACGGGTCTGGGGACGCTGAGTATCCTTCGCTACGACGAGGTCGGATCGCACTTCACGTGGCACGTCGACGTGCTCGCCTACGATCAGGCGAGCTACCCGGGCCTCAGCGAACTCTCCCCGGCGAGACCGCTGGAGCGAAAGCTCTCGGTGACCGTGAACCTCTCCGATGGCGATGACTACGAAGGTGGCGACCTCGAATTCGTCAGCGGATCGGGTCAACTCGTACAACAGCCGGAGCTGCGCACACAGGGCAGTACGGTCATCTTTCCGTCGACACTCGGACACCGGGTGACCCCGTTGACCCGTGGCGTGCGCTACGCCCTCGTCGGCTGGATGGTAGGCCCTCCGCTACGGTGACGGCCTCGCCCGGGCAGTCCCGCTATGGCCAGTTCAGACCGCCAGCCGCAGCCGCCGATTCGATGGCGTGTACGAGCGCTTCAGGGGATCCGGCGCAAGCCAGGAGTTCGTCGGGTCCGAGCAATAGCACGATGCCGCTGTTCGTCTCAGCGACGACGACCGGAACGGTGTTGCTCGTCGCTGATCGCACGGATTCCGGCTGGTCGTCGCGGTGAAACGTGTCGAAGGCGACAGGTAGACCTGCTCGGCACGCCTGCCAATCGCTCCGCTCCCGTGCCAGGCCGTGGGTGATATCACAGAGTGAACAGTGTGTTCTGCCGAGTCGGGCACCGACAAAATACGCCAGTTCACCGCGCAAGGTCGCGTTGGCATCGTACACCCCGATCAGTCGTCGAATCGTGGGGTTTGCCTGCTCGTTGCTCGTGCTCATCGCCGCGCTATCCAATCAGCACACGGAGTCTGACCGTCGCTATGTCGATACCCGGCCGGAACGTTCTCGCAAAGAACGTCGTCGACGCTGCGAAGATGCACTGTGTCTTCGACCGCCACGACGCCGGCTGCACCCATCGCCCAGCCACGTTCGGTTGTCTGGAAGCGGCGGGCGAAGACGATCCCGACGATGCTCGGCGGCACATTCGCGGGCCTGGTGCTGTTGCCGTTCGCGTGTGCCGCAGCATTGATCTACGACGTAGCGAGATTGCGGATCCGGCTACCAACGATCCGCGTGTACCTCTTCGTGCTGCAGTATGCGATCAACGACAGTCTCGAGATTCTGCTTGCGCCGGTGTACTGGCTGCTCGCCGGATTCGGTACGCAGCTGTCGTCGTCGTCGTCGATCCATCGTCACGAGCGCCTGCAGCGCTGGTCGATCGATGTGCTCGCCAGGCGTGCCGATCGGCTGCTCGGCCTACGCCTCGAACTCGACGAGGCCGGTGCTTCGGCGCTCGGACCTGGCCCCGCCATCGTGCTCTGTCGCCACGTGAATGTCGTCGACTCCTCGCTCCCGGCACTGCTGTACCAGTCACGCGGCTTCCACGTCCGTGGCGTGCTGATGGCGGAACTGCTGGCAGACCCCGGATTCGATCTGCTGTACGGACGACTCGGCTCCGTCTTCATCGTCCGCGACGGAGGCCTCGATGCCCGATCGGCGGTTGCCGAGATGGGACGACACCTCGACGACCGGACCGTTGCCGTGATCTTCCCGGAGGGCCGTCTGTTTCGACCTGAACTTCGCGAACGGTTTGTCGGCAGAATGGCGTCCACTGATCCATCGCGATGGGAACGATTGTCGACATTGCAACACGTACTGCCTCCTCGCGTCGGTGGCGTGCAGGCGTTGCTGGCGTCGGCACCCCAAGCCGATGTCGTCGTGATCGCCCATGCCGGGCTCGACGGTTACCCGAGCTTCACCGAACTCGTCCGACGTGTTCCACTCGTCGAGCCGATTCACGTGACTGCCTGGCGTATCCCTCGTTCTGCAGTCCCGGACGACGCCGCTGCACAGGCGATGTGGCTCGACGAGCAGTGGCTCCGTGTCGACTCCTGGATCGACGACCATCTCACACCGTCGTGACATCACATCGTCGTGGCATCACGCCGTCGTGGCATTACGTCGCATGCGCAGCATGGCAGCAGGAACTAGTTGCGGGCGAGGCTGTATTCCGTAGCCCGGTCGACGACCGCTTGGGAGGATTTGGCGAGCGAACCACTGTCGAATGGCGGCTGCGGGTCGTACTCGATCATCAGCTGAGCGGCCATCGCCGCGATGTCGTCAGCGAGCAGTGCAGCGAGGCGCAGCGCCATGTCGATGCCACTGGATACGCCTGCCGCCGTGATGATCCGCTCCGGCAGGTGTTCGACGACTCGTTGCGGTGTCGAAATCGCACCGAGAGAATCGAGTACGGACAGTACCGAGTAGTGCGACGTCGCCGTCAGCCCGTCGAGCAGCCCGGCGGCAGCGAGCATCAGTGAACCGGAACAGACGGACGTCGTGAATGTTGAGGTCGAATGCGCGGTGCGGAGCCAATCGAGTGCCCGTACGTCCTGCAGCAGCGCTCTTGTGCCGATACCGCCGGGGTAGACGATGACGTCGGGATGGGTCACGTCCTCGAAGGTCGCGTCGACCGTCAGGCCGAGCATCGAATTCTCGGTACGGACCTCGCCGAGCGCGTGGCCGATGAAGACGACGTCGAAGCTGGGTATGCGGTGCAGTACCTCGTACGGGCCGATGGCGTCGAGTGCCGTGAGGCGGGGAAAGATCGGGATGGCGATCTGCATGTCAGTACCTTTCATGTGCTGCGGGACAGGTTCTTCGGCCCGTGTGCCGCCAACCGGGCTCGTTCGCTCTCCGCCGCTCGGCGGGCGGGTGGGTGGACTCAGTTTCTTCGGAAGCGTTGGCGGTAGTGGTCGGGGGCGACGCCGATACCCCGGTGAAAACTGCGTCTGAGCGTTTCGGCGGTGCCGAATCCGCACCTCTGGGCGACGATGTCGAGCGTGTCGTTGCTGGTCTCCAGCAGCCGACGCGCCGCCTCGATGCGGACTCGCTCGACGTAGCGGCCGGGAGACACCCCGACCTCGTCGGTGAACACCCTGGTGAAATGGCGCGGGCTCATCGCTGCGACGGCGGCAAGCGCGCTCACCGAGTGATGGGCTCCCGGCTCGTCGTCGATTCGCTGTTGGATCCGGCGGACGTGACTGCGTTCGGCCCTCGGCGTCCACGTGGCGGTGGCGAACTGCGTCTGGCCGCCGGGGCGATGCATGAACATCACCAGCCAGCGGGCGACGGTTTGGGAGACCTCTGCGCCGTGGTCGGCGTCGACGAGGGCGAGCGACAAATCGATACCGGCGGTGACGCCTGCGGAGGACCAGATGTTGCCGTCATGACGGTAGATCGGATCAGGATCGACGGTGATCGCTGGATAGTCGGCGGCAAGTTGCGCCGCCCGTGCCCAGTGCGTCGTCACCGTCCGGCCATCCAGCAGACCCGCTTGTGCGGCCAGGAACGTGCCGGAACAGACCGTGGCGATCCGTCGGCTCCGCGATGCCGCCTTCTGCACCCACGAAATCAACGGTCCGTCGAAACGCGCCATCGTCACTCCCGTGCCGCCTGGCAGCAACAACGTGTCGATCGGGTCCTCGTTGACCGGTAGCGGCGATGTGCCGAGTTGCAGTCCGCTCTCGGTGACGACGTTGGCGCCATCGGCGGAAACGACCTCGATCCGATACGGGCGGCGGTCAGTCCTGTCGCGGTCGCGGCAGCTGCGACCGCCGTCGAGTGCGGCGTTGGCACCGGCGAAGACCTCGTGCGGCCCGACGACGTCGAGCGGTTGCACGCCTGGGAAGGCGACGATGACGATCGAGCGGACACTCATGAGTATCAGTATCCGTCGCCTCGGCGGTGACGTCAATGACGTGCTTCCCACGATTCAGGACATCCATCGAAAACGAACAGACGACCGTCGTCTTCGCCTCAGCTTGGTGATATCGTGTGTGGCTGGAGGGGAGTACTCCACCAAGTGACACGTCGTCAGCACGTCCAAGCCTTCTTGGTCCGGTGTGTCCACCTCATCAGCAGCTCGGGGAAACCTGATCAAAATTGAGGTAGAGAAGACCTCCTGTACGCGGGTCCGCGCCCCGACAGGAGCATCGTGTTGTTCGTTGCCAGTTCCAAGACGTCGAATTTCGTCGACCTGAACGTCCCGCTCTACGCGTGGCTCGCCCTGGGTGCCGTCATCGTGTTGATGCTTGTCGTCGACCTCGTCCGGCACAAGGACGACCACGAACCATCGCCCCGTGAGGCGCTGATGGAATCGTGCATCTGGGTCGCATGCGGCCTGTCGTTCGCGGCGGTGATCGCCTTCGCGTTCGGCGGCGCGGCGTTCGGCGAGTACATCAGCGGCTACCTGATCGAGAAGTCGTTGAGCGTCGACAACGTCTTCGTGTGGTCGATGCTCTTCACGTCGATGGCCATCCCGCTCAAATTCCAGCACCGCGTGCTGTTTTGGGGCATCTTCGGCGCACTGACCCTGCGAGCCGTCTTCGTGCTCGCCGGCACGGCACTGATCACCAGCTTCTGGTGGATTCTGCTGATCTTCGGCACGTTCCTCGTCTATACCGGCGTCAAGATCATCCGTCACCGAGCCGACGAGGGCGAGGAATCCTCGGCGAGGGGTCTCGGACTGCTCAAGAAGATCCTGCCGGTCTCAGAGGAATTCGACGGCCATAAGTTCATCACCCGGATCAACGGTCGCCGGGCAGCGACGCCATTGCTGGCGGCGCTGGTCGTCATCGAAGTCACCGACATCATCTTTGCCGTCGACTCGGTGCCGGCGATCCTCGCCGTCTCCCACGAACCGTTCATCGTCCTCTCGTCCAACGCTTTCGCCATCCTCGGGCTGCGGGCGATGTACTTCCTGCTGGCAAACGCCAAGGAGAAATTCCACTTCCTCTCGCACGCCCTCGGCGGGATCCTCGTGTTCGTCGGCCTGAAGATGGCCGTCTCGCACTGGGTGCACATGAACACCTACCTGTCGCTGGCGATCATCATGGCGATGCTCACGACCGCCATCGTGCTTAGCATCCAACGCAACAAACAGATGTCAACACCGACTGCCAGACAGTCGGTCTGATACGGCACCACGCGGCGGGCTGTCTGCCACCTCGATACCCACCCGTCGAGGCAAGAGTGGACAGTCCGTTGCGGCCGGCCGAGGTTCGACCGACACGGCTGTCGAACCTCGTATCAGCTGGTCACCTTGGAAGCAAGCCACGTCGCCTCGGCGACACCCATCGGTGTGCTCGGCGGGAACCTCGTCATCGGCCACAGTTCCTCGGAAATGCGGCGATAGTTGCCGGTGGCGTGGAGTTCGCCGAGGATCGCGTACAGCCCCATGTTGATCCGCTGGATGAGCACGAAGGTGCGGGGAATTGTGGCGTACTGAGAGATGACCGCCTTGCGATCGAAGGCATGTCGCACGACGGACGAGGCGTACTCCGTCGTCCACGTCAGTTCCTGATCGCTGGCAACCTGCGAGTAGAACACCGAGAAATAGTCGCCGGCCTCGGCCGTGCCGATCGGAGCGTTTTTCTGCAACAGGCCCGCATCTTCGATCACCCGACGGAACTTGGCGTCGTCCACATGGATGACCGCAGCGTCGATCATCTCTTCGAAGACATGGATCTCCTGCTGAGAGAAATACTTGACGAGGCCGAAGTCGAGGAACGTCACCCGACCATTGCCGTGGAACAGGTAATTGCCGGGATGCGGGTCGCCGTTGAAGGCACGAATGCCATAGAGGCTGCGGAAAACGAATCGGTAGATCGCCTCCGCCGCCATATTTTTCTCATGCTGATCCCACGACTGGATCTCCGACCATCGCGCACCGTCGACCAACTCGCTCGTGAGCACCGTCCCCGTCGACAGCGCAGGGATCACCGCCGGCACGTTGATGAACGGATGGCCGGCGAAGTAGTCGGCGAACAGCGTCTGATTCTTGGCCTCCAACCGATAATCCAGCTCCTCGACGAGGCGCTCTTTGAGTTCGGCCATCATCTCGGTCGGATCGAGGCTGCCGAAACCCTGTTTGAGGATCGCCCCGAACAGATCCGAGTTCGCCAGGTCGGAGGCGATCGCCTGTTGTGCGCCGGGATACTGCACCTTGACGGCGATCGCGCGTACCTCGTTCGTGCTCGGATCGAGCCATAACGCGCGGTGGACCTGGCCGATCGAGGCAGCTGCAATCGGCGTCGGATCCCATTCGGTGAACAGTGTCGTCGGGTGTGCGCCGAGCTCTGCGGTGATGATCGTGGCGACGAGATCCGCGCTCATCGGTGGCGCCTCCGCCTGCAACGCCGACAGCGCCTGCCGCATCGGTTCCGGCAGCCCTTCGTCGAGATAGCTCGCCATCTGGCCGAGCTTCATCAGCACGCCCTTCATCTGTCCGAGGCGCTCGGCGACTGCTTCGGCCGTGTGCAGTTCGTGCTGGCGATCGAGTTGTTCTCGACGCGCCGCCGAAGCGAAGAGCTTTCTGGCGTTCGTCGAAACGTACGACGAGGCGACCGTCGCTCCGAGGCGGGCCAGCTCGGCGTTGCGTGCGCGTCGCGAACGTAGGCCGATGCCGTCTCGCCGGCGGTGCCGGCTGAGCCGCAGCGCGGCCAACCCGGTTGCCACAAGACCACCACCGGCGACGCCGGCCAACACGGCCTTTTTCATCAGGCGGCCCGCTCGAGTACGGAATTGCACGCCCTGATCAAGGCGGGTGAGAAAAGGTGTGGCTTGGCGACACAGGCATCGTGACCGCCGTCGACGCGGAATGCCTCGGCATGGCGGATGCCTTCGAACAGGCGGATCTGACGCCGAGTGGCGACGACATCATCGAACATCGTGATCACCACCGAAACGGGGACATCGATCTCCGACAGCCATTCGCGGGAGTCGAACTGACCGAGGGCGATACCGGCTTGAAGCACGGTCGTCCAATCGTTCTGGCTGACCTCGTCGATCATCCACGGGTCCCACGACTCGGTCTTTCGTTGCAGATAGATCTGATCGGTCAGCCATGCCCGTGCCTTCGCCGGTGTCGCTCTCGCCAGCGCAGCGAGGCCGGTCATCCCGAGAAAGCCGACCTTCTCCTGGCGGCTGCCGGCGAAATACGGTGCGGTCGAGCACAGCACCAAGCCGCTGGCGAGCTGACGATGCTGCCGCCAGAACAGCTGTGCGACGGCGCCGCCCATCGAATACCCGACGGGCAGTACGCGATCGAGTTTCAGCAGTTCGACGAGTTCGGCGGCGTCGTCCGCACAATCCTCGAGACGGAACGGCACTTTCGAACGGATGCCGTGGCCGTGGCCACGATGGTCGAGAGCGAGCACGTTGAAGTGCTTCGCCAGCGCTGCGTACGTCTGGTACCAGTTGAGGTCGGCAGTCGCCGTCCAGCCATGGAGCAGGAGCAACGTCGGAGCATCCACGGTCGGGCCAGGTGCCATGCGGGCGAATGTCGTTCCACGGCCTGGAAGATCGATGAGTTGACCGGGTGGGAGCCACGGCGTGTGCTCAGGATGCTCCGGTGAAGCCAACTCGTGGCGGACCGACGGTTCTGACGGGCCGGGCGCTTCGTCGATCGGCGGGATCTCGGCGTCGAGGTGACCCGGATCGGCGTTCAGGCCGGGACGACCTTCTTGACGGTGACGCGAAGTTCGCCGTTCGGTGCGGCATACCCGACGGTGTTGCCCTCGTGGACGCCGATGAGCGCAGAGCCGAGCGGTGAGCCAGGGCTGACCACATCGATCGAACCACTTTTTTCCTCCATATGGCCGATCAGGTAGGTCTCGGCCATGTCGTCGTCATCGCCCTCGTAGACGATGGTGACGATCGTCCCGACGCCAGCGACGCCTGCCTCGGTGCCTTCGACAATCTCGGCATTCTCGAGGATCGACTCGAGCTGACGCACCCGCGCCTCCTGCATGCCCTGCTGGTCCTTCGCTGCGTGGTAGTCGCCGTTCTCCTTGAGATCGCCCATTTCGCGGGCCCGTTCAATCAGATTGGCGATCTCGATCCGGGCGCGCGTCGTGAGGTCTGCATGCTCGGCGGTGAGACGATCCAAGGCCGACTTGGAGAGCTGGTGGGTCTGAGCCATAGTCACCAGATCCTACTCGCCAGCACTTCGTACGACCCGCGAGCGGCCGTGAGGCGAGCAGAGGTCTGGTCGACGACTCGCCGTCCCGGCGAAGCTTCTACAGGCGAGCAGCGATCTGGTCGGCGATCTCGGTCGTCGTCCCGCTCGTCGGTACCGATGCCGCAGACCGGATGCGGTCCGCTGCTGCCGACTCGCCGAGGAAGTCGAGCATCAGCGCTGCGCTGAGGATCGCGGCCGTCGGGTTTGCCTTGCCGGTACCGACGATGTCCGGTGCTGATCCGTGCACCGGTTCGAACATCGAAGGACCGGTGCGTGCCGGGTTGAGATTCGCGGACGACGCCAGGCCGATACCGCCTGATACGGCTCCGCCCAAATCGGTGAGGATGTCGCCGAACAGGTTGTCGGTAACGACGACGTCGTAGCGCTGGGGGTCCTGGACGAAATAGATACAGGCGGCATCGACATGGTTGTAGGCCGTTGCGATCTGCGGGTACTCGGTACGGACCTCGTTGAAGGTACGTTCCCAGAGGTCACCGGCGAATGTTAGTACGTTGGTCTTGTGGACGAGCGTGAGGTGTTTGCGAGGCCGACTGGCGGCCAACTCGAAGGCGTAGCGGATGGCCCGTTCGACGCCCATGCGCGTATTCACGCTGCCTTGCGTGGCGACCTCGAACGGCGTTCCCTTGCGCAGCACCCCGCCTTCGCCGGCATAGGACCCCTCGGTGTTCTCACGGATGACGATGAACTCGTGCGGCTCCGACTTCCCAGGCGCAATGCCGGAAAACGGGCGTTGGTTGATGTACAGATCGAGGGAGAAACGCATCTTCAGTAACAGCCCGCGCTCGATCACGCCAGGAGGAACGCCCGGTGTCCCGACTGCACCGAGCAGGATGGCGTCGAAGTGGCGCAGTTCGTCGAGGGTGCTGTCCGAGAGAATCTCACCGTCGCGCAGATAGCGGCCGCCTCCGAGCTCGAAGTCCTGCGTATCGATGTCGACACCGGCGGCGCGCACCACCTTGACTGCCTCGACGGTCACTTCCGGACCGATTCCATCTCCACCGATGACTGCTATGCGATGTGCCATAAGCGCATGACGGTAGCCGCAGACGGCACCACCGACCACGATTCTCCTGCCGTCAGCGTCGTCGACGGAGTTCGGGCTAACCCATCGGGTGGAAGTGCGACCAGACTCGGTCGCTCAACTTCTGACCGACCAGCAGCAGTGGATAGCCGGCGGCGATGAAGACCGCTGCGAGCCCGTATGCCCAGTTCCGGGTGACCGGCAGCAGGAAGTAGTTGCGGCCGGCGGGGATCAGGAAGATCAGCGCCATCAGAGTCGCCATCGTCGACAGCAGTGTGAGGCGCAGAATGTTCATCGGCCGGGCGACCCGGTAGAGGTTCATCAGTGCGATCGAGCCGGCCACCAGCACGGCGATGCCGCTCGCCTCGGTGTGATGATTGGTGAGTACTCCGTCGACCATCTGCCAAGACGAGCGCGGATCGATCGAGTGCGCCGACTGCAGGATGGCGAAGATCGTCATCGTCAGCGCGGCGATGACCAGCCCAGCGGGAATGGCCGAACCGAGCACCCGCCTGAGGAACCCCGGCGTGACCCGATCGGCGTTCGATTCGAGGGCCAGGAAGAACGCAGGGATACCGATCGTGAACCAACTGAGGATCGTCAGGTGGCGCGGGAGCAGCGGATAGGTCACGGCGAACACACCGGTCAGTACTGACAGCACGACCGAGTAGATCGTCTTGGTGAGGAACAGGCTGGCGACGCGTTCGATGTTGTTGATGACGCGACGGCCCTCGGCGACGACTGCCGGCAACGCCGAGAAGTTCGAGTCGAGCAGGACGAGTTGGGCGACGCTGCGGGTCGCCTCGCTGCCGGACGCCATGGCGATGCCGCAGTTGGCGTCCTTGAGGGCGAGCACGTCGTTGACGCCGTCGCCGGTCATCGCCACGGTATGACCACGATGCTGCAACGCCTTGACCATCGAACGCTTCTGATGCGGAGTCACCCGGCCGAAGACGGACGTCGCCTCGACGGCGTCAGCGAGCACGTCGATGTCGTCATCGGTCGGCAGCGTGTTGGCATCGACACTCGATTCCCACCCTTCGAGTCCGGCGCGGCGGGCGACTGCCGAGACGGTCACCGGGTTGTCACCGGAGATGACTTTGATGATCACGCCCTGATCGGCGAAATACTGCAGCGTCTCGGCGGCGTCGGAACGGACGATGTCCTCGAGCAGTACAAGCGCGGCTGCGGTGATCGCCGGCAGCGTCTCCTGGCCGTCGATGATCGCTGCGTCGCTGTGGGCCAGCACGAGCACTCTGCTGCCTTCTGCGGCGTCATCGTTCACCTGCTTGCGGATTTCCCCTGCGAAGTCGTCCTGCAGCACGTTCTCCGGTGCCCCGAGCACCCAGGTGCCATGGCCGTCGAACGACATTGCACTCCACTTGCGTCGCGACGAGAACGGCACCTTGGCGTTGGCTTTCCACATCGGATCGGTGGGATAGGCGGTGCGGACGGCGATGAGTGTGGCGTTCGGGTCGGTGTCGGTGTTGGCCACAGCCGCAAGCGCCGCCAGTACCTCTTCCTCCGAGGTGTAGTCGAGATGACGGATGTGCGAAACCGTCAACGTGCCCTCGGTGATCGTGCCTGTCTTGTCGGCACACAGCACGTCGACCCGTGCGAGTACCTCGATCGCCGGCAGTTCCTGCACGAGGCAGCGGTGTTTCGCCAACCGCACGACCCCGACGGCAAAGGCCACGCTCGTCATCAGCACGAGACCCTCTGGGACCATGCCGATCAATCCGCTTGCCGTCTTGACGATCGCCTCGCGCCAGCCCTGATCGAGCCGCAGGAACTGACTCGAGGCGAGCAGCAGTCCGACAGGGATCATCGCCCAACCGACCCATTTGACAATGCGGTTGACATCGTTGCGCAGCGGTGAATTGACGAGTGTGAAGCGCTTTGCCTCCTCGGCGAGTTTCGCTGCGTAGTTGTCGGCACCGACCTTGGTGATGATGATGCGGCCAGTCCCGGCGACAACGGCGCTGCCGGAGAGCACCTCGTCGTCGACCTCCTTGACGATCGGATCGGCCTCGCCCGTCAACAGTGATTCATCGATCTCGAGGTTGTCGCGTGCCAGCACCCTGCCATCGGCGACGACCTGCGCCCCAGCCCGCAATTCGACGACATCGTCGAGCACGAGTCGGTTGACGGCGATCTCCGTGACCTGACCGTCGCGGACGACCCTTGCCTTCGGGGCGCTGACGACGCTCAGTTTGTCGAGCGTGTTTTTGGCGCGCAGTTCCTGAACGACACCGATGACACTGTTGGCGACGATGACACCGGCGAACAGCGCGTCCTTCGGCGAGTTAGCGAGGACGACCAACGCTGCGAGAATCGCCACGATCAGGTTGACCGGCGTGAAGACGTTGGCCATGACGATCTGCTTGACCGTGCGTGTCGGTGCCGAAGGGATGGCATTGACCTTGCCGTTGGCGATCCGATCCGTCACCTGCGCCGATGTGAGGCCGCCTTCGAGGTCGATGTCGGTCGCAGTCATGACATCCCACGGTACTCGGCGGCGGTCTCAGCAACCCTTCAGTCGGCAGCGCAGTCGTCCGATCAGTGGCCACGCAGTCGTCAGCGCTACTCGCGCCGGTGTCTGTTCGGCTGTCGGGTGGGCCGAACGGCCATACTCGATGGATGTACGTCGACGAAGTAGAGCTGCGCGTCATCCGTATCCCACTGCGCACCCCGTTCAAGACATCCTTCGGCGTCGAGACCGAACGTGTCGTGGTGCTGGCGACCGTTCGCGCTGACGGCGTCGAGGGCTACGGCGAAGGAGTGATGGACCCGCTGCCCGCTTACCGCGAGGAAACGATCGCCGGTGCGCTGCAGATCCTCCGCAATGCGGTCGTCCCCGACGTGCTGGCCAACGGGGTGCAGCACCCAGACGAACTGTTGACCAGGTGGGGCCGCTGGCGCGGGAACCCGATGGCCAAGACGACGCTCGAATTGGCGGTCTGGGATTGCTACGCCCGTCAAATGGACGTGCCGCTGTACACGCTCGTCGGCGGTTCGATCGATCCTGCGCTCGGTGGCGTCGAGGTCGGTGCGAGCCTCGGCATGAACTCGATCGCCGACACCGTCGAGTCGGTCAGCGTCCATGTCGAGCAGGGCTACCGGCGCATCAAGTTGAAGATCGAACCCGGCTGGGACGTCGTGTTGCTCGCCGCTGTGCGTGACAGGCATCCGGACATCGAACTGACCGTCGACGCCAACTCGGCGTACACACTCGCCGACATCGGTGTGCTCAGGGAGATCGATCAATTCGGGCTGCACTACATCGAACAGCCGCTGCACTGGGACGACCTCACCGACCATGCGACGTTGGCACCGCAACTGGCAACGGCGATCTGCCTGGACGAGACGTTGACGTCGCCGGCACGGACACGGTCGGCACTCGATCTGCAGGCGTGCAAGGTCGTCAACGTCAAGGTCGGCCGCGTCGGCGGGCTCGCAGCGGTCCAGCAGATCAGCGAACTCTGCGTCAGCCGTGACGTCCCGATGTGGTGCGGTGGCATGCTCGAAACCGGCATCGGCAGGGCGCACAACATCCACATCGCCACGATGCCGGGTTTCGTCTACCCGGGTGACACGGCCTCGGCGAGTAGGACGTTCACACGCGACATCACCGAGCAGCAGTTGGAGGCAACCGACGGAATCATGCCGGTTCCCGCCGGTGCCGGGATCGGCGTCACCCTCGACATGGCGTTCCTCGACAGCCTGACCGAAATGGTCGAGGTCATCCGCCGGTGACGATCGAGTTCCGCACATTGACGACGGCGGCGGAACTCGCCGATCTGCCTGCTTTCGAGCAACGCGTCTGGGGCATGGGTGACGGCGTCTCGCTGCACATGCTGGTGGCGACGGTCGCCGAGGGCGGCATGGCGATCGGGGCCTATGACGACGGCCGCCTCGTCGGCTCCGTATACGGGTTCCGGACCTTCGAAGCCGGCGTGCTGCACTCGCACTACATGGCAGTCGATCCTGCGCACCGCCGTGGCGGGCTCGGCTCGCAGCTCAAACGGCGTCAGCGGGAGTGGTGCCTCGAACGGGGGATCAAGGCGATGCGCTGGACGTTCGACCCGCTACAACTGAACAACGCACACTTGAACCTGCACACCCTCGGAGCGGTGGGTGTTGCATACCACGAAGATCACTACGGAGTCCTCGGTGGCATCAACGGCAACCTGCCGAGCGACCGTTTGACCGTGCAGTGGGACCTCGTCGGACCTCCGTTCTCCGGACATCAAGCGGCCGCCGTCGAGGTCCCCGCCGTGTCCACCGAAGAGATCGCCGCGTCGGCCGAGGCGGCGATCATCGCCAGACTGGCAGTCCGCCGACAGATGAAACCGCTGCTGTCGCAGGGCTGGCGGGTGACGGCGATTGACCGCGACAGCCGTGTCTACACCCTCAGCAAGTGAAAACGGTCCAGCCGTCGACTCGCCGAGGGGCGGGCCCACTCGGTGTCCAACAGCGTCAGAAGAACCACCATCCGTAGCAGATCACGTGAATTTCTGCGCTCGACCTTGCATTCATGAAGCCGGTCGTTTAACGTCCGATTCAGCAACTTTGTGTCGTTTGTCACTACTGGCTTGGGGGTTGAGTGGGGGTACTCGA
>JAYTOR010000219.1:0-5475 GCA_043747685.1 Actinomycetota bacterium
ATGGTCGTGCGGTCGTGAAGGTACGGGCCGACGACCTGGATACCGACCGGCAATCCGCCTGTGGTGAACCCGACCGGTGCCGATGTCGACGGCAGGTAGGCGGAACCGATCAGACACGCCCATGAGCAGAGCTCCTCGTAGCGGCGCGTCGAGCCGTTGACCTCGATGACGCGACTCGAGAAGGTGCCGTCGAACATGTGCTCGAATGCGGGCGTCAACGTGACCGGACACAGCACGACGTCCCACTGCTCGAAGAACGTCGCCCACTGGTGACGGATGGCGGCACGAGCGCGGTCACGGCGCATCCATTCGATGTGTGACATCAACGAGTCGGAAAACGCCCCAGCGGCACGAGCTGTGAGCCTGGCGATCTGCTCGTCCGAGAGTCCCGCCGATGCAGCCGCGCCGACCAGGTCACCGCCCGACTGCGCCGCGGCCGCGGCGTCGATGTTCGGGCGGGCACCACGGTCGACCTTTGCGCCGGCCTGCTCCAGCGCGTCGGCCGCATGCTGGTAGATCCCGGCCATTTCTGTGTCGATCGGGATCGCCGGATCGTCGAGCCAGGCGGCGACCCGCAGACCGGCGACATCGAACGAGTCGGGCCACGGCAATTCGACGTTCCATGCAAGGGCGCGTTCCGGTACAGGCCTGGCGAGTACACCGAGCAGCAGATCGAGGTCAGCAGCCGACCGGGCGATCGGCCCGAAGCAGTTGATGTCCGACTCCGTCAGCCCTCCGCCGACGGCGTCGAGGTAGCCGAACGTCGGGATCAGCCCGAACGACGGCTTGTGGCCGAACACACCGCAGAACGCCGAAGGGATGCGGATCGACCCGCCGATGTCGGTGCCGAGTTCGAAGCTCGTCAGTCCCGCAGCGACGGCAGCCGCCGCGCCACCGGACGATCCGCCAGGTGTACGCGACAGATCCCACGGGTTGTTCGTCACGCCGAAGAGGTCGTTGAACGCCTGCACATCACCTGACCACTCCGACAGGTTCGTCTTACCGAAGACGATCGCCCCTGCGCGTTTCAGCGAGGCGACCGCGGGCGCGTCGTGCTCCGGGACGTGATCGGCCAACGCTTCTGCCCCGCCGGTCGAGCGGATGCCCTCGGTCTCGATGGCGTCCTTGATCGTGATCGGCAGGCCATGCAACGGGCCGCGCCAATCGTTGCGCAACGCGGCCCTATCGGCCTCGTCGGCGAGTTCCTCTGCGCGTTCGATATCGAGCCGGCAGACGGCGTTCAACGGCGCATTCAGCGCCTCGACCCGTTGCAGATAGGCGTCGAGCAGTTCTCTGCTGCCGAGCTCGCCTGAGCGAATCAGCGCTGCCTGTTCCGATGCCGGTTTGAGGCACACGTCGTTGCTGTCCATCGGCTCATCCTTGCACGGCGGCAAGGGAGCCGACGGTCGTCCACGTCGCCGGCGAGTCGTAGCCGATCGCCCACAGCGCAACACCGCCGAGAAAGCTCGTTCTGGCGAGATCGATCCGCAGCCGGGTGCCTTCGGCGTCGACGAAGTTGACCTGCCTGGTCTGCGTGCACGTGTTCGTCCCGTCCGTGTATTGGACCTGGTAGGTGAACGACGACTCGCCGGTCTGTGCGTCGAACACCGGCGTCGCAGCCCGCTTGGCCAACAGATCGTCGATACTGCGCTGGCTGACGTTCGTCTTGCCGGTCGGCGCGTCCGCCGAACATGTCCCATCGGTCGACACGACCCAGTTATAGCCATAGAGCGGCACGGCGAGGTCGACTTTGGAGGTGTCCTTGACCGCCGCCGTGGCACCGGCGATCGCCCGCCGCACGAACGAGAGCGGGGCGATCGGGCCCGGCGTCGCGACCGAATAGTCGTACGCAAGAATCCGGAGCCGGTCGACAAGCGGAGCCAACGTCGCGTAGTCGTACACCCAGTACCCACTGTCGTCGGTGCGGCCGGCGTCGTAGATCGGCGGCACCGTCACCGACAACGTCTTACCCTGCGCATGCAGCCTCGTCGAGAGTTCGCCGATGAAGGCCGTGAAGGCAACGGAGGTCGATTCCCACGACGAATGAGGGTCGTTGTAGCCGAACTGCTCGTAGTCGATATCGATGCCGTCGAAGCCACCGGCAGTCACCAACGCAACGATCGCATCGGCGTGTTGTTGGCGTCGCACCGGATCGGCCAGCAACGTCGCCAGCGTCCCGGTCGACGTCTTGTCGAGGATCGACGGCATGACCCGCAGCTTGTGCTGGCGCGCCTCTGCAACAACCTGCGCCGACACCTCCGCAGTGACGGCGGGGTCGAGAATGATCGTTCCCGGATCGACGAGCGTGTACCAGAACGGCATCGCCTCGCGGAGGGCACCACCGTACGTCTGCAACGACGTCGTCGAATCCGGCAACAGGAACGCCGGCACCCAGGTGTCGAAGGCGATCGTCGCCGGCGCGATCGCTGGGGCAATCGTGCTCGTGGGGGCCTTCGCCGTGGGGCGGAACACGGCGATCGCCAGCCCGGCGATTATCACCGCCGACGCCACGAGGACGGTGACGGTGCGCCGGCGATTCGACGTCCGGGACGAACCCGACGATGTCTGCGTCGATCGGGCCGCTGGCTTGCGGACGAACCCGACAAGATCGTCGGTTCGCACCCCTTCGAGCGAATCGAGCATGCGGTAGGCCCCATGCGGCGAGATGGCGACACTGTTCGGGACCGCGACAACCACGCATCCGGCGGCAACAGCTGAACGCAGACCCGTCGGCGAATCCTCGATGGCGACACAGCGCTGCGGGTCGACGTTCAACGCCGCAGCTGCCGTCAGATAGGGCTCAGGATGCGGTTTTCCGAAGACGACCTCGTCACCGGTGATCGTGATCTTGAACGACCCGCTCGGCAATTCACGGACAATGGCATCGACGAGGCTGCGCCACGACATTGTCACCAACGCGCAGGGGATCCCCCGCTCGTGCAGCTCGCCGAGCAGCTCCCTCGCCCCGGGCCGCCACGGGATCTGCTGGCGGACCTTGGCGATGACGACGTCGAGCATGCGATTGACGATCTCGTCGATCTCCAGATCGACGCCCCCTCGATCACGCAACAATGCGGCCGAATCTCGCAGGTCGAACCCGGTGACACTCGCCTGATCGTCCTCGGTCCACGTGCCGCCGAACTCGCCGACGAGTTCGAGTTCGGCGTCGTGCCAATACGGTTCCGTATCGACCAGCGTCCCATCCATGTCCCACAGCACTGCCTCGAGGCGTGACTTCTTCAACGACGCCTCCACGTGCTCGACCGCTCCGCTTCGATGTTTTCACACTTCGCTCGGGTGTAATGGGCATGTGTCAGTCACAACGACGATCACGATGGTCCCGGCCACCCTGCCCGAACCGCACGAAACAGCGGTCCTTCGGGCCGATGGGCGTGCGCTGCCGGCCTACCGCGAGCAGTTGCGCAAAATTCCGTCATCGCGAAACGGGCTGAGTGTCGCCGGCCTGTACCTCCAGACGGCCACCATCATCGTCGGTGCCGTTTGGCTCGGCCCGTGGTCGTGGCCTGTCGCCTTCATCCTCATGGGGAGGACACACGCCCAGTTCGCTTCGCTGATGCACGAGGCCGCGCACCGGCTGCTGTTCGCCAACCGCAAGGTCAACGATGTCGTCGGGCGGTGGCTGCTCGGATTTCCGTCGTTCACGTCCACCGACGCCTATCGCCGCGTCCATATGGCACATCATCGTGACGAGTTCGGGCCGGACGAACCGGACATCGCCCTGTACGCCGGCTATCCGATCCCCAAGGATTCACTGCGCCGCAAGCTCGTCCGCGATGCGACCGGGCGAACCGGTTTCAAGCTGTTCCGCTCGCAGTTTCGCGGCCTGCGGTCCCCCCACGCCCGTGTCCGCCGCACGCTCTACAAGATCCTCGCCGTCCAAGCCGTCATGCTCGCTGCCTGCATCGTCAGCGGGCACTGGTGGATCTACCCGCTGCTATGGGTCCTGCCGTACATGACCGTCTGGCGGGTCATCAACCGTCTGCGCTCGATCGCCGAACACGGCGGCATGCAGCGTTCCAAGGACCGCCGCCAGACCACACACTCGGTTCGCCAGCACCCGGTCGCCCGCTTCTTCCTCGTGCCCTACAACATCGGCTGGCATCTCGCCCACCATGTCGACTCCGGCATCCCCTTCCGCAACCTCCCCCGCTATCACCGTTCACTCCACGAAGCCGGCTACGTCGACGCGACGTTCGAATATGCCAGTTACCCCTCGATCTGGAAGGCGCTGTCGCGATGACCCTCGACGTTGCTCTGTCCGTACTCGACCTCTCCCCCGTCTCGTCCGGTTCGACGGTCGGCGACGCGCTGCGATCGTCGATCGAACTCGTACAGATCTGCGAACGCCTCGGCTACCACCGGTACTGGGTTGCAGAACACCACAACATGCCGGGCATCGCCAGTTCATCGCCAGCTGTTTTGCTGGCGCACCTGGCGTCGGTCACCGAACGCATCCGGCTCGGCTCCGGAGGCGTGATGCTGCCGAACCATTCGCCGCTCGTGATCGCCGAGCAGTTCGGCATGCTCGAAGCGATCCATCCGGGGCGGATCGATCTCGGCATCGGCAGAGCGCCCGGTACCGATCCGAACACCGCACGGGCGTTGCGCAGGGGCGGCAATCTCGACGTCGACGATTTCCCGGAGAGTTTCGACGAACTCGTCGGCTACTTCACGGGTGCCTCGACGCTTGCCAATCCGTTCCACCGCATCACTGCCGTGCCAGGCAAAGGCCACATGCCGCAGATCTGGATGCTCGGCTCCAGCGACTACGGTGCCAGAACGGCAGGGATGCTCGGGTTGCCGTTCTCCTTCGCCCATCACTTCGCCGCCCACAACACCGTGGCGGCACTGGCGATCTACCACCAGAACTTCACGCCCTCGACCGGCCTCTTCGAGCCATACGCTTCGATCGGCGTCAACGTCGTCGCCGCCGATACCGACGAGGAGGCGCGCTATCTCGCCGGTTCCGGTCTGCTGTCGTTCCTGCGGCTGCGTCAAGGCCGGCCGGGCCCGATGCCGACACCGCAGGAAGCTGCCGAATACGACTACAACGCTGCCGAACAACAGATGATCGACTCGCGCCTGGCCGACAGCATCGTCGGCAGCCCCGAAACGGTCGAGGCGCGCATCGACGACCTCGTCAGCAGGACAGGGGTTGGCGAGATCATGATCACCACGATGACCCACGACCCGATCGCCCGTCGGCACTCATACGAACTCGTCGCCAACCTCGGTCGCACCGACACCGACACCGACAACAACGCCGAGCAGGCCGCCTGAATCTCGCCGTCGCAGTACGTTCGACCCACCGAGTCACCGAATTTCGCAGACGATGCGATATCTCGTGACTCGGAGCAGCCATCGATTGTCTCGTGCCTGATCACACCCGCGAAATCGTGCGACCTATTACCACTATCGCCGTAGTGCTAATACACTGATCGATGTGAGTGAACT
>JAYTOR010000220.1:0-20868 GCA_043747685.1 Actinomycetota bacterium
GTCGTCGCCGCACGTTCGGCACCGCTGCGTATGAAGAACTCGCTGCACTCCAAGCCGGCATCGCCGTCCAGCAGACGACCACTACACGACCACCCCACCCCTACGAGGATTATCCCTGGTTCGGAACGTCGGGTCACCTGACGAATGCTCTTCAACTCCAAACAAGCCCGCACACCCGCCGTCCTGAACAACGGAGCATTACACGCAGAACCAGCGTCCTCTAGCAGGTTGTGGGTCCCGATCCCGATCAACAGCGACAGGGTGGGCCTATCAACTGGCGAAAAGGTAGACCCATCACACTGGCGACACCACCCTCAAAATGGTCCCATGCAACTGGCGGTTGCGTTAGATTCCCCAACTACGGGCTCGGCTGAGCTCACGCCCGACTATCGGTGCTGCCGTGCGATGAAGCCGGCCATACCGGGGACCGTGAAGGCAACGACGCCATACTCTGGGCCGTAGATGATCCCCTTGCCGATGAGCGAGGAGCGGGTCGGTCCGAGCTGGCTGGTTGATTTGCCCATCCGACTGGCGACGGTTCCGCTCGAGCTGGGGCCTGGTCCGTCCGTCGCCATCGCCGTCAGATAGTCGCGTTCCACGGGCGTCGCTCGATTCCATCTCGCTGCAAAGAATCCTCGATCAAGTTGCTCCAAGCCCACGACAATCCCGTTCCGGGCATCGACGTCGGTGATCGGAGACACTGGCGCTGCATCCCAGATGGTCTTGCCGAACTGCTGAATGAAATACGGGTAGCCGTTCGAGGCTTCCTCGACCAGCGACTCAGCGTCTGGAGTCCATTCGACGCCACGTTCATGTGACGGGCCGACGAGCGCTTCTCGAGCGGACGTTGGGTCGAGACGATCGATGGTCCGATATTCGAACAAACGCTCTGCATACGACTCCGCCTCGGCGAGCTGACCAGGCAGATTCGACAGCCCGGCTCCGATCACGAAGAAGGGGATCGACCGTTGGCCTGCCTCGTGGCATGCCCGGCAGATTGCCGACATCTCGGGCTTCGAAAGGTCTTGCATCTCATCGACGAAGACGGCGACTCCTACTCCGATGTCTGCGGCCGCTCCACCGAGATCGATCGCCAGATCGGTCAAATCGGTGTACAGCTCCCCGGTGTCGGCTCGGCCCTGTTCCGGATCAACTTCGACGCCGAACGAATATCCGCCCGCCTGATTCACTGACAGTGTGAACGACTTGAAGGTTCGCAGCGCCGCCCTGAATCGAGACCCACCGGCACGTTCGCCACGCACAAGTCGTAGCGACGTGCTGAGACCGCGAGCCACGTCGTTACGGAAGGTCGAACGGTCATCGTTGCGGTCAGCCTCGACGCGAGCCGTGATCCAGTCCCTCCTGTCGGCGTCAGCGGCTAGCTCGTGCAGCAGAACCGTCTTGCCGACGCCCCGAAGACCGGTGAAGACGATGCTTTGCGACGTCAGTCCGGCTTGTGCTCGATCAGCGAGCACGTCGAAGTTCTCGATGTCATCCTCACGACCTGCGAGGATACGGGGACGCAGTCCAGCCCCCGGCGAGTAGGGGTTGGTGCGGGCATCCATTTTTCAATGATATATCTTTGTGTCGAGATATATCATTTTTCATATAATCGTTTATAAGTTTCTATACTCATCGCCCATCACCCGGCAAGCGTTCACCCCAAGTCACGTTCCGCCTCGCCGAGGCAGCACGCCAACGCGCCGCCGTACGAGCAGCACGCGAAGGCAAGACCATCTCGGCACTCGCACGTGAGGCCCACCGGCAGGACGACGAGCCGACATCGAGCGGTCGACGCGGATGCTGGAGCATCTCGGCGACGAGGTCAGGCTCAACGTGACTGAGTTCCCTCCGACCCGGCGGCGCAGCATGGTCGACGCCATCAGATGTGCGCTGAAGGCAGACTCAAACACGGTCATGTAGCCGGCGGTACCAGATGTGCTTGTGCGCAACTCTTTTGTGAGCGGCAGCAACCCTCGGGTCAGCTAGCCACGCTCGGATCGAATCTTCGTCCATCTCGTTCTCCTGTCAGGCAACAGTCAGGGAACCTGAGGCCAGAACGGCAATCGCAGGCTCCATTTCGGTGACCTGCTCAGACAAAGGGAGAGGCGAAAGCCTTATTCTATATGGCTTTCTCGGTGTCGAAGGGGGGACTTGAACCCCCACGTTCTTGCGAACACCAGCCCCTCAAGCTGGCGCGTCTGCCTGTTTCGCCACTTCGACGTGGGTGAGCCATCAACGATAGCTCGGGGTAACTATTTGGCCAACAGCAATCCGAGGGCAATCACGGTCAGCACCCAAATGGTGGCTAACACGGTCGTGATCCGATTGAGGTTCCGCTCGGCTGACGTCGAACCCAACGAGGCGCTCGATGCTCCGCCGAACATGTCGGACAGGCCGCCACCCTGCCCGCTATGGAGCAGGATCGCGCCGATCATCGCGAACAGCGTGAAGACGTTGATGACCAACGTGACATACAAGACGACCTTATGCACAGCCGATGAGCCTACCCCTGCTGCAGCGGTATCACCCCGTCTTGCCCAAACGTCAACTCGCCGGCGAGCGACGGGAAATGACAGGCGACAGGATGACCGAACTCGGAAACCTTCAGTTCCGGCTCGACCTGCGCACAGACGTCGGCAGCCTTCGGGCAGCGGGTACGAAAGCGACAGCCAGATGGCGGGTTGATCGGCGATGGCACGTCACCCTGCAGCATGATGCGCTTGCGAGTCCGTTCGATCACGGGGTCAGGCTCAGGGATCGCCGAGAGCAGCGCCTGCGTGTAGGGGTGTGTCGGCCGGTTGTAGATCTCCTCCGCCGGTGCCATCTCGACGAGCTTGCCGAGGTACATGACGGCGACGACATCGGAGATGTGGCGCACGACCGACAGGTCGTGGGCGATGAACACGTAAGCCACCTGCAGACGGTCCTGCAAGTCCTCCAACAGGTTGATGACACCGGCCTGGATCGAGACGTCGAGCGCCGAGACGGGCTCGTCCAGCACGATCAGCGACGGGTTCAAAGCCAGCGCCCTGGCGATCCCGATGCGCTGCCGTTGACCACCGGAGAATTCGTGTGGGAAGCGTTTCGCATGGTCAGGGGCGAGCCCGACGAGCTCCAAAAGTTCAGCGACACGCTGCTGATGGTTGCCGGGAATCTTCTGTATGACGAGTGGCTCGGCGATCGCCGTGCCGACGGTCGTGCGCGGATCGAGCGACGCGTACGGATCCTGGAAGACGATCTGCATCTCCTTGCGCAAGTCGCGCAACTTGTTCTTGTCGAGACCGACCAGTTCCGTGCCACGGAAATTCACCGAACCGGAACTGGGCTCGACGAGACGCAACAGGCACCGCCCCGCGGTCGTCTTGCCGGAACCGGACTCACCGACGAGCCCGAATGTTTCTCCGGCATTCACCTGGAACGAGATGCCCGCCACCGCCTGTACGAGGCTTTTCGTCGCTCGGATGCCGTTCGATCCTTTGACCGTGAAATTCTTGACGAGGTCGTTGACGACGAGTACCGGTTCGGTCACAGGGCACCTTCAGTCACGAGTTCCTGGATACGCACACAGGCGGTTTCCGACCCGTTGAAGGCGACCAATGCCATTTCGCCGTGGGCGCACTGCGGCGCTGCGTGCGTACATCGCGCCCGGAACGCGCAACCGCTCGGCGGATTCAACATGTTCGGCGGTGCTCCGGCAATCGGCTTGAGGCGCTCCCCGCCGAGCGCGGGGAGCGAATCGAGTAGACCCCGCGTATACGGGTGCGTCGGCTTGACGAACAGGTGGTCGATGTCGGCACGCTCGACCGCACGACCTGCGTACATCACCTGCACACGGTCTGCAACCCTGGCGATGACACCGAGATCGTGGGTGATGAACACAACGGCTGCCTGCAATTCACGCTGAATCCGCTGGATGACTTCGAGGATCTGCGCCTGCACCGTGACATCCAGCGCCGTGGTCGGCTCGTCGGCAATCAACACCTTCGGGTCGTTGGCGATGGCCATGGCGATCATCACGCGCTGACGCATGCCGCCAGAGAACTCGTGCGGATATTGGCGAGCGCGGGTCTTCGGTTGCGGGATCCCGACCAGGTCGAGCAGTTCGATGGCGTGTTCCGACGCGGCTGACTTCGACATCGAACGGTGCGACTGGATCATCTCGACGATCTGCGGTCCGATCCGTAACACGGGGTTCAGCGCAGACAACGGATCCTGGAAGATCATGGCGATGTTCTCACCGCGCACGCTGCGGATGACCTCCTTCTTGGCACCGACTAGTTGTTGGCCCATCACCTTGGCAGAACCGGTGATTTTCGCCGATTTGGGCAGCAGGCCCATCACTCCGAGAAACGTCACCGACTTGCCAGAACCCGATTCTCCGACGATTCCGACGAGCTCGCCGGGACCGACGTCCAAGTCGACGCCGCGTACCGCCAGCACATCACCATCATCGGTTGGAAAGGAAACTCGAAAGTCGGCGAGACTCAGTACCGGCTCTTCTGGCACGTTCAGTGACTCCTGTCTTGCTTTGGATCGAAGGCATCTCGGAGACCGTCACCGATGAAGTTGACGCACAGAATCGTGAGCACGAACACTGCGCACGGGAAGACCACCAGCCACCACCGGCCGACGATGACCGCCCCTTTTGCATCGGAGAGCAGCCCGCCCCAACTGGTTGCGTAAACAGGATCGATTCCGAAGCCGAAAAACGCGAGCGTGCTCTCGGCGACAATCGCGCCGACGACGGCGAGCGTCAGCGAGACGATGATCGGACCGATCGAGTTGGGAATCAGGTGACGCACGATGATCCTCGAGTTGCTGGCACCCAGCGCTCGGGAGGCTTCGACGAATTCTCGCTCCTTGAGCGACAAGACGACTCCTCGAACGATTCTCGCCGTCCCCATCCACGTCAGAATCGAGAGGAGGACGACGATGAAACGAATCGAGTTGAGGTCGCCGAACAACCACTTGAGCCATTTCAGCGAGCTGAACATACTCCGCAGTACCAGCAGGAGGACAAGCGTGGGGAACGCCAGGAAGAGGTCGGTGGTGCGCATCAACGCATCGTCGAGGAAGCCACCGCGCAGCCCGGCTATTGCGCCGACGGCGGTGCCAACGATCGACGAGACCACTGCGACGGCAATGCCGATCAGCAGCGATACTCGACCGCCCCAGATGATGCGTGAATAGAGATCCCGGTTGAGGTCGTCCGTTCCGAACCACGCCTTCCAGCTCGGCGGCGAGTTCCCGACTTTGTTACCGATCGCCGGCAGGCGCTCGATCTGGCCGTATCGCGTCGTGATCGGCGCAAGGATGACGATCATCGCAATTGCCAGAAAAACCATGAGCGATACGACCGCCAGCTTGTGTCGCCTGAAGCGCCGCACAGCCATACGGCTCGGTGAGACCGAAGTGACGAGACCCTCGGCCTGGTCGGCATCGAAGGCGTCGTCCGGCAGTTGCACGTCCCCTGCGGGGCTAATTGTTTCCGTCATCGGAAATCCTTCCTATGCCAGGCGAATACGGGGATCGAGGAACGCGTAGACAACGTCGGCGACGAGATTGAAGAGGATGAGTGCAATAGCGACGATGACCAGCCATGGCATCAGCTGCGGGTAATCACCGTTGTTGAACGCCTTGAGGAAGAAGACGCCCATGCCTGGATAGCCGAATATGTTCTCGGTGATGACAAGACCGCCGATGATGGCGCCGATATCGAGCGCGGCGAACGTCGTCACCGGGATCAAGGCATTGCGCAAAGCGTGACGAAAGATGACGCGACGTTCGCTGATGCCCTTTGCTCGAGCGGTACGCATGTACTCGGAGTTCTTGACTTCGAGCAGCGAGGCACGCATATAACGGCTGTATACGGCGAGCGTCTGGATTGCTACGACGACCCCGGGCAGGATCATGTACTTGATTCGCAAAATGAGGTCGAAACCGTGATGCCCCGGAGGGTAGATGCCGGAGGTCGGTAAGAAGGGATGATCCAGATTGAACCAGCGGGTGAAGTAGACGGCAAAGATCAGCTGCAGGACGATCGCCGAGATGTACGGCGGGATGGATAGGGCGACGAACGCTCCGGTCGACGACACCGAGTCGAACTTGGAGTATTGCCGCAGCGCGGCGATGATGCCGATCGACAGACCGAAGAAGATACCGAGGCCTGACGAGAACAGTCCGAGCACCGCCGTGTTGGCCATGGCGTGCTTGAGATCGGGCCAGACCGGAGTACTGCCCTTGATCGAACGGCCCCAGTTCCCCGTTACGAAGTGCCGCAACCAATGGAAGTACTGCTCAGGGATGGTGCCATTGAGTCCGTTCACCGACTTGTATTGCTTGATGTTCGCCAGGCTGGCGCGGGGATTCTGTTTCAGGAACGAAGCAAGCGGGTCCGTCCCGATGCGTAAGGCGCAGAACGCCAGGAACGTCACGACGAACAGGGTGGGAATCAACCAAAGCAACCTGCGGAGGATGTAACGAAGCATCCGGAACCTACCCTCATGGAAATGCGTGATGGGGCCGACCGGAAGGTCGGCCCCATCATCACATGGTCAATAACTATTGATGGTGACGAATGTCAGCTCAGGACTTTGACCACAGGCTCGGCCGTGACGAGGGAACCGAAGGCGTAGTCGCCCTTGCCTGTCGTGTCCCACACGTTCGGGAGCAGCTTGAAGCCGATCAGCCACTGGTACCACGACGAGTTTGCGCACTCCGTGATCGGGTTGAGGCAATCTGGCCACTGCTCGGCACCGATGGTGATCGTGTCGCCGCTCTTCGGCTGCCACGCCCAGATGTTCTGGAATGCCTGGTAGTTGGCTGCATCGGCGTCGATCGGGCCGTCGAGCTTGTCGGTACGCCACGCTGCAATGTTCGGGAACTGGAACAGCGGGAGCAGGACAGCGTCCTTGGCAATGAGTGCACCGATCTTGTGAATCTCGTCTTCACGCTTGGTGAGGTCGAGCTCGGCGTCGGACTGCTTCATGAGAGCAGAAGCATCCTTGTTACACCAACCGGCCGTGTTCTGACCGGCATTGTTGTTGGCAGCGCTCGGGATCGAATCACACGCCAGGATCGACGTGACCGTCGGGTCAGGCGATGCCGTCGTGATGTACATCGCCATGTCGTAGTCGAGGGCCGGCAGGCGCTTCTGGAAGTAGCAGGCAGAGTCGCAGTTGTCAGCGACAACCTTGAAACCGCTCTTGGCAAACTCCGGGATCATCAGTGCCTGGGTGTTCTCACGACGCTTGTTACCGGTGTTGATGATCCAACGGATTGTCGGCGTCTTGCCGGTCTTGTCGGCCCACATGCCGTCAGCACCCTTCTTCCAACCAGCGTCGGTGAGCAGCTTGACAGCAGCGGTCGGGTCGGAGAAGTTCTTGAAGTCGGCATCGTTGCACCATTTGCCGATCGTCGGGACCCACACGCCACAGTTGAGCAGCGGAGCGCCGGGGAAGATCGGGTTGTAGATCGTCTTCAACACGAGATTGCGATCGAACGACTTGGCGAACGCCTGACGGAACGTCGCATCGGCGAACGGACCACTCTGCTGGTTGAAGAAGATGTCCTCGAAGTTCAGGCCATAACCAGGCGTGAACTTGATGTTCGGATCCGTCAACGCATCGGTGATACCGGAGTACGCCTGCGGGAAGTCGAAATCGACTTCGCCGGACTTGATGGCAGCGATCTCGGTGTCGGTGTCAGCCTCTGGAACCATGACGATTGTCTTGGCGATCGGCTTCTCAGAACCCCAGTACTTGTCGTTGGCGACGAGCGTCGCCTGGGTCTTGCTGAACGCCTGCAGTTTGTACGGGCGAGCCGAAAACGGAATGCTGTCCTGCAGCTCCGTCGACACATCCGAACAGTTCTTGATCTTGGCCTTTTCGAGAAGGCCGCTGAACAAGTTCTTGTACGGCGCGTACACGGACTTCAGGGTGGCGACGATTTCGTGAGCATCCTTGCCATTCTCGACCGAGATGATCTGGTCCCAACCAACCGTGCTCAGCGAGCCGGTGGTGTGCAGGACGGCATCGACGGTGCACTTGAAGTCGTCGACAGTGATCGGCGTTCCGTCGTCCCACACAGCCTTCGGATCGAGTTGCATCGTGATGGTCATCGCCGGCTTCGCTGGCGTCGTCGGGGCTGTCGAGCCTCCGGCCGTCGTCGCTGCGCCTCCGGCGACCGTCGTTCCGGCTGCCGTCGCCGCTGTGGTGCTGGCAACGGTCGTCCCAGCGGCGGTGGCGCCTGTGGTTCCGGCCGTCGTGGTGCCGGCGGCACCCGCCGTCGTGGCAACGCTTGCGGGGGTCGTTGCCGACGTGCTGGTCTTACTGCTGCCGCAAGCGGCAGCAATCAGAGTCAGACCGACGAGCGACGACACGACCTTGGCCTGTCGTGTGGTTTTTCTCACCTAGATGTCCTCCTTGAGAAAAAAGATGCTGTTGTCATTGGATGTCCGTTCACGGGAGATGGTGGGAACAACACGCAGGAACCGCTCGGCAGGTGCCAACGTTCTAGACCGCATGGTGTCATTTCGCTTCGTCCTCCCCGACGAGTAGGTGCGAATCCACCGGAAACCTAGCACGCCAGCCGAACATGGAGTTACCGAAACATGTCGGCCAAGTGAATTATTCGTCCACTGAAGGTCCGCTCAGGAACGAACGTTCCGGAACTGGACGATCTTGGCGAATTCTTCGGTATCAAGACTCGCGCCGCCGACCAGGGCACCGTCGATGTCAGGCATGGCCATCAATTCAGCGATATTCGAGGACTTGACGGACCCTCCGTACTGGATCCGAACAGCCGCAGCGGCATCCGCTCCGGCAAGATCGGCGATGTCGGCACGAATTGCTCCGATCACCGCCTGCGCGTCCTGCGACGTGGCAGTCAGCCCCGTACCAATCGCCCAGATCGGCTCGTAGGCGACCACCAGCGCCGACACGACGTCAGCGTTGCGCTTGGTGAGCGCCGAGCGGATCTGGGTGAGCACCTTCGATTCGGTCTCGCCCGCTTCACGTTCCTGCAGCGTCTCACCACAGCAGATGATCGGTGTCATCTCCTGTTTGAGAATGGCGTCGATCTTCTTGGAGACGATCTCGTCGGTCTCGCCGAAGAGTTCCCGTCGCTCGCTATGACCGACGATCACGTACTTGACCGACAGCTTGGCGAGGAATGCCGGAGAAATCTCGCCGGTGAACGCACCCTTGTCGTCCTGATGACAATGCTGCGCACCGAGCTTGATCGGTATCTCGTCGACGTCGAGCACCGTCTGCACCGAACGAAGATCGGTGAACGGCGGGTGGACCGAGACATCGACCGCTGCGTAGTCCTCTTTGGTCAACTGGTAGCTGAGCTTTTGGACGGTCTGGATGGCCTCGAAATGGTTGAGGTTCATCTTCCAGTTACCGCTGATGATCGGCTTGCGCATCACGGCGCAGCCGCTTCGTTCGCCTCGGCGTTCGGCGCGGCTCGAAGCGCCGCGAGGCCCGGCAGATCACCGAGTTCGAGCAGTTCCAACGACGCTCCTCCGCCCGTCGAGACGTGGTCGACGTCGCCGTCGAGACCGAACTGTGCCAAGGCTGCTGCGGAGTCTCCCCCGCCAACGACAGTGAAAGCCTTGGTGTCAGCCATCGCCTGGGCGACGGTCTTGGTTCCATTCGCGAAACGCTCGTCCTCGAACATTCCCATCGGGCCGTTCCAGAACACCGTGCGTGCATCCATGATCACGTCGCTGAACGCTGCGGCGGTGCCCGGCCCGATATCGAAACCCTTGGCCCCAGGTGGCAGCCGGATACCGAACGTCGCATAGTTCCCACTTGCATCGACGCCGACGATGTCCTCGGGCAGATGGATCTTCTTGCCACTCGCCAGTAGACGCGCACAGGTGTCGACCTGCTCGGGTTCCCACAGCGAATCGCCGATCGGATAGCCCTGTGCGGCGAGGAACGTGAAGCACATCGCTCCACCGATGACCAGCGCGTCGACGGAGTTCAGCAGTGCTTCGACAACGCCGAGTTTGTCGGAGATCTTGGCCCCCCCGAGCACCGCGACGAACGGTCGCTTCGGATCGTTACGCATACCGAGCAGGACGGCGACTTCCTTCTGCATCAAACGTCCCATCGCCGATGGCAACGTCTTCGGAGGCCCGACGATCGATGCATGGGCACGATGCGCCGCACCGAAGGCATCGTCGACATAGGCATCGATACCCTCGACGAGTTGCTCAACGAACGCTGGATCGTTGCCCTCCTCACCTGGGTCGAAGCGTAGGTTCTCGAGCAGTTCGACGCCTGGTGCGAGTTCGGCGAGGCGGGCGCGAACGGCGTCCATCGAATACTTCGGATTCGCTGTGCCCTTCGGTCGACCGAGATGACTGGCTGTCACCACGCTTGCGCCGTGGTCGAGCAGCCAGTTGATGGTCGGCAGCGCCGCCTTGATGCGGAAGTCGTCGGTGATCACGCCGTCGGCCATCGGCACGTTGAAGTCGGCGCGTACGAGGACCCGCTTGCCGTCGACCGATGGCAGATCCTCGAGCACCGGGATGCCGTTGATACTCACGAGTCGACGACCTGGTCAGCCGCGCTCATCGGGCCGCAGCTCACTTCTTCTTCGGCAGCTTCGAGCCGGCGTAGGTCGTCATGTCGACGAGACGGTTGGAGTAGCCCCACTCGTTGTCGTACCAGCCGAGGATCTTGACGAGCTTGCCCATGCTCATCGTCAACTCCGCATCGAAGATGCACGAATGCGGATCACCCTTGATGTCGCTGGAGACGATCGGGTCCTCGGTGTACTTGAGGATGCCCTTGAGCGGCCCGGAGGATGCCGCCTTCTTGAACGCAGCGTTGATCTCCTTGACGCTCGCCTCGGTCGTGAGGATGGCGTTGAAGTCGGTGATGGATCCGGTCGGGATCGGCACGCGCAACGACGTTCCGTCGAGCTTGCCCTTCATCGATTCGAGCACGAGCGAGGTAGCGCGGGCGGCACCCGTCGAGGTCGGGATGATGTTGATCGCCGCGCCACGGGCACGACGAAGATCTTTGTGCGGTCCGTCGACGAGTTGCTGATCGCCGGTATACGCATGAATCGTCGTCATCAGACCCTGCTCGATGCCGAAGGCATCGTCGAGCACCTTGACCATCGGTACGAAGCAGTTCGTCGTGCAACTGGCGTTCGAGATGACCTGGTGGATCTTCGGGTTGAAGGTCTTGTGGTTGACCCCGTAGACGATCGTGTTGTCAGCGCCGTCACATGGAGACGAAACGATAACCAGGCGCGCGCCGGCTTCGAGATGGGCCGCAGCAGCGTCGCGTTTGGTGAAGAAACCAGTCGATTCGATGACGATGTCGACGCCGAGTTCGCCCCAAGGCAATTTCTTCGGGTCACGCTGCGACAGCACCTGCAATTCCTCGCCGTCGATATGGATGCCGGTCTTCGTCTCCTTGATCGTGCCGGGCAGCGTGCCCATGATCGAGTCGTACTTCAGGAGGTGAGCCATCTGATCGAGCGAGCCGAGGTCGTTGACAGCGACGAACTCGATGTCGGCGCCGACCTTCTTGGCGGCGCGGTAGAAGTTGCGGCCGATGCGGCCGAAGCCATTGATGCCAACACGAACGGTCATGACGGAGATCGCCTTTCAAGGTGTGCTCGAACGAACCGGGTGAACGCTACTCGTTGAGCGCAACGCGCGCCGACGCCGCTGGTTCAGCGGGCGATGTCTCTGTGGGTGACTCGTGCTTGAAAGCCGTCGGCGATCAGGTGCCTGGCGAGTTCCTCGGCGACAGCGACCGACCGATGGCGACCGCCGGTACAACCGATGGCAATCGTCAGGTAACTCTTGCCCTCCGTGATGTACGCAGGGATCAGATCGACGAGCATCTGCTCGAAGCGATCGATGAACGTCTTTGTCGCCGGTTGGTTCAATACGTAGTCACGCACGGCTTCGTCGAGGCCGGTTTGTGGTCTGAGTTCTGGAACCCAGTGCGGGTTCGGCAGGAATCGCACGTCCATCACGACGTCGGCATCGAGCGGCAGGCCGTACTTGAAGCCGAATGCCTGGACCGCCAATTGCATCCGCCCGGCAGGTGCTTCACCCTCGAACGCGCCGATCAACTTGTCGCGGAACTGATGAACGTTCAGCTGCGAGGTGTCGATGAGCATGTCTGCTGATGCCTTGACCGCTTCGAGCGAGGCTCGCTCGGTCTCGATCGCACCGAGCACTCCGGTGCGTTCGCCTGCCAACGGATGACGTCGGCGGGTCGCTTCATAGCGCCGAACGAGTTCGGGAGAATCAGCGTCGAGGTACAACACGCGAACGTGATGACCCGAGCTGCGAAGATGGGCGATGGCGTCGAGAAGTTCGGCATGCTGACGGCCGGCGACGAGTGCCAACCTCGGGATCTCCGAACCAGGGGCGCTCGCGAGGTCGACGATCGTGTCGATCAACGACGTAGGCAGGTTGTCGACGACATACCAGCCGAGGTCTTCGAGCACCCCGGCGGCCTGCGACCTGCCAGCACCGGACAACCCGGTGATCACCACGACCTCGGTCATGTTGCAACCTTAGTCGAGAGATTCTGTGGACCGATTTGCACCGCCGGCGGTGCACCAGTGGACTCAGTTTCTTGGTCAGAGGTCGGCGGAGAGGAACTTGCGGGTGCGGAGGTACAGCAGGCGTGGGATCGTCGCTGCCGCGACGTACTCCTCTGCCCTGGCGAGAAATCCGGGAGGCGGTGCAGGTTCGTCCATGCGCTGCAGTAGCAGACCGTTGCCGGCGAGGGCGTTCAGGTAGCGGCTGAGCGGGCGGTGGATGAACGGGATGAAGACGTCCTTCTCGACTTCTTCGATCGTTTCGTCCTCGATCAGATAGGGCCCGATGCGCCAATACTGTTCCGGCGGGTCGAGGACCTGGTCGTCGATCCATCCACTGTTGGGCGTCTGTAGCAACGGGTGGTTAAGGAAGAAGCAGAATCGTCCACCTGACTGCAGCACGCGGGCGACTTCAGCAATGGCGTCGTCGACGTCGCGGATGTGTTCGAAGACGAGACAGGCGACAACGGCGTCGAACGACTCGTCGGGAAACGGCAACGCTCCGGCCGCAGCCTTGGCGTAGTGGGCTCCGCCGGCACGCTCCTTGGCGGCGACGAGTTGGTTCCACGTCGGGTCGATGCCGATGACCCGCTGGCCGCCACCGCGAATCGCCAGGCGGCTGATCTGCCCGTCGCCGCAGCCGATGTCGAGGATGTTCCTTGCGCCGGCGAGCTCCGCTGCAGCAAGCGGCAGGATCTGTTCTTCGTACTCCGCATCGGCGCCTTTGGTGAATCCTTCGATCCACCAACCAGCGTGAGTTTCCCACAAGTCGTCGTCAGGCATGGTCGTGCACGCTACGAGCCGTTGTTGCGCCCGCGGTTCACGGGTGATGCGCACCACGCGCGTGCCAGCGTTTCGAGTGTTGCGGCACACGTCCCCAGGCTGGCGATGCTCACCCACTCGAGGTCCTCGTGCAGTCCCTCGCCCTTCGGCCCGAATACGACTGCCGGCGTTCCGGCAGCATGATGCAGGGCCGCATCGGTCCAGTAGGGCGCCGACGCTACGACCGGGATACCGCCAACGTTTTCGCAGAGTGCATCGACCACGGCGCGAACGAGCGGATGATCGTCGCCGACGCCGAGCGGAGGCCGGGACAGCGCCACCCTGGAGCGGACGTGCACGTCCTGTCCTGAGATACCGATTGCGTCGAGTACATCGAGGATCTGCCGATCGACGCTGCCTGCGGTCGTGCGCAGTTCGACGATCAGCTCGCACCGTGCAGGCACGGTGAACGTCTCTCCGCCGCTGTCGATCCGGCTCGCCAACACGCGGGGACCGTCGGCTGACGGATGCGAATCGGCGACCCATTGGGCGTCTAATGCTGCGGTTGCGATGACGGCGCGCGCCGCTGCGTGCACGGCGTTTGCGCCGCGGTCGGGCCTCGACGTATGCGAAGCACGGCCAACGAACTCGGCTTCGATCACGGCAAAACCCTTGTGACGGGGGATGATCGCCAGATCGGTCGGTTCGAGAATCACTGCCGCGTCGGCGGACCAGGTGGCGACGAGTGCCTCGGTGCCGAGGCTCGCGTATTCCTCGTCGGCAACGGCGGCGACGAGGAGATCACCTGCCAGTTCGCCGGGTTCGATCCTGGAGGCGGCGACGAGGGCGCACGCCAGTCCGCCCTTGGTATCGAGCACACCGCGGCCGGACAGGCGGCCGCCCGACTCGATGACGCGCATCGTCTCACCGGAACTCGCGCCGACGGTGTCGAGGTGACCGTTGAACAGCAGCGACCGCCCGCCGCCACTCCCCCGCTTGATGGCGATGACGTTCGGGCGGCCAGGAGCGACCTCCTCGATGTGTACCTCGAACCCTCGTTCCATACACCAAGCTGCGACGAAGGAGGCAACGTCCGCCTCGCCCGGCGCGCCAGCGACAAGACTCGGATTGATCGAGTTGATCTGCGCCAACTGCATCGTCAGCGCAACCGGATCGTCGCGCAACATCAGGTTTTCGTTCGAGGGTTGGCTCACTTTTGTGACGCTACGTCCGTTTTCTGCTCCATCGCTCCGGTGAATCCGCTGAGGTGGCGAGCGATGGGTCAGTTTGTGGAGGCGCTTTCCGCATTCTGACCCATCGCTGCGGGGGATGGGCGAACATCGACTGGGACGTCGCCGGGTGGGGCAGCCGTCGGGTCGCCGTGGAACTTGGCGTAGATAGCATCAGCGACTGCGTCCGGCAGGAACGTCTGGCTTTTGAGTTCGTCGAGCGAGGCCCTCTTGACGGCGTTGACACCACCCATCACCTTCACCAATTTCGCCTTGCGCGTCTCGCCGAGGCCGGCGATGCCGTCCAACGAACTGACCGTCATCCGCTTGCCACGCAACTCACGATGGAAGGTGTTGGCGAAGCGGTGAGCCTCGTCCCGGATGCGTTGGAGCATGAACAGCCCCTCGCTGCCGCGTGGCACATTGACCGGCGAGGGGTCCCCCGGCAGGTAGACCTCCTCGAAGCGTTTGGCGAGCGAGGCGATCGGGATCTCGTCTTCCAGCCCGAGTTCCCTCACCACCTTCTCGGCAACACTCAACTGGCCTTTGCCACCATCGACCAACAGCAGTTGCGGTGGATACGAGAACTTCGACGGACGAGTCCCGCGCTCGCCGATCGGCTCATCCTTACTGGCGATGTAGGCCGTCAGGCGACGGGTCAGCACTTCTTCCATCGCCGCATAGTCGTCGTTGCCCTCGACCGTCTTGATCTTGAACCGTCGGTACTCGCGCTTGTCAGGCAGCCCGTCGGTGAGCACGACCATCGAGCCGACATAATCCGTCCCCTGCATATGCGCCATGTCGTAGCACTCGATCCGCAGAGGCGCTTCCGGTAGGTGCAGCAGGTCCTGCAACTCGGTCAAGGCCCTGCTGCGGCTGTTGTGATCGGCCGCCCGGCGAAGACGGTGCCGGATGAACTCCTCCTTGGCGTTGTGCGTGACGGTTTCCAGCAGCTCCCGCTTGTCCCCACGCTGCGGCACGCGGATCTGCACCCTGCTCCCACGCAGATGGCTGAGCCATTCCTCGTAGGTGTTCAGGTCAGCGGCATCGACCGGGACGAGCACCAGCTTGGGAACGCCGAGCGGCGGCTCGTCGCCGTACATCTCCTCGATGATCCGGTCGATGAGTGCCCCTGGCGTCAGATCTTCGACCTTGTCGACGATGAAACCCTTGCGGCCGACGACCCGACCCTTGCGGACGTAGAAGACCTGGACGGCAGCCTCGAGATCGTCGTCGGCAAGTCCGATGATGTCGATGTCCTCGCTGCGTTCGGCGACCATCTGCTGCTTCTCGATCGCCCGCTGAACAGACGCCAAACGGTCTCGCAATCGGGCGGCACGCTCGAACTCCAATTCCTTGGCAGCGCTGCGCATGTCGGCATCGAGCCGTTTGACGATCTCGTCGGTGTCGCCGTCGAGGAAGTCGATGAGGTCCTTGACGAGTTGGCGGTACGACGGATCGTCGATCTCACCGACGCATGGGCCGGAGCACTTCTCGATGTGGAACAGCAGGCACGGGCGGCCGAGTCGATGGTGCTCGTTGAACTTGTTCGGTGAGCAGGTGCGGATCGGGAACGTCCGCAGCAGCAGATCGAGCGTTTCGCGGATCGCGTAGGCATGACCGTACGGCCCGAAGTAGCGGGTCCCCTTGCGCTTGCGGCCGCGCATCACCAATGCTCGCGGCCACTCTTCGTCCAGCGTCACTGCGAGGAACGGATACGACTTGTCGTCACGTAGCCGGATGTTGAATCGCGGGCGATGCTGCTTGATCAACGAGTACTCGAGCATCAACGCCTCGACCTCGTTACGCACCTCGATCCACTCGACGGTCTCGGCTGTGAGCACCATCTGCGCAGTCCTGGCATGCAGGTTGCGCGGGTCCTGGAAGTAGTTACTGAGGCGCTGGCGAAGGTTCCCGGCCTTGCCGACATAGATGACCCGGCCCTCGGCATCTTTGAATTGATACGACCCGGGTGTCTCGGGAATCGATCCAGCAGGAGGCCGCTTCACCATCGATATCGAGGGTACAGGCGGCATCGAGACGACGGGAGTTGGCGAACTACACCGAGCCTTGCGGAACTATCCATTCCATCGGTCGACCGGTGGCATCGGCGATCAGATCGAAGTCCTTGTCGTAGTGCAGCACGATGAGCCCGTTGACCTCGGCGCACGCTGCGAGGATGAGGTCCGCAGGGCTCGTAGCGCGATGCGTGCCGAGAAGAACCATCAACCTTGTCCGGCCCCCACTTTTTGACGAGGCCCAACAACGCGTAGACCTGACGCATCTTCGTCCACGGCAACGGGGTGTCCAACACCGCTGCCGCATATGCGCCGATTGCTTCGCCGTGACCGGTGGCGAGGCGTTGCAGGTGGGCGATGTCCCGCAACGCGTACGTGCTCTGTTCGGCGGGCAGATCAGCCGGGTCCGTGGAGCGATGACCCGGCTGTTGGCGTGGATGGACCTTGACCAACTGCGAACGGTGAAAGATCCTGACCAACCGCCGGTCGGCGCGGACCTGCACGCGGGCGCCGAGGAGGTTTCCCGGCACGGAATAGAGCGCTTTGGCGATCTCGATGTGATGATCTCGATGCACCCGACACGACGCGTAGATCGGCACGTCATACGCCTCAGCCGGGACCGCCAACAGATGCGGCTGTTCCTCGAGGCGGAAGTGTTCGAGAGGGCGGCATTGCGTCGTGCCATGCACCCGCATCCCCGCCCGCTGCGAGCACCACGCTGTCGCCCTCGCTTGGGCGTCGGCGAGATCGATGAACGTTTCACCGTCCCAGAACGACGACCGCACGAACTGCACCATCCGCTCCACGCGTGGCTTGTCCGTCGGTGTCCGAATACGGGCCGGGTCGATCACGAACCCGCGTGATTGCGCATACTCGACGAACGCGTCGTTCAACCTCGGATCCAACCGGTCAGCGGTCGTGACGACCGGGGCCAGGTTGTCAGGGATCAACACACGGAACACGCCGTCGAAGAACCGCCACGCCGCCTCACACCCGGCGATCACCGTGTCGGTGGTCTGCGTGAACGATAACCAGACGAACATGTGTCTGGAGAACACTGCAGTGAAAATCAACGCGTGACACACCCGCCGCTTACCTGTCACTGGATCGTGCACCAGACCGAGGCGGGCGAAATCGATCTGCAACTCGTGACCCGGTTCGCCATCAGCGACGCGCACCGTCGAGCCTTGCCCACGGCGGGAACCGAATTCGGTGGCGATGAAACGCTGAACCGTGCGCTCCGCCACGACCACCCCATCACGGGCGAGGAGCTCGCAGATCTTCACCCCGCCACCCCGGCCGTCACCCACTCAGCGATCTTGTCACGGCGGGCACACAGCGTCGCCCACGCCTCGCCGTGACCGTCCATGCGGTGCGGGCGCACGATCTCCACCACCCGACCCAGCACCTCATCAGTGAGCTGCCCGACACCGCCATCGACAGTGACACCGGCCTCGAGCGGCGTCGACATAACGGCGGACCGTCTTGCGATCCACCCGGCTCAACCGGGCAACCGCCCGCAGCCCCTCACCCCCCAACCACAACCGCAACACCTCTCGAACCTCGAACATTGGAACCTCCCGGAATGTCATCGCCGCCTCTCGATCTGTCAACAGCAGCGGCGATAATCACCCGTGACAGCACCGAACTGGCGGACCCCCCACGTGGTCCCATCACTGGCGGACAGGTCGTCCCATCACACTGGCGGAACTCACATCAAAGTGGTCCCATCCCACTGGCGGGCGACAGCTGCGGCGGCCGCTGCTTCGGCGCTGTGTCCGGGTTCGTCTATGAGCCGCCACGCGGAGATCTCCGAGGGCTGGGCAGCCCTACAACGCAGACGCCGAAAGGCGATCATGGAACGAGATGCAGGAACTCCTTGACGAGACGATGATGGCGCTTATCGAAGGTCCCAGCTGTGGTAATCGATCTCCTTGGGTGGGTCTACTGGCGTCCGCCGTTGAAGTCTCGGGGCGTCGGATTCGCTTGCGATCTAGCGCGTCATGGCTGTGAGCAGGTCGAATGTGTACGTACCTCGGGTTAGTGTCGCCCCTTCGACTCGACACCAGGTACATACAGGACAGCGACCTCACCCGTTGGAAAGACGTCTTGAGCTGCGTCCGGTAAACCGTTCGTTTGGGGTCCCTCGCCATTGCTGCTGGCTTCGAAGACGGGTGCCGTTCGAGCGCCGTAGACATGTTGCCGTTGGCGGAAGCTTCGCGTGCGGATTTCACGAGTCGAGGAGCCTGGTTTCGGTTCATTCCGCAAAAACTCGTGAACACGGGCAGCTCAGACGACTGACGTATTTGGGGAGAGCGCCCCGACGTTCTCCCCGAACACGTTAGGCGATCGCGAGTTTTGCGGTGTGTTGCCGGCGGCCCCTCGTCAATGGGCCTCCGGACTGCGACTGCTATAGCCGGCGAACTCGTTGAGGACGAATGTAGGGTCGCTCGAGGAAGTAGTCGCGTCCTTCGACGCCTACCGGACGTACGTGTCCTGTCCGGTGGTGGAGTGTTGCTTGCGACATCTGGAATGCTGAACACATGTCCGAGCCAACAACCAAGCGCGTCGAAGGCCCCACCCCTGCTGGCGGGGCCTACTCGATCGGCAGCTACTCTCACAATGGCACTCCCGTGGAACCTCGATATGCGAATGGGCTGACGATCGTCGAGTACGACGCGAACGGCCAAGTCCTCAACACGACGTTCGGGACGTGTACGCCCGACGTAGCCATGCCTGACACGCCCCTCGCGCGATTGAGACGACGAGCACGCCGACTGTTCGGCCTTCGTCGAGCGTAAGCGGTCGATGCCCGTCGCCTGGCGCACTGCGACGAGACGGTCGGCGAGGGATCAACCGCTGATATCCCCAGTCCGGAACGTTCGGTGATCTGCTCGGGCTGCTGCAAGAGCCCACTGCAAAATTGCCAGCCCGAGCAGATCGGACGAATTGATGGCGGCGGGAGAAGATAGCCTCTCCAACGCGTCGGTGACCAGATCGGCGGTCATCGACGACGCCGTGCGCCACCCGACGATCATCCGCGAGAACACGTCGGGTGACGAAGCCGTGTACGCGAACCCGGACCACGTCGGCACATAGGTGGAATCGCAAACCCACAATTCATTCGGCCGGGACGCTGTGAACTGTCGGTTCACCAGATCCGGCGCCCTCGGCGAGGACCGATCCGAACGGGTCGTGACCGTCGATTTGGTGCGTGTCGCACCTCGAATGCCCAGCTCAGCCATCAGTCGAGCGATCCGATCCTTGTCCACGTTGATCCCATGCTCACGACGCAAAGCGGCTTTCATCTTGCGCCGGCCATAGACCCGATAGTTCGCGTCGAACACTGCGAGCAGCATCGGCTTGATCGTGTCGTCGGCCTGACGGCGAGCGCAGACCGGGCGGGCCATTGCCGAGCGGACCGCCGACGGAGCGACTTGCAGCACCCTGCAGATCGGCACGACCCCGTGATGACGATGAGCAGCCACGAACACCGCTACCTCCTTTGGCGGTCGAGCGCCGCCCCAAAAAAAAGCTGCCGCGTCCGACAAGATCGCGTTCGCCCGAGCCAGCTCACGATTCTCCTTCTTCAACGACTGCACCTGCGCGCGGAGTTCCTCCACCGAACCCGGCGGCGCCGACGCACGCGTCTTGGCCGGGGCTGACTGCTTCAACCAGTTGTACAGCGTCACCGCTTTCACCGACAGCTTCGGCGCAAGACGCTCACACCCGTGTCTGCGTGACTCCTCCGGCTCGATCTCCTCGAGCACGAACCTGACGGCCTGGTCCTTGAACTCAGGCGTGTATTCCTTCCTCACTGGCACCTTCTGATCCTCTCAGGGACTGGGAAGACCTGATGCAAACCCCGGCCGATTCAGTGATCGAGGTAGTCGTTGAAGGTGTACTGCGGCGATCCGCGTGAGGAATCACGCCGGCGACGTGACCGGCGCGGGGTGATGGCCATGTCGAGCACGTCGAGGACGAGCTCGGTGCGCATGTGGTTGGCCATCGAGCAGCCGAGCATCCGGCGTGATCCGATGTCGATCACCGACGTGAGGTCGAGCCAGCCTTCACCAGTCGGAATGTAGGTGATGTCCTGACACCAAGCCCGATCTGGTGCGCCGGGGGTGAACGCGCGGCCGACGAGATCGGGGATCGTGAACCCGTCAGGCCCGGGGAACGCGGTCCGGACCCGAGGCCAAATCTGAGGTTGCAACTTGGCCGGCGCCGCGTCGAGCGATCAAGCGCCTGACGACAAGGAAGGTGAGCGC
>JAYTOR010000221.1:0-10008 GCA_043747685.1 Actinomycetota bacterium
AGACCGGGCGGAAAGGCCGGGAGGCCGCCGTACGGCGGGACGGGGGCGCCGGTCGGGCAGTACCGGGAGGGGTAGCCGATCTGGTCACGGGCCTGGCCGACGTACTCGAAGTGCATGCCGTCGCTGAACAGGAAGTTGCCGCCCCATGCGAAACCGTAGTGACGGAAGATCTGCACGACCCTGCAGTCCATCTGCGGCACGCCGCCCTGGGGGTTCGCCGTCGTGTTCATGTCGATCGCCATCGCCCACGCATGACGCGAGAGCCCGCCGATGTTGCCGCTGAGGCGGTTGAAGCGCGGGTTGAAACACCCACCGTACTGGTTGCTGTTCGACACGTTGATCGCCCCCGACAGGCCGCTCGCAGCGACCTGCGAAAGCGCCGCCTGGATCGCCGGCCTCACGGTGTTGTGACAGGCGGCGACGATGCCGATACCAGCGAACGGGGTGCGGACTCCCCCTCCGCTGATGTTCGCCGCGACCCACGACGGCAGGATGTGGATCGTGTCGCCTGACGTGATCTGATAGGGGAACTCACCGAGCAGCGCCTTCGTCTGCGACAGGCTGAGATTGGAATCCGGGCTGGCGATGTCCCACGAACGATTGACGCGAACCGTCGTGCTGATCAATCCGTTGGCGTTCAGGGCATCTTCGAGAGCCGAACGACTGGCGAACCCCCACACGACCATGCGGGTCACGATCGTCAAGCCGAGAGCGTCGGCCTGGGCGTCGCCGACGACGATCTCCGCTCCGCCGATCGTCGCGTCCGGGGCGATCATGCCGATCGTCAACTGCACGAGGTTTCCGGCAGCTGCGATCAGTTCGACGACATCCCCGACCTGCGCGCCACGCATGTTCGCAGAGGTCGATCCGAGCACGATCTGCCCACCTGCGAGGACATTGGCGACGTCGGGGCTCATCGTCGCCGCTGCCGCGTCGATCGCCATCGACGTGACCCCCATCGGGTATCGGTACGTGTCAGGGGCAGCCTGCACCACTGTGCCTCCGCGTAGCAGGCGGGTCATACCGACCGTCGCCGACCGCCCGTTCGCCGCGTGCGCCCCGAGTTGGGTCGTCGCATTGGCACCTGCCTGTGCCGTTGCCGAGCTCAGTTCGCTCTTGTTGTTGAGCGAGACATAGTCGATCGAGGCAGCGGTGGCAGGTCGCGGCGCGAGCATCGGAAATGCCAGCAGGCCGACCACCAACGCAACGAGCACCCCGACCAATACGAGAGGATTTCGACGAGTCATATGCCACGACCCTATGTCCTGCGCTCGAAGCTGACAACGGCGCTCGTCGGGGGAATGCGTCGCCGGCTTCATCCAGGCGGTGTGACCGCCTCCCGTTCGTCAAATTCGATGGGCTGCGTGGGGGGAATCGGTAGCGTGTGACACCTGATGAATGCTGACGATAGCGGCACTGCCGAACCCAATGAGATGGGCTACGACGTCGGGGAGAACGAGTCCCTGGGGGCTGGATCCTCGTCCGGGTTGGCCAGTGAGATGACGAGGCGGTTCGCCCGGATCGACGCCATCCGCGCCGAGGGCGGCGAGCCATACCCGTACCGATTCGATCGCACCCACACGCTCGCCGAGATCCGCGCAGAGCACGGTGACCTCGAACCCGGAGCTGAAACCGGGACGCATGTCGCCGTCGCCGGCAGGGTGCTGTTGATCCGCGACGGTGGCAAGTTGATCTTCGCGACGATGCGCGATCGGTCAGGGGAGATCCAGTTGTTCGTCTCGAAGGCCGTCGTCGGCGACGAACCCTTCGGCGAGTTCCGTCAACTCGACCTCGGCGACTGGGTCGGGGTCCACGGCATCGTGATGACCACCCGCAAGGGCGAACTGTCGATCAAGGTCGACAGCTTCGAACTGCTGAGCAAGGCGGTCCGCCCGCTCCCCGACAAGTGGAGGGGACTGACAGATACCGACACCAGGTTCCGTCAGCGCTACGCCGACCTCATCGTCAATGAACAGGCCCGCCGCGCCTTCCAGATCCGCCACGCGATGATCTCGAGCTTTCGTCGCACGCTCGACAGCCACGATTTCATCGAGGTCGAGACACCGGTGCTGCACATGGAAGCCGGCGGTGCCCATGCCCGCCCGTTCGTCACGCACCACAACACCCTCGACATGCCGATGGTCCTGCGCATCGCCCTCGAACTGCACCTCAAGCGGCTGATCGTCGGCGGATTCGAACGCGTCTACGAGATCGGCAGGGTGTTCCGCAACGAGGGCATTTCCACACGGCACAACCCCGAGTTCACGATGATGGAGCTGTACTGGGCGTTTGGCGACTACTCCGAAGTGATGGCGATCACCGAGGAACTGCTGCGCAACGCCGCCCAGGATGCGACCGGTTCGATGGTCATCGATGTCAACGGCATGAGCGTCGACCTCGCCACCCCGTTCCGCCGGGCACGGATGATCGACTTGATCGAGGAGCAGACCGGCGTCGCTGTCCACCCGTCGATGCCGCTCGACGATGCACGGTTGCTTGCCGACAAGCACGGCGTCAAGGTCAACCCCGCCTGGGGCACGGGCAAGATCATCGAGGAACTCTTCGAAGCCACCGCCGAGGCCGATCTCATCCAGCCGACATTCGTCACCGGTCACCCCGTCGAGATCTCGCCACTCGCCCGCGTCGACCGCAACGACCCGTTCCTGACCGAACGGTTCGAACTGTTCGTCGGCGGCCGGGAGATCGCCAACGGCTACAGCGAACTCAACGATCCACGTGAGCAACGGGCCCGATTCGAGGACGAGCAGTCAGCCCGCGACGCCGGCGACGACGAGGCAGGAACTGTCGATGAGGACTACCTGCGGGCGCTGGAGTACGGCATGCCACCGACGGGCGGACTTGGCGTGGGGATGGACCGCGTCGCCATGCTGCTCGCCGGAACGAACTCGATCAAAGAGGTCATCCTCTTCCCGACGTTGCGTCCGGAGGTCTTCTGATGGCTGCTGCATGGGGTGCAGGGCTGGCGACGATCGCCGCCGACGGAGCCGTGCTCGACACGTGGTATCCGTCGCTCGGCTGGGGCGACGCCGTCCCGGAAACCGTTGATTTCGCTGGGCTGCAGGCCGCCGAGCTGTCCGACGAAGTCCGTGGTGTGCGCATCGTCGCCGTCACGACGCTGATCGAAACCGACGTTGCGCCTGCCGGACCGAGCGATGGATATCTGCGTCTGCATCTGTTGTCGAGCCGCCTGACGGCGCCGAGGACGATCAACCTCGACGGGCTCTTCGGCGTGCTTGCAAACGTCGCCTGGACGAACCTCGGCCCCGTGGCCGTCGCCGACGTCGCCGCCGTTGCACTGCGCGAACGCGTCGCCGGACGATTGCTGACCGTGCGCAGTATCGACAGGTTCCCGCGCATGCTCGACTACGTTGTGCCGTCGGGCGTGCGAATCGCTGACGCCGATCGAGTACGCCTCGGCGCACATCTCGCCGAAGGCACCGTCGTGATGCACGAGGGTTTCTGCAACTTCAACGCCGGCACGCTCGGCACGTCGATGGTCGAAGGCCGCATCTCTCAGGGGGTCATCGTCGGACGCGGATCGGACATTGGTGGCGGTGCGTCGATTCAGGGCACCTTGTCAGGGGGCGGTACCCACGTCGTGAGCGTCGGCGAGGGATGCCTGCTCGGTGCCAACTCGGGCCTCGGCATCAGCCTCGGCGACAACAGCGTCGTCGAAGCCGGCCTCTACATCACCGCCGGCACGCCGGTGAAGCTGCCAGACGGCGACGTCGTCAAGGCACGCGAGCTGTCCGGCATCAGCAATGCGCTGTTCATCCGCAACGGTCAGTCGGGTGTGGTCGAACTCCGCCAGCGCACCGGCCACTGGGGCGGCCTCAACGCTGCGCTCCACAAGCACTGAATACCCCTGAACCCCGATCGAGTAGAAACCGGCCCCCTGGTGCTACGCAAATACTCCTTTGAGCGAAATACTCGATCGGCGCCGACTACGCGCAGGATGGGAGCCACCTCGCGGCGCTGGACTGCTCGTCGGAGGGGCTGTTCGTCGTACAGTCGCCGCTATGAACTGGAATAGCCCGTGAGCGTGCCGATTCTCTTCTTCGACCGCGACTTCCCGGCGGAGTACAGCCATCTCATCGATGGTCGTGCGGTTGTCAGCGGACCAGACGACATCGACCTGCCGACCGCCGACGCCGTCGTTGCCGGGGCGACTCGACCGTGGAATGCGGCGGCGTTCGCGCTCGGGCGGCGGCTGAAGGTCATCTCACGCGTCGGCGTCGGATATGACAATGTCAGTGTCGCTGATGCGACCGCTGCCGGGATCGTCGTGTGCAACACCCCGCTCGCACCGACCGTCTCGACGGCCGAGCACACGATCATGTTGATGCTCGCCGTCGCCAAGCAGCTGCCGGATCTGCAGGTCAGGGCGCGCGCCGGGTTGGCGGGCAGTCCGGTCGGGACGGCGCTCGAACTGGACGGCTGCACGCTCGGACTGATCGGGATGGGGCGCATTGCCGCTCGCGTCGCCGTGGCAGCTCAGGGATTGGGCATGAATGTCGTCGCTCACGATCCATACCTGACGTCTTCGCCGATCCCCGGAGTGCAGATGGTGTCGATGGCGGAGCTGTTCGGTGCATCAGATGTCGTCTCGCTGCACGCTCCGTCGATGCCAGAGACACGCCACATGATCAATGCCGACACGCTGGCGATGATCAAGCCTGGGGCCCGCCTGATCAACTGCGCACGCGGCGGACTGGTCGACCAGGACGCTCTGCTCGCAGCACTCGACTCAGGTCACCTTGCCGCAGCGGGCCTCGATGTCACCGAACCCGAACCGCTTCCCGCCGGTCATCCGCTGCTCGAACACCCGAACGTCATCATCACCCCGCACGTCGCTTCGGCGACCGTTGCCGGTCGCGAACGCCTGTACCGGCAGGCGATCGACAACGCCATCGCCGTGCTCACCGGACAGCCGGCGAGCATCGTCACCCACTAGTCACTACCGAGTCGTCACCCGGATCATCGCCAACCAGATGACCGTCACTTGTTGAAAGGCCGCACTATGAGCACACTTCGTCAACGTTGGGATGCCGGCGAGGAAACCCTCGGCGTCTGGCTGTCATCGCCGAGTTCCGTCGTCGCCGAGACCGCAGCGACAGTCGACTTCGACTTCGCCTGTATCGACATGCAGCACGGTGCCAACGACTACCAGGCAGCAGTGGGGATGATCCAGGCGATTCTGCTCGCCGGGGGCACGCCGATCGCTCGGGTTCCGTGGAACGAGCAGGGTATCATCGGCAAGATGCTCGACGCCGGGGCAACAGGCGTCGTCGTGCCGATGGTCAACTCCGTCGCCGAGGCAGAAGCGGTAGTACGTTCCTGCCACTACCCACCGCTCGGTGCCAGGAGCTTCGGCCCGATCATGGCGTTGACCCGCGACAGCGGCTACTACGCCACGGCTCGCGACTCGGTCGCCGTCATCCCGATGATCGAGACGGTACAGGCTGTCGAGAACATCGACGAGATCCTCTCGGTCCCCGGCATCGACGCCATCTACGTCGGACCGGCCGACCTGTCGATCAGCCTCGGACTGCCACCCGGGAACAACGACGACGAACCGGCATTCACCGAGGCGCTGCTGACGATCGTCGCCGCCTGCAACAAGGCGGGCGTGATCGCCGGCATCCATTCGACGGGCGCACTCACCCCCCTCCGTCGTCATCAGGGTTTCCGCATGATCACCGTCACCAGCGACCTGCTGGCGATGCGCACCCGCCTGGTATCCGAGCTGCAGGAGGCTCGCGCCGGCATCGTCGGCAACTCCCAACCCGGCGGCGACATGTACTGACGTCATCCTGCTTCTCAACTGAGGCCACCAACCCTCCTGCCCTGCCCGAGCGACGGAGAGCGGACGTGCACGGTTGGCGGCCCACCGGCGGAGGAATCCAATCCCGGGACACAGAAGTGGCAGATACGTTGCAGGGATGGATTTCGAGGGCTTCGCCACGCTCGTCAAGACTCGCAGAACGTCGTTGCTGCTCGACACCGAGCGGCGGGTGCCGACTGCGCTGGTCACTGAGTTGTGCGGCCTGGCGATGTGGGCACCGAATCACAAGAAGACCTGGCCGTGGCGTTTCGCCAACTTCACCGGCACGGGGCGCAACAGCATCGGTGAGGCCTACTACGAGGACCTGGTCGCCGCCGGGGCCGATCCGCGGCATCCGAAGGTGATGAAGACGAAGGGCAAGTACGCCAGGGCGGGGGCAATTGTCGCCGTCGGCAGCGCTCGTGATTTCGACGAGACGCTCGACGCCGAAAATGCCTATGCGGTCGCCGCTGGTATCGAGCACATCCTCCTCGGGGCGACGGCAGCTGGGCTCGGCTCGTTCTGGGGCAGTCCGCCGATACTCGATGCACCGACCGCTACCGCACTGTGCGGTTTCGAGAAGGACACCAAAATTCTCGGCCTGATCTACCTCGGCTGGCCGATCGGCGAGATGCCGGCTGTCGAGCGACCGCCGGTCGTCATCACGACGATCGAATAGCCACCCAGTACGCCCCCGTCACGACCTTCGATGGGTAGCCCAGCCCGGTCGAGACTCGACGGGTCTCGTGACCGTTGGGATCAGTCCGCGGTCGACTCGGACGAGGTGCCGAGTCGAGCCGCAGCGGTTTCGCTCCCAGCGCCGATCTTGCGGTGATCGGCCCCGCGAGCTGCTCCGAGGCCCATCACCGGCATGTTCGCGTAGATCGTCTCGTAGTCATGTGCTGCGACCTTGTAGGTCTCGTGGTAGACGCCGACATCGTCGCTCGAGCCGACCTTGTCGTTGAACTCCCGCCATGCCGGGAAATGCAGATCGCTCGGATTCTTGGCGAACGCCTGCAGATCCTCGACCGACTTCCAATATTGGATGAGGTTGACGGTCCGGCCGGCGACCATCGTGCGGGCACCGAGGAACCCGGATTCCGGGTGCTCGTACAGTTCCTTCACCATCGGACCCATCGCCTTGGCGACGGGCATCCATTTGCGGACCTTACGCAGCTTGTTGATACGCGCACCGATGATGAACACAACGAAGTCGCCTTCGATCGTCGCCGTGTACCTGCCTGGTTCAACCTTGCTCATGATTCGCTCGATCTGGCTTGTCGGTCATGGATAGTGAAACTATCTGTTTGGTGGATAGTATGACTATTCACCAGACGAGTCAAGCAGCGACGGAGTAGTCGATGAGGATTTCCGAATTGTGCGAGCGAAGCGGCGTCGCCGTTGCGACGATCAAGTACTACTTGCGCGAGGGACTCCTGCACCCTGGCCTTACCCTGGCACCGAATCGGGCAGACTACGACGACGAGCACGTCAGACGACTCCGTCTGATCCGTGCGTTGATCGAAGTCGGCGGGCTGTCGATCGCCAATGTCGTGCAGACGTTGGCAGCAGTGGATGACGAATCGGTTTCGATCCATGACGCCTTCGGTGTCGCCCAGGATGCCCTCAGCCCCGCGACACCGGCACTGGCGCCGATACCAACGTCATCGAACTCGCCAACTCCGTGTACCGATTCGCAGCTCGAGGTCGATCGCTGGCTACGGAGGCGCCGCTGGAAGGTCAGACCAGATGCCGCCGCCAGGACGGAACTGGCGGAGACGCTCGCTGCGCTCCAGCAGTTCGGCTGGGGCCACTCCGCCTCCCTGTTCGATGGCCTCGCCGACTACGCACTCGAACAGGCCGGGTTGGAAGTCGGCTACCTCGATCCACGGCAGGACAGGTCGTCATTGATGGAACAGGCCATCATCGGCACCGTGGCATTCGAGCAGGCCTACGGAGCAATTCGCCGTCTCGCCCTGGAGCATCAGAGCTACCAGCGCTTCGGTCGCCGGCGATCCGTCAACGCGTGACGACGATCACGTTGCCTTCGCCGTGCCTCGTCGTGTTGGTCGGAGTCGCAGGCTCCGGCAAGTCGCGCCCTTCTTCGCCATTGCGACGATGCCGGGCGCGATCCTGCTGATATCGATGTCACGCACCTGTCGAGTGTGCTGGTTGCCGACACGACGACCGAGCGTGCGTCACTGATCGAACGCCGGCGGCCACGTTCGATGAGCGCAGAACGTTTCGACCGCTCCGCAAACGCCGGAACAATCGGCCAGCATGTCGACCGGCTGGCGAACCTGTCAGGGGCCGGCGTGCAGCTGGAGATCGTCAGCCTCAGCGATCTGCAGGGCCCCGAACAGATCGAGCGATTCGGCGACGTGATCGACGCCTTTCGCTGACGGCGGCGGCCGACGCAGACGGCTGACGGCCACCGACTTCGACTGCTGACGTCGGCCGAAAACGTCGCTCAGACGGGCGAGCGCAGGCTGCTGATCAGTTGTTGGAAATCCGTCCGCGGCCGCAGCGTCGTGAACGCCATGTCGGAACCGGCGCGGTCGGGGTTTGGGATCTCGATCATCGCCCGGCGGAGCCAGGAAACGGCGTCGTCGTCGAAGCCGCGACGGGCGAGATGCGTGGCCGCGATGTAGAAGATCTCCGGGTCGCCGAACTGCTGGTACAGCCCGGTGCACAGTTCGAGAAACGCCGAGGGATCGCCGAAATTGCCGAGCACTCTCGCCAGCGAAAAGGAATGCTGTTTGTCGCGGACGTCGAGCGGGCGCGGGATGTAAGCAATGAGCGCAGCCAACTCGGGTCTCGTCGGGTCCGGCAGCGTCCATGGCCCCGGCATGGCGATGTCGGCAAGGGCCTCGCGTACCTGCGTCTCGACACCGACATCCAGCGCGAAATGCGCTTTCAGCCACGGCGAGACCTCCCATCCTGGTGGCATCAACGGCGGTGTCCCAGTATTCCAGGCGGTCAACTCGGCGACGACAGCCGCCGGATCGGCCGGTCGGAGACGCTGCAGATCGAACGTGCCTGCTGGAACCGCAACCTCACGCTGGCGCAGCGACTGCAATGTCTGGATGCAGCTGAACCCGCTGAAGATCAACAGCAGCAACGACGACCGCAACAGTAGGTAGGGAAAGACCTCCAGCTGAGCCCACATACCGCTGGCGAAGGACGGGTCGAACACGCTGACGAGTGCCTTGCGCTGAGCCGTGTCCCACGCCGTTCCCTGCTCGACGAGGGCTCCAGCAACGCTGATGAAGCCGACCAGCACGAGGCTGAAGATCGCCATGATCCGCATACCTCGACGCTCGGACACGAATCGCCGGAGTACCTGGAAGACTACGTGACCGCCATCAAGCGGCCACAGCGGGAGGAGGTTCAGGAGGGCGATGACGATCCCAGCCCATGTCAGACCGCTCCACAGATCAACTCCCAACGCCGCCCGACCTGTCGGCTCGGTGATCAGGTGGAACGTTCCATCGATGGTCCCGGACGTGTGGTACAACGAGTGAACGAGAAGCAGGCCAGCGACCCCGACAGCGAGTTGGCTCAGCGGTCCGGCAAGGCTGATCAGAATCTGCTGCGATCGCTTGAGCGGCTTGTCAGCGCTGTATGACGCCCAGCCGACGAAGAGGTTGAGCTGAATCGCCGACATCGCTCCGAAGCGCCTCGCCGTCGTCGCATGGCCGAGTTCGTGGATCAGGGTGAGCACGCCGACGAAGACCGCGGCGAACAAACCGCCGCGGTGGCCGCCTGAGATCCCGAAGATCATGAACAGGCCGAGGAAGAACCAGGGCTGGATCGTGACCGGGATGCCGAACGCAGAAAAGCGGATCATGCCGCCACGACGGTACCGCCAGAGCCAGAGTTTGCGCGAGCGGGCCGGACTAACCTGGACGTATGACAGCTACGGAAGCCCCCGCGACAGCATCGACATCCGCCATCCCGTCGATCGACGGCATCCCGCTGACACCGAAGGAAACGAGCTTGGACATCCCGACGTTCGCCACCGTCGAAGAGGAACGAAAGCATCGCAAAGACAAGCTCGCCGGAGCACTGCGGATCTTCGGCCGTCTCGGCTTCGGCGAAGGTGTTGCCGGGCACATCACTGTCCGCGACCCGGAGTTCCCCGACCATTTCTGGGTGAATCC
>JAYTOR010000222.1:0-1834 GCA_043747685.1 Actinomycetota bacterium
ATGATGCACATCATCCGTCAGGCGCTCGCCGATGACGGCACCTGGCTGCTCGTCGACATCAAAGCCCTCGATACGTTCGCCGAGAACGCCCGTAAGAACCCGATGGCATCGCTGATGTACGGCATCAGCGTGCTGAGCTGCATGTCGTCAGCATTGAGCGAAGCGGACGGCGCCGGCCTCGGCACGCTCGGCCTGTCGGCGAACACAGCGAAAGCGATGTCCGAGGAGGCCGGCTTCACGCGCTTCCGCAAACTCGCCGTCGACCACAGCGTCAACGCCTTCTACGAGATCCGCCCCTGACCCCCTCACCACCGATCGTCGCCGGCTGATCGAGTAGGAACGGGCCCCCTGGCGCGAGGGAAATACTCGAAGGCGGGTTTGTGCGACGACAACGGTGAGGCGGTCAGTCGGCGCGTTCGATGTCGGCGCCGAGGCGTCTGAGCCGGCCGTCGAGGTCTTCGTAGCCGCGGTCGATGTGGGCGATCTCGCTGATCGAGGTCTCGCCGTCTGCGACCAATCCGGCGATGACCAGCGCTGCACCCGCGCGGATGTCAGGCGCCCTCACAGGCGCGCCCGACAGTCCCGGACGGCCGCGCACGACAGCATGATGGCCGTCGTTGCGGATGTCGGCACCGAGGCGGCGGAGTTCCTCGACATAGCGGAAGCGGCCTGGATAGAGGTTCTCGGTGACGATGCCGACGTCGTCGGCGACCGACAGCATCGTTACCAACAGCGGCTTGTAGTCAGTTGCCACGCCGGGGTACGGCAGGGTGGCGACGTCGACCGAACGGAGGCGTTCCGGTGCGGCGACGAACAACCCGCCGGGGCGATCGACGATCGTCATCCCCATCGCCGCCATGCGGTCGATGACCATCGCCATGTGCTCCGGCCTCGCACCGACGACCTCGATCTCGCCGCCACAGACACCGACCGCCGCCATGTACGTCGCTGCCTGGATGCGATCGGTGACGACGACGTGGTCTGCGGCATGCAGGCTGTCGGCTGCCACCCCGTGGATCGTCAGCGTCGAGGAGCCGACGTTGACGATGTCGGCGCCCATGTCGTTCAGCAGTTCGCACAGATCCTGGATTTCCGGCTCCCTGGCGGCGTTGTCGAGCACAGTCGTCCCCTTGGCGAGCACCGCCGCCATGACGATGTTCTCGGTCGCGCCGACGCTCGGGAAGCTGAGGGTGATGTCCGCACCGTGGAGCGGCTCCGCACGAGCTTCGAAATAGCCGTGGCGGAACTCGAACGTCGCCCCCATCGCCTCCAAACCCTTGATATGCATGTCGATCGGACGGGAGCCGAAGTCGTCTCCACCGGGAAGCGAGACCTTGGCATAACCACATCGGGCGAGCAGGGGGCCGAGGACGACGATCGACGCACGGATCTGTTCGACGAGCTCGTAGGGGGCGATCGGGGTGAGATCCCCCGAATTGGCGAGGCGCATCCTGCCGCCTCCGACACGCTCGCTGCGGACCCCGAGCGCCTCGAGTAGATCGACCATCGTGTCGACGTCGGAGATCCCGGGAACGTTGGAGAACTCGTAGACCCCGTCGGCCATCAGCGTCGCAGCGATGAGCTTGAGAACGGAGTTCTTGGCACCCGGAACGACGACGCTTCCCGACAACGGCCCGCTTCGCCGGACGAGGATTCTTTGCATGGGGCGCCCAGTATGCACCTCCACGGGGTCGCGTGCTGCCCCATAGCGCCACCGGCAACGTACGATTGCTGCCGTGGCCACGGTACGTCGGCGGATGCCAGCCGGCGACACGGCGGAATCGACCTGGGCCGAACGGCCGTATGACGACTTCGCCGTCGAGCGACTCGAGGC
>JAYTOR010000223.1:0-3005 GCA_043747685.1 Actinomycetota bacterium
AGCGATGCAGGCGAGAAGGACCAATGAGCGGTCGAGATAGTGCTCCCACCTTCCAGACCATTCTCATTTCGATCGGCCGACTCGTCGCCCGACTGACGATGAACCGTCCGCACCGGCCACTGAGAACACCGCCGCCGAACCACCGATGGACCAACCGAACGAGAGGGACGAAATGAGTCGAGCGACGACAACAGTGCCGGTGGCACACTCGGTGGAACTGCCGACAACACAGACGAACGGCATTCATCATCTGGCGATCTCGACCGGTGACATGAGGGCGCAACTGGAGTTCTTCACTGACGTCCTCGGCGCTGAACTCAAGGCGCTCTACTGGATGCACGGCGTCGCCGAGACGTTCCACGGCTTCGTCAAACTCAACGACCACAGCTACCTCGCATTCGTCCAGGGCCCCAAGACCGCAGGGATCGAACCGATCATGGGGGTCTCGCATGCCGGCAGTGCAGCGAATCCTTCAGCGCCGGGCACGATGCAACACGTCGCCTTCAACGTCGACACGCTCGACGATCTGCTGGCGATGCGCGACCGCATCCGTGATCGCGGGATCAACGTTTTCGGACCACTCGACCACGGCATGTGCCATTCGATCTATTTCGCAGGCCCGGAACATCTCGCCCTCGAAGTCGCCACCTCTGCGGTGCCGATCGACGAGCGGGCATGGATCGATCCCGAAGTCGTCGGGCTGCTCGGAATCGACGCCCAACTGCTGGCGACGTTCGTCGCTCCGAAGACATTCGACTCCCGTCATGGAACAGTGCCTCAACCGCCGATCGACATGCACCGCCCGCAGTTGGCGATGCCAGAACCCGCGCTCGTCGCCATCATGTCGATGGCCGATGCAGATGTCACCGCCCGCCTGTCCCAATCCGACCCACCGGTGGCCCGACCACCGCTGTAGCAGCACCTCCCAGCGGGAACAGGCGTTTGGATTCGACCGAGCACGCGTCCGGCGCGTTCGCTACAGTCCGGCGATGGCACAGCAACTGAAGCTCGGCTACAACACCGGATACTGGGGAAGCGGTCCACCAAAGGGTGCGCTCGAATCGATCCAGCGAGCCGAACGGCTCGGTTATTCCTCCGTGTGGACGGCAGAGGCCTACGGCAGCGACGCACTGACGCCGCTGGCGTGGTGGGGAGCACAGACCACGAAGGTGCAACTCGGCACCGGCATCGTTCAGATTAGCGCCCGTACGCCGGCGGCGACGGCGATGGCGGCGATGACACTCGACCATCTCTCCGGCGGTCGGGTGATCCTCGGCCTCGGTGCCTCAGGACCACAAGTCGTCGAAGGGTGGTACGGCCAGCCGTATCCGAAGCCGCTCGCCCGCACCCGCGAGTACGTCGACATCGTGCGTCGGATCATGCGACGCGACGCTCCAGTGGATGCGCATGGCGAGTTCTACAACATGCCGTATGCCGGTGGCACCGGGCTCGGCAAGCCGCTGAAGAGCACTGTGCATCCGTACCGTCAGGAGATCCCGATCTACCTCGGCGCAGAGGGGCCGAAGAACGTCGCCCTTGCCGCTGAAATCTGCGACGGTTGGCTCCCGCTGTTCCTCAGTCCCAAGGAGGACGCGTTCTATCGTTCATGCCTCGCCACTGGTTTCGCCGCCGCCGGCGACTCGTCGAAAGCCGAACGGTTCGAGGTCGCAAGCGGACTGACGATCATTCCCGGCGACGACGTCGAAAAGTGCGCCGACAAGGTTCGTCCGTTCCTTGCGCTGTATGCAGGCGGCATGGGCGCCCGCGGCGCCAACTTCCACTTCGAAGTCTTCGCCCGTATGGGGTACGAGGACGTCGCCCTGAACGTACAGGACCTCTATCTACAGGGCAGGAAGGAAGAGGCTGCGGCGTCGATTCCGTTGGCGATGGTCGAAGACGTCGCCCTCGTCGGCCCGATGGACAAGATTCGCGGCGAGCTCGATCGATGGCGTGAGACATGCGTGACGACGTTCCTCGTCAGCGGCCCGCCTCAGGTCCTGCCGCTGTACGCCGAACTCTTCCTCGGCTGAGCGGCGGCGGCAACAATGCGGCGATGAGCTGCTCGGCGATCCACAGGCCGTAGGCGTGGAGCGTCCAGTGGCGTTGGTTCACGAGCAGGTCCCACAACTCGACGGAGTTGTACGTCCACAGCACGTCCCCGGCCCGATCGGACGTCACGTCCTGCCGTAGATGGCCTTCTGCTGCGAGATGCCCGGCGAAGGCCGTCATGCCCGTGAGGCGCTCGGTCTGCAACTGCTGCCACAGTTCGGCAGCCCCTACGTCAGCAGCAGCGGCATCGCGAACCACCAGTAGCAGTGGACCGATGCGTGGGCTCACCATCGACAGATGCTCGCCATAGTCGATCAGTTTGCGGCGCGGGTCTTGCTCCGCCATGTTCCGTTGGACGAACTGACGTTGCAACATCGGGATCGGCTCGTCGTCGCCGACCACATCGACGTCGAAGACCGCTTTCGCCAGAGTCGGCTTGCTACCGAACGACTTGTAGATCGTCTCGACAGAGACCCCTGCCGCTGCTGCGACGGCCGCCAGCGTTGTCGACGCATATCCGTTGGTCACGAAGGCGTGGCGCGCCGCTGCGAGGATCGCCTGACGCCTGGCGCGTCCGTGTCGTTGTCGGCTGGTCGAGTCGTATTCGCGCTTGACGGGAGGCGTAGCTTCGTTCATAGTGTATTTCAATACAAGCAACTGTATCTAATTATTTAGTCCGGTCGTCGGACCACACCGAGGAGTACACGATGTCATACGCATTCACTCAGGACGTGCCTGCCAACGCCGAGATCTACGCATTGATCAAGGCGGAGTTGGGCGAATCGCCTCCGCCGGGGATGGTCGCCCATCTCGTGCTCGTCCGAGAAGGCGGTCTGCGCTACGTGGACGTCTGGGACAGTGAAGCGTCGTGGACGCAGTTCCGCGACGAGCGGGTGGAACCGGCGGTGTCGGCGGTACTCGGCAGATTCGGGATACCGCACGAACATTCCCAAGTC
>JAYTOR010000224.1:0-3744 GCA_043747685.1 Actinomycetota bacterium
AACGCCCGACGGGGCGCGTCGATGAAGGCTGCTTCACTGCCGAGCAGATCCCGCTGCCGGAGCCAGGCGATGGCGAGGTCCTCGTCGGGAGTTGTTGGCTCGCCTTCGCCCCGGCGCAACGAAGCGCGCTCAACGACATTCCCTCCTATGTCCCCCCGGTCGCCCTCGGCGAGGTGATGCGCGGGACAGGGGTCGGTCAGGTACTTGCCTCCAGACATTCCGGTTTTTCGGAGGGCGATCTCGTTGTCGGCCCGATCGGCTGGCAGGAGCACTGCGTGATGAACCCCGACACGGTCTCATCGCCACTCGAGCTCGTACCGACGGACATCGGGGATCCCAAGCTCGTGCTGACCGTGCTCGGGGTCAGCGGCATGACTGCATACTTCGGGATGAAGAAGTTCGGCCGTCCGACGACAGGCGACACCGTCCTCGTCACGGCTGCTGCCGACTCCGTGGGCTCGCTCGCCGGGCAGATCGCACGAGCATTCGGCGCTGAACGGATCGTCGGCACAGCCGGATCCGAAGAGAAGCTGGAGTGGGCCCGCGAGATCGCCGGCTTCGATGCCTGTGTCGACTACCACGACAGCCACGTGTTCCGCGCGTTGCGCGCTGCTGCCAACGGCGGCGGGTTCAATGTCATCTTCGACAACGTCGGCGGCTCATTGCTCGACAATGCACTCGGCAACATCTCCAACGGTGCACGGGTCGTGCTGTGTGGTTCGATCTCGACCGGCTACATGCCGAAGCGTGCCGAAGTCGGCTTGCACAACTACGCCTACCTGACGACCAGGCGCGGGACGATGGCCGGCTTCATCGTCACCGACTTCGCCGACGAATTCCCGGCGGCGATCGCCGAGATGCGCTCGTGGATCGCCGCCGGCAAACTGTCGTGGGCCGAGGACATGGTGGAGGGCCTGGAGAACGCACCGGCGACCCTGCAACGCCTGTTCGACGGCAAGAACCTCGGAAAGCAGCTGCTGCACATCGCCGACCCGGCATGACTCTCACCAACGGCCGCCACCGCCGGGCAGCCGGTCGACTCGGACGTTACGCGAATGCCCGGCACCGGCGCCTTACGGCTGAGGGCGCTGAGTGCCGGGGACGCAGCGATCGAGGCGTCCAGATCGAGGCTCACCGCGCACGGAGTGTCAGTTCGGCACTCCTGCCGGTGCGTGGTGGTCAGTGGTTGACGAGTGGTTCGAAGCGTTGGCGTGCGCCCTGGCGAGTCATACCGAGCTAGGCGCCGATCACGCCCAGGACAGCCCGGCACGATGTGCGGCGAGGACGGCGGCCTCGATCCGGCCTTCTGCTTCGCGTCCAGCCGACGCAGCTGCACGCAGCCAAAAAGGGGACATGGCGATCTCGATCCAGCCGGAGCTCATCAGCAGCAAGATCTTCCCGCATCCGGTCTTCGCCGACGTGCCCAGCCAATCCAAGTCGCAGCCGACGGCCAAGCGACTGCGAGCTTCGTCGCAACGATCCTGTCGGCATCCCGCCAGGCGCTTACCTGGTCGCCGTCTACGGCGACTACGTGAACAGCACGACGATCACGTTGCTGTCATCGAACGGATGAGGACGCACTCGTGTGGAGAGAGCATCGGCGCAATGAGCGTGGAGCGGGTCACGGCGGGAGTTGTCAGACTTCCCGATCTGTGAAGTCGGGAAGTCGCTCACGAGGCGACGAGTCGGGAGGGATAGCGACGCCGAATGTCCGAGGTCCAAGCAGTGGGCTGACCTGTACGCCACGCACGCTGTTCGGCTGATGAGGCTGGCAACGACGTTGGTCGGTCCCGCCGATGCTGAAGATTTGGTCAGTGAGACGGTGCAGCGTGTCGTGCTGTCGGTCTCGATCGGCGAGATTCGCGAACCGGCGGGCTACTTGGTGAGGTCGCTGGTGAACGCTGCCGCTGCTGGTGGGAGAGCGTCGCAGCGTCGGTCTCGCCGGGAGCAGCATGTCGCTCGACGGGAACGGGTTGAGCCGTTTGACCCGTCGGATGTGGTCGATGTGCTCCGTGCGGTGGGGATCCTGAGCGCAGCGGCGGGCGATCGTGTTCCTCGTCTATTGGGAGGACCTCAGCATCCCGCAAGTCGCCCGATTGCTTGACGTCGGCGAGGGAACCATCCGAAGCCAACTGGCGCGAGCCAAGCAATCGCTCAGAAGTGCGCTCCAATGACTGACACCGATAACGACTTCGACCGCATGATTGCCAGGATGGGTCGCACGCTGACTGCCGCAAGCCTGAACCCGCCGGACTTCGACACGGTGATCAACTTCACCGCCCGCGAGTCCCACCCACTGCGGCCACGGAAGACGCTGCTCGCCGTTTCGATGCTCGCCACCGCAGCCTGCGTTGTTGCGATCCTTGTTATTGCGCAACACCACACACCACCCGAACACACTCCGCCGGCGGCCGCACCGACGGGGGCCCCGTTGCCGTCGACAACCCCGGTCAACGCCACGGGTCCATGCGACTCGGGCGGTTGCAGCGGGTTTGATCGCTTGGCGGTCGCTGCTGGTGTCGACGATTTCTACATCGGGCCCGCCGTGCTCGGAACCCCGCAGATCGATACCGGGCTCTTCTACACCCTGGTCCGTTGCGTCACCCTTTCGGCGGACACGCATGATTGCACCGAGGTCGAGGGGATGGCAGGCGTCAACCCGGCTTCGTACCCGCAGAGCGGCATCAAGATCGGCACGACGTTCACCACGATCACTCCAGCCGCATACGCCGTCGCATGGGGGCCCACCAAAGGAGGTGGCACCACGACAGCAACGACCGTCGCCAGAGCCAGGACCCTGCTGCCAAAATCGGTGATCAGGACACCGACCATTTCCAACGGCAATTCGATTGGCGTGAACTCATTCATCGCGCGTGTGGCCCCAGACCCCAAAGGTTTCGGTCAGGCACACTGCGCACCGAACCGTTGACCGTCACCAGCCTTGCGGCACTCGCACCTGAATCGCCAACCGCAACATGATCTGCCTGTGTTGATCGGTTGCTGTCGAGCTCGCGTCGCGCGTCGATCATTGAGTGGCCCGATGAGCGGCGCAGGATGTGAAGCACTGATGCGTGGGCGATCTAGTGAACCCCTGTCCTTCCTGAGTTGAAAAATGAAGCAAGAACAGAGGTTCTCTAGGTCGTGTGAATGGGGAGCCCTGTCGATTTTCGCTGTGCGGCGAAGGTGTGGCGTCGAACACGATGCACACCTGACCTGTCGCTGTTCATGACCCCGACCGTTGCTGTCGGCGACGCGATAGTGATCTGTCACGGCGTTTGCGGGCTTCTCGAACTGCCCGATGGTCGGGCCGCCAGTTACTAACCATCGTCATGAGGGCTATAGTCGCCGTGGGGAAGGGGAATTCTGTGAGGGATCTCGTCTTGTGCAGCGTCGAGATGTCCGCCTCGTCGGACGACTCGTGGAAAGCCGCGTCGCAGCATGTCGTCGCCCTGGCCGGCATCCAACCGCCATCGGTCAGCGTTGGTGTTGTCACCAAGTTCACGCTCGACATCGAGCACTGCGCCGTCGTTGCGTACGTGGCGCACGTCAGGCTGAGCGTGACACGTTCGGTCATTCCTGCCCGTCTCGGGGAGACCTTGTGGTAGATCGAAACAATAGTGACGAAGGAGAGATGACATGTCAGACCTGACGAATGCACCGTTGGTGGACGTCACATTCCAGTTGCGTGGCGAGGCAGCCACGGCCGGTGTCTCCGTGGTTGGTCAGTTCAACGACTGGAACCCA
>JAYTOR010000225.1:0-3986 GCA_043747685.1 Actinomycetota bacterium
CTAAAACAACCACCAGCAAAACGATCACGCTGACCTGCAAACGATCCAAGCCCACAGCAGGCCACCGCCAGCCGAGCAACAACAGAAAATCGCGACCAAATGGTCGAACGGACGCAACCGGTCATTCCCGCCGGCAACCGAATCGACGTGACAGTTGGCGGCGTGCGCACACGCTGTCGTACTGGTTGACCCTCCCCGGAGCCTCAGGTCGAAGACCGTGTCAGCGGGTACTGAGCCGGTAAGCGAGGAGGGCGACGGCGAGCGCAACGACTGCGTAGCTCATCATCGTGAGCGCTGTTTCGAGGGGCTCGAGCAGTGCTGTGGTAGACAACGGAATTCGTGTCCCGTTCCGATACGTGATCGTGCCATCGATTGCGGCGACTCGACGCCGTAGATCACGGGCAGGTCGACTCAAAGATCGTTGAGCACGCGAGAGCCAGTAGGCAGCGACCGCCGCGGCGACAGCCGGAAAACGTATCGTTGCGGTTTGGGCGTAGTAGGCAGTGAGCACAGGGAAGGCTCCCCATGCTGTCGCGAAGGTGATGTCGTTGTGTAACCGGCCGCCGAAGAGTTCCAAATTGTATGCGCACGTCAGAACGATCCCGACAACGATGAATACGGCGAGTCCGACGCCGACTCGGCCGATCCCGACGACGCCGAGGGCGCCAGCACCAGTCAAGCTGGTTGCGGCAGCTGCAATCAGCAGCCGGCCGGGGATCGCCGTTTTCAGCGGTCTTCCATGTAGCTCGTCGAGCGCGTGTGCAGCGACACCGACTCCCAGGAAGAAGGCGATGAGGGTTGCTGCGAGGCGGCCACCGTCGAAACGTGGCGCGATCGTGGCGCCGATCGCTACATATGTCAGGTGCCACAGCGTGTAGGGGGGATGCAGCACGAGCCACCAGTCAGACAGGCGCCGAAGACCTGAACCTGATGGTCTGGCGTAGAACGCCGGCCGTAGAGGCTCGAGCGGGTCGCTCACCTTCGGAGGCGTTCGGAACCGACATCGGTTTTGCGTGCCCACATCACCAACCCGCCACCAAGGCTCATACGACGCAATTCGACTCCGGTCAGACCGGCGGCTTCCCAGGCAGCAATCGTCGCGTCGACCGAAAAGCGGCGGTAGTGCCCCGTGATGTTCGGCCCGAGGAAACGTCCTACCTCGAACCATGGCCTTCCACCGAGAATCGCCCCGGCGACCGGCAGCACCGCCCGGGTGTAGAACCACCACGACAGGCGCCAGACACGATGGGGTGGTACAGCGAACTCGAGACTGGCTATTGCGCCGCCAGGACGTACGACCCGGGCCAATTCGGTGATCGTCGCCGCCGGGTCAGCGACGTAGCGCAGCAGGTAGGTGAACGTCAACGCATCGAACACGGCGTCAGGGAACGGAAGGTGTTCACCCTGACCGAGGGTGAGCTGGATACGGTCAGCTCGGCCAGCCGCATCGACGTTGCTCTGGCCGCGTCGCAACATGTCTTCACTAAGGTCGATGCCGGTGATCCGGGCGCGGGTGCGCTCAGCGATTTGCAGGGCGACGCCGGCCGGACCGGTGGCGACATCGAGCACTCTGGCGGGATCGACGGGGACGATGTGGTCGATCATCTCGCGTCGCCAACGTTTGTCCTGCCCGAGCGAGAGCACGGCGGCAAGACGGTCGTATCGTTGGGGGAGGCCGGCAAACAGCGACCGGGAGAACGTCTTCGGCGAGTTTCGCCGTTCGGTGATGTCCATGAACCGTCTTTCGGGTGGTCGAACAGCGGTACTGTAATTCCTTTCCCAGGGGGTGGCGTGGCTACAGCCAATGTTAACGCAGTGGTCGTCGGGGCCGGTCCGGGGGGCAGCATCGCTGCACTCGTTCTCGCCCGGGGCGGCGCGCGTGTTGCGCTCGTCGACAAGGCAACATTCGCCCGAGACAAGGCGTGCGGCGATCTCGTCGGCCCGAGAGCGCTCGCACTGCTGGCGTCGCTCAGACTGACCGCACCCGATGGTCGAGAGGTTGGGCCAATGGTGGTCGTCGGGCCCACCGGCCGACAGGTCCTACTTCCCGCCCGACAGGGTCGCACCTATCCGGGCCATGGCCTCGCTGTGACGCGTCTTCGTTTCGATGAGTGGCTCCGAACCGCTGCAATCGAAGCAGGCGCTGAACCGGTAACAGCCCGCGTCACTGCAGTCCACGGCAATGTCGTCGAACTGGACAACGGCCAATGCCTGACCGGCGACGTCATCATCGGTGCCGACGGTGCCAACAGCCGCATCGCCGCCTCCGCCGGCCTCGTCGACCCCACCGCCGTCTTGTGGGGATTCGCCCAACGCGCCTACGTCGATCAATGCGTCGAACGTCCGATCATCGCGCTGTGGGACCGGACGCCACGACGCGGCTTCCCCGGATACGGCTGGTTGTTCCCCAATGCAGACGGCACGGCCAACATCGGTCTCGGGCTCGGACTCGGAACCGCCCGCAGTGACGCCCGGCTGGCTGTCGCCCATTTCGACGAATTCTGCGATCATCTGCGACACCTCGGCCTACTCACCGTGCCCGTCGACAGGCCCCGGCTCGGTGGATGGCTCAAAATGGGGATGGTCGGCACCGTCGCTGCGCGCGGCCGGATTTTCCTTGTCGGCGACGCCGCCGGACTCGTCAACCCATTGCAAGGCGAAGGCATCGCCCAAGCGATCAACAGTGGCGCTGCCGCTGCCAACGCCATCTTGAACTCACCGAGCAGCGCAGCTGCCCGATACCGCCAGCAACTGTCGACGAGCTTCGGCCGTTACGCCCGTATCGCCGCTCCGATACACGCTGCGGCGATCTCCGGATCCCGACAACGAGTCTCACGCCTCACCCGCGCCCTGACCTCCCCGGTCATCGGCACGGCCATCGCCGCCCCATGGGCCGTTTCGTGGAACGACCTGATCGACGGGGCGCCACCAGGTCCAGCCACGACAGCCGCACGCCTGGCATTCGCCGTCGGACGCCTCGCCACTGCCCGATCCCCGATCCGCCGTCAGATCAACAACGACCTCGCCGACCTCGAAGCGCTGCGATAATGCACCCCGTACAGCGCTTCGCGGAACGGTCCACATGCGGCTGAGAACGCAGCGTGAAATTTCGTTTCCGTTCCGGATCGACGAGCTGTGGCAACGGCTCACTGCCGTCGAACGCTTCCCGAGCTGGTGGCCTTGGCTCCGAACATTCGACGGTCAGCAATTGCTCGTCGGCGAAACGTGGCAGTGCACCGTGCAACCGCCCCTTCCGTATACCGTTTCATTCTCCGTCAGCATCGACAAAATCGTGATCGCACACTCCATCACCGCTCACGTGCACGGCGACATCGACGGAACGGCGGAGTTGCGCCTCTCCCCTGCCTCCAGTGGCTGCCAAGCACGACTCGCGACCGACCTCACCCCGCGCAAGGCGTCGTTGCGAGCCATGTCCCTCGCCGGTGTCCCCATTGCCCGGTTCGCCCACAACCGTCTCGTCGACGCCGGCATCCACCAATTCATCAGCCGCTCGGACCCATGACACTCGACCGACCTCGGTGATCTCACTCGATGTCTGGTCCGAGCGGGGGCTCCGGCTGCAGTGGATCGTGCAGTGGGAGTGGGGTGCGGCCCGCGAGGAGCGCTTCGATCGCGGTGGCGTCCATCGGCTTGGCGTAAAGGAACCCCTGGGCGAGGTCGCATCCGACGGTGTTGATGATGTCGTGCTGTGCGGTTGTCTCGACTCCTTCTGCGACGACGTGCAGTCCGAGATCGTGTGCGAGTTTGTTGACGGAGGCGACGATGATTTCGCCGGCGGGGCGGGCGAGATCAGCGATGAAACAACGGTCGATCTTGAGAATGTGGATCGGCAGATGGGCGAGGTAGCCCAGCGACGAGTATCCGGTGCCGTAGTCATCGAGTGCGATCCGGATTCCCGACCGTGCGAGCTCTGAGAGGACTTCACCGACTCGCTCGTTGTCGTCGATGAAGAGGTTCTCGGTGAC
>JAYTOR010000226.1:0-4904 GCA_043747685.1 Actinomycetota bacterium
TTGAGATCATCGTTATCGGTGAGGTCGCCGGCGGCCTGCTTGATCCTGCCTTTTGCCTGATCGAGATTGTTGTCCATGAAGTGCGCCTTTCGTATGGGAGAGGAATGCTTCGGCGCAACCGTTCCGCAGAATCGGGGCCATTGCACCGTTGACACCTCATCGATACCCGGCCGAGCCGAGCGTCAAACCACCACATGTGGAGTCTGTCCGAACCAGTGGCCGACAATGTTTTGTCGGCGTTTCGATGAAAGACTGCGCCGATGACGGAACCGGTTGATGTCCGCTCGTTGCTCGATCCTGAAATCGCCGAGGTGCTCGCCGGGCTGGCGATCGACCTGTCGCAGCTCTCGGATCACACGCTGCCCCTCGTCCGTCAGGAGATGGCGTCGCTCCCGCCGATGGAATTGTCGGACTCCGTCACGCGAAAGGACTTCGACATACCTCGCCGCTTCGGGGCGTCCGTGCGAGTACATCAGCCCGTCGGCCAGAACGAGCTACTGCCGTGCATCTACTGGATGCACGGCGGCGGGATGGTGGCGGGAACGAACCTCAACGACGACTTCCGATTCGACCGTTGGTGCCAGACGTTTCCCTGTGTGGGTGTGTCGGTGCAGTACGCACTGGCGCCCGAAACCCCTTTCCCCGGACCGCTGGACGATTGTTACGAGGGTCTTCGATGGGTGATCGACAATGCAGAGCATCTGGGTATCGATCCGAGCCGTGTCGGTATCGCCGGAGCCAGTGCCGGCGGGGGACTGGCGGCAGGCCTGGCTCTGTTGGCCCGCGACAATGCCGAGTTCAACATTGCCTTCCAGCTGTTGATCTATCCGATGATCGATGACCGCATGACGACCGTGTCGAGCCAGTGGGACGATCCGGTGTGGCCACCAGTGGCGAATCGCTACGGCTGGAGCTCCTACCTCGGCGCGCTGTACGGCAGCGACGAGGTGCCCTACCGCGCGGCACCTGCCAGGGCAGTCAACCTCGCAGGGCTTCCACCGACGTTCGTCTGCGTCGGAGCGCTCGACGGATTCTCCGATGAGGACATCGACTATGCCGTTCGCCTTCGCCATGCGGGCGTGCCGACAGAACTGCTCGTGTATCCCGGTGCTCCGCATGGCTTCGATGCCTTCGCTCCCGGCACGACGGTCGCCAGGCGGGCTCGTGATGACATGGACCGTTGGCTCGCTGCTGCCATGATCCGTTAGCTTCGACGTATGTCTTCGACTGAGTTCCGCGCCTTCACTGCGACAACGAAGGATGGTGCTGTCGAGCGCAGGGTGACGACGGTCTCGACCGATGCTTTACCAGAGGGCGTGCGAATCGCCGTCCACTACTCGAGCGTCAACTTCAAAGATGCCCTCGCCAGTTCAGCGAACGGCCGGGTCGCGAGGATCTCGCCGATCATCCCCGGTATCGATCTTGCCGGCACGATCGTCGACGGTGACGAGGCCAGCAGTCTGGCCGCCGGAACACGCGTCATCGCTCATGGTTACGACATCGGTGTATCGAGGCACGGCGGCTATGGAGAGTTGGCGAGCGTCCCTGCGGAGTGGATCGTCGCCCTGCCGGAAGGCCTCGACCTGCGCCAGGCGATGATCATCGGTACAGCCGGGTTTACTGCGGCGCTGTCCGTCGTCGCCCTCGAGGACCGCGGTCTGGCACCTGGGGACGGGCCAGTGCTGGTGACCGGCGCGACCGGCGGCGTCGGCAGTATCGCCGTCAGCATCCTCGCCGGTCGCGGCTACGAAGTCATCGCCAGCAGCGGCAAGGCGGATGCAGTGCCGTACCTGCGTGCACTCGGTGCCTCGGACGTCATTGACCGATCTGCGCTCTCCGGCGACGGTGGCAAGCCGTTGGAATCGACGGTGTGGGCGGCGGCGGTGGACTGCGTCGGTGGAACGACGCTCGCCAACGTGTTGTCCCGTCTGCGTTACGGAGGTGCCGTCGCCGCCAGCGGTCTGACCGGCGGTGCCGCGGTCGCGACGACGGTGTTGCCGTTCATCCTCCGCAACGTCGCCCTGCTCGGGATCGACTCCGTGCAGACCCCGATCGCCCGCCGCCGCGCCGTGTGGCAGCGGCTCGGCTCGGACCTCAAGCCGCGCGGACTCGACGACATCGCCCATGATGTCGGTCTTGACGGAGTCAGTGCCGAGTTGGACTCGATCATGCAGGGCGGACAGACCGGCAGAGCCGTCGTCGACGTCCGTAACTGACCGCACACCAACTCAGGCAGTGAGGAAGGTCGCCAGCGCAGCGGCGACGCTGGCCGGCTGTTCGTAGGGGGCCATGTGGCCGGCGGCTTCGATCGTCTGGTGCTCGGCGTGCGCCAACGCGGTCGACCATGCGTCGGCGTACGGCCGGGGAAGGAGACGGTCGTCGTCACCCCAGAGCAGCAATGTCGGGTTGGTGATGCGGTAGAGCCGTTTGCTGAGGCGACGGTTGGGGATCGGGAAGAGAATTTTGCCGGCGGTGCCGAGGCGGCGGGAGTTGCCGATCAGGAAACGCTGAATTGCCTGCGGGTCGTTGAAGTCGACGCCTCCGCCGGCGAGCAACTCCGTTCCGACGGCAACGTCGTGGAACAGCAGACCGGGGAATTCGAACGGTAGTTGCGTAAAAATATCGGTGATCGGATGGTCTTTCAGCCACAGTCCGAGCGGTGAGATCAACGCCAGCTTCCCGTAGCCGTACGGCGCCAGTGCCACCATTTCGGCGGCGATCATCGCCCCCATCGAATGGCCGATCAGATCGACCGGCGCGAAACCGTTGGATGGGCCGAGGCCGAGGGCAGCGATGACATCGCCACCGTGCAGAGCGAAATCGAGCATGTCGTCGATCTCCGTTTCGCCGACCGAATCGCTGTAGCCGGGCCACACGGGCGCATGGACGCGCACACCCTGCTCGGCCAATGTCGCCAGCATCACTTCGCCGCCGAGGTGGCCGGTGAAGCCGTGCAAGGCGACAACGGGGGTGCCGTCGGACGGACCCGCTACGAGGACTTCGGAGTCGATACCGCGCCGGGTCGTGACGACGATTCGCTCGAACGGCGATGACGCTGTCGATCCGTTCGTCGATCCCTTTGTCGATCCCCTCGTCGATCCCCTCGTCGATCCGCTCGTTGATCCCTTCGTCGATCCGTTCGTCGATCCGTTTGGTGATCCGTCTGTCGAATCGGCCATTATTCGGCCGCTTCAGTCGGCAGCTGCGGATGGCGACGGGCGTCGGCCATCGTCTCGTCCGCCCGTACCCGATCTTCCAGTGGATGGATCCACCAGCGATCGTCGCCGTCGTATTCCGGCCACATGTTGCGCAGCTGTGGCATGACCTTTTCGGCGAACAGCTTCGTCGAGTACCGGGTCTTCCAGTCGGGCTGGTTGCCGTTGTGCATCAGGCAGAAAACGTGGCCGAGGCGCAACGTCGTGATCATCTCTTTCATCCGGTCGATGACGGTGTCGGGGCCGCCGGCGATGACATAGCCACCGTCGACGAGGTCCTTCCACGTGAGGTTGGAGAACACCCGCATGTTCTCGGCGCGCAACTGATCGAGCACACCGGCCTTGATTGTCGAGATCGTCCGGTAGCCGGGCGGATCGGAGAAGCCGGGGTAGACGTGCAGGCAGCGGTTGAAGAAGTACAGGATGTGTTCTGCGTACAGCTCTTCGGCTTCGGCGTCGCTGTCGGCGACGGCGATGATCTGGGCGAAGGCCGCACGGTACGGTGAGTCGTCCTTGTCCCTGGCTGCGACCTGATCCCAGTAGCCGTCGAGCAGTTTCTTGCCGGCGAGGTACCCGCCGAAGGACAGGTACGAGTAGTTGTAGTCGTGATCGAGGCAGAAGTCCCATGTCTCGATCGAGCCGCCGCCTGGGATGTAGACAGGAGGGTGCGGTTTCTGGATCGGCTTCGGCCAGCAGTTGACGTAGCGCAACTGGTTGTACTTGCCGTCGAAGGCGAACGGCTCGTCCTCCGCCCACGCCCGCATGATCAGCTCGTGCCCCTCGTAGTACTTGTCACGGGTGAGCGCCGGGATCTGCCCATAACAGAAGTTCGTATCCATCGGCGTCCCGACCGGGAACCCGGCGACGAGTCGGCCGCCGGAGATGCAGTCGAGCATGGCGAATTCCTCGGCGACGCGGATCGGCGGGTTGTACAGGGCGATCGAGTTGCCGATCACACAGATCGCCGCCTTGCTCGTGCGGCGCGCCAGGCCGGCGGCGATGATGTTCGGGCTCGGCATGATGCCGTAGCCGTTCTGGTGGTGCTCGTTGCAGCCGATGCCGTCGAAGCCGAGCTCCTCGGCATATTCGAGCTGATCCATGTATTCGTTGTAGACCCGGTTGGCTTTCACCGGGTCGAACAAGCGGCTCGGGATGTCGACCCAGACCGATCGGTTCTTCTCGCGGAAGTCGTCAGGCAGATCCGGCCACGGCATCAGGTTGAACCACGTAAATTTCACGGCGACCCCCACGTTCGTCCGGAACGCCATGTTGGCACACCATCGTGAAATGGGTCGATGCGAGCGAACACTCGTCGCCGGGGCCTGTCGCGGCCTTGGCGTCGAGCGCCGCCTCCCCGGTCCGCTAGCTGGCCGCTGGAGCTGTACGCAGGTCGAGGTCGACGATTTCGCCGCTGACGATGACGACGTCGTTGCCGTTCATGACACGTCGCCATACGCCGGTGTGAACACCGATACCATCGCCGATGTCGAAGACGACAGTGTGTCCGGTCGGCGTCCGCTCGGCGGAGCGTGCGGATCCGACGACGCTGACCGCGTGGTCGTGGTCGTGGTCGTGGTTGTGTTCGTGGTCGTGCCAGTGATCGTGATCCGGTCGGCGGTTGATCGTCGTCGTGGTCATGACAACGGAACAACGTCGTAGCCGCTCTTGGGATGATCGGCATACGGGAAG
>JAYTOR010000227.1:0-5041 GCA_043747685.1 Actinomycetota bacterium
GTGGTGGTGGTCGTCGTCGTTGTCGTAGTCGTCGCCGGTGTGGTAGCCGCCGGCTCGCGTACGACATAGCGAACCGTTGTCGGTACCGAAGACCGGGTACTCAGCGTGATCGGGACGGTCACGTCCGGCACGGCGGTGACGACCTCGTTGGCGTTGCGCCGGTTGGCGTGGGCGACGACGACTGCAAGCCCGAGCGCCAATGCCGAAGCTGCCACCATGCCGGCGGCTCTGCGGCGGCGCTGGCGCCCGGCGATGCGCCCGATGAGACAGAGCGAGGCTTCGACGTCCGGATGCGGTCCTGCTGCCCGCTGCAGCAACAGCCCGACGAATTCCTCTTCGTTGAAGTTAGACACCGCAGCGCGCCTGGCGCATGTCATTTGATCTGCGCAGGTCAGTCATGGAGTGCGTTCTGCTTCTTGGCGACGATGCCTTTGAGGCGTTCCCGTCCGCTGTGGAGATGGAACTTCACAGCGCCCTCCGAAATGCCGATCGCTTCAGCGGTTTGACGGAGTGACAAACCCTCGACGTAGTACAGCGCCAGCGCCAGTCGTTGCTGGCGGGGTAGTTGGGCGAGCAGCGGGGTGATCTCATCGATACTGGGCTCAGCGACATCGTTCGTCGGCTGCGCCGCAAGGCGTTCGACTGCGTTGCGCTTTCGCGTTCCCTTGCGGTATTCATCACGAAGTTTGTTGATCGCTACACGGCGGATCCACCCGACAGGGTCGTCATAGCGGCTGACCTTGCGCCAACTCAGATGCGCCTTGACGAACGCTTCCTGCACCGCGTCTGCTGCAGCTTCCGAACTGCCGCTGGCAACAGTCAGCGATCGAACGAGCCGGGAATAGTGGGCGCGGAAGGTCGCATCGAAGTCGTCTGCCCAGACCAATTGGTCCGACAACGCCACATTCTCCGAGATAAACGCCACTGCCACCCCAAGTACACGATTTTGACCACTGCATTGGTTTGGCTCAGTCTGCCACGCCCGCAGCGCGAACAGGCCACTGATGCGCTATGCAACACTTGACGACTCTGCATCGACCTGTATGCGACCGGTCGGAAAGGCAACGATGCGCACTTACGGCGCCGAACAAACCCGCCTCGACGACCTCGCGGCAGGCTGGAAAAAGTGGGGTCCGTACCTCTCAGAACGGGCATGGGGGACCGTGCGCGAGGACTACAGCGCAGGCGGCACGGCATGGGACTACTTTCCGCACGATCACGCACGTTCGCGTGTCTATCGGTGGAACGAGGACGGCCTCGCAGGGCTGTGCGACGACCAGCAGCGCCTGTGTTTTGCACTCGCCTTCTGGAACGGTGCCGATCCGATTCTCAAGGAAAGAATTTTTGGATTGAACGGCGTGGAGGGCAATCACGGCGAAGATGCCAAGGAATATTGGTTCGCCGTCGACTCGACTCCGACACATTCCTGGATGAAATGGCGGTACTTCTACCCGCAGACCGAGTTCCCGTACGACCGGCTGCTGCAGGAGAACCGTGCCAGGGGCAAGTTGGACGCCGAATACGAACTGCTCGACACCGGGATCTTCGACGACGACCGCTACTGGGACATCACCGCCGAATACGCCAAGGTCGATACGGCAGAGTTCTGTATCCGCCTGAGCATTCACAACCCCGGGCCGAGTGTCGCCGAGCTGCATGTGCTGCCGACGATGTGGTTCCGCAACACGTGGGCTTGGGACGCGCGGCGCTCGCCTCCGGCGATCGTCGTCGAGAACGGCGCGCTCGTCGCCGATCATCACGCCGTCGGGCGAATCGCCCTGCGCTCTGAGCACCCTCCGGCCGAGTTGCTGTTCTGTGACAACGAGACGAATCACGTGCGCCTGTTCGGTGCCGATCCGGCACAGAGTGCTCCGTTCCCGAAAGATGGCATCAACGACTACATCGTCGCCGGATCGCCGACGGTCAATCCGGCGCAGACGGGCACGAAGGCGGCGATGCACTTCCGCTTGCAGGTGCAGGCCGGGGCGACTGCGGTCATCAACCTGCGTTTCGGGGCGGACGACGGGGTCGTCGCCGGCAGCGAGTTCGATCAGGTGATGCGCGCCCGCAAACGCGAGGCGGACGAGTTCTATGCAGCCTTGACCCCGGTAGGGACATCCGTCGAGCAGGCATCGATCATGCGTCAGGCGCTCGGCGGGATGCTGTGGAGCAAGCAGTTCTACCACTACGACGTCGCCCGTTGGCTCGATGGCGATCCCGGCCAGCCGCCACCGCCTGCACAACGCCTGACCGGCCGCAACCACCAGTGGCGTCACGTCAACAACCACGAAGTGATCTCGATGCCGGACACATGGGAGTACCCGTGGTACGCCGCGTGGGACCTTGCATTCCACTGCGTGGCGCTTGCACACGTCGACACGCAGTTCGCCAAGGACCAGCTGCTGTTGATGTGCCGTGAGTGGTACATGCACCCGAACGGTCAACTGCCGGCCTACGAATGGGCCTTCGGCGACGTGAACCCCCCGGTGCACGCGTGGGCGGCGATCGAGGTGTTCGTGATCGACGGCGCCAGGGACTTCTCGTTCCTCGAGCGGGTACTGCACAAGTTGCTGATCAATTTCACGTGGTGGGTCAACGTCAAGGACGTCGACGGCAACAACGTCTTCGAAGGGGGTTTCCTCGGTCTCGACAACATCGGACCGATCGATCGTTCGGCGCAACTTCCCGTCAGTGGCAAGATCGAGCAGTCGGACGGCACCGCGTGGATGGCGATGTATTGCCTCGACCTGCTGCACATCACGCTGATTCTCGCCGAGAACGACAACTCGTACGAGGACCTGGCGACGAAGTTCTTCGAGCACTTCGTGCTGATCTCGACGGCGATCAACGATCAGGGCCTGTGGGACGAGGTCGACGGCTTCTATTACGACGTACTGCAGATCACCGGGGCTCCTGATCTGCCGCTACGGGCCCGGTCGTTCGTCGGCCTGTTGCCGATGTGCGCAGCGACGATCCTCTCCGATGAAACGCTCAAGCGGCTCCCCGAATTCGCCGCCCGCCTCGAATGGTTCCTCAAGAATCGTGCTCCGATCGCCGAGTGCGTCGTCCACGATGGCGTGCTGGGCGGCGACGACGACGGAACCGGCAAGCAGACCCACAGCCGTCTATTGGCGATGGTCTCTCCTGACCGGTTGAAACGTCTGCTGAAACGCGCGCTCGACGAGGCTGAATTCCTCTCACCGCATGGGGTGCGGGCACTGTCGGCCGCTTACCATGGCCAGCCGTTCGCCGTCGAGATCGCCGGGATCAGTTTCGAGGTCGACTATGAGCCTGGCGAGTCGACGTCAGCGCTCTTCGGCGGCAACTCCAACTGGCGCGGGCCGATCTGGTTCCCGGCGAACTTCCTGCTGATCTCGGCGATCCGCCGGTACGCCGAGTTCCTCGGCGACGAAGTCACGGTCGAGCACCCGACGGGATCAGGTGTCCAGCACACGCTTGCGGAGATCGGCAAGGACCTGTCGGATCGGCTGATCTCGCTGTTCCTCGACGACGCCGACGGTCGCCGACCGATCTATCGCGACGCCGAGAAGTTCCAGACCGATCCTGCGTGGCACGGGCTGATGACGTTCTTCGAATATTTCCACGGCGACAACGGCAAGGGTCTCGGAGCATCGCACCAGACCGGGTGGACCGGTCTGGTCTCCAACCTGATCATACGTGGCCAGGTCGATGGGTACCCGAAAGGTACGCCGATGTAGATCCGAGTACCTGCGGTCCGGCAGAGTACGTGCGGTTCGCTGAGCGCGCCAGACGTACTCGCCTGGACCGCCGCTACTCGGGTGTCAGCTGGGGGCGACGGTCTCGACAAACCAGTCGACGAGCTTGAACGTGTTGACCTGGGCTTCGGCGATGTTTTCGTGGAGGTTGTGCAGCAGATCGTCGCGGTCGGCGCCATGACCGGCGAAATAGCTGTCGAGCGGTTCCTTGGCCCACAATTCGACGAGTGCTTCGTCGACCTCGGGATGGAACTGCAGGCCGACGCTGCGATCGAGCCGGTAGGCGTGAGACGCCCGGTCGGTCCTCGCGAGCTCAGTTGCGCCACGCGGCACCTGGAAATGGTCGATATGCCACGCCATCCATGGCCCGGCAGCAATCGCTTCAGGTTCGGACGTCTCGACGGTTACCCAACCGATCTCGGCATGCTGCGCCTGCTCGACGTGCGCCCCGAGCGCTGCCGCGAGCGATTGACCGCCGAAGCAGATCCCGAGGATCGGCACGCGCCGGCGGTGGGCGTCAGCGAGAAAGGCGATCTCGTCGTTCATCCACGTGGCAACGTCCCGCTCGTAGACGCCGGCGGTGCAGCCGAGCGGCAGAACGAGATCGAATCCGTCGAGTGACGGCAGCGTGTCCGGCCCCTGGTCGAGCCCTGTGCCGATGCAGGCCTGCGTCAACGTGTACCCGTGGTGTTCGAGCCGCTCGCCGACGAACCCGGCTGGCGAATCATTTTCGTGAACGATGACGAGCGCTTCCACCTCCCGATCGTACCCGCTGCCTCCTACGGGATGCGCCAGTCGATCGGCTCCAGCCCGGCCTCCACCAATGCTGCATTGGCGCGGGAGAACGGCCGACTGCCGAAGAAGCCGTTGTGCGCCGAGAGCGGAGAGGGATGCGCCGACTCGATGATCGTGTGGCGTGAGCGGTCGATCAGCGCCGCCTTCTTGCGTGCGTTCGAACCCCAGAGGATGAACACGACGCGCCGAGGATGTTCGTTCACGGCACGAAGGACCTCGTCGGTGAAGGTCTCCCAGCCTTTGCCCTGATGGCTCGCAGCCTGGCCCCCGCGAACCGTCAAGGTCGTGTTCAACAGCAGCACACCCTGGCGCGCCCAGTGCACCAGGGAGCCGTGCTTCGCCGGCGCAATTGCCAGATCGCTGTCCAACTCCTTGAAGATATTGACGAGCGAAGGGGGCTTGGCGATGCCGGATCTGACACTGAAACACAGCCCCTCCGCCTGCTTCGGGCCGTGGTACGGGTCCTGGCCGAGGATCACCACCCTGGTCTCGGCGAACGGCGTCAGGCG
>JAYTOR010000228.1:0-13845 GCA_043747685.1 Actinomycetota bacterium
AACAGGCCGGCACCGACGAAGATCCAATAGCTGAAGGCGTTCAACCGGGGAAACGCCATGTCTCGTGCACCGATCATCAGCGGCACGAGGTAGTTACCGAACCCGGCCAGGACCGGGGTGTTGAACAGGAAGATCATGATCGTTCCGTGCATCGTGAACAACTGGTTGTAGGCGTCCGCTCCGACCACGGTTCCGTTCGGTACGGCGAGTTGGGCACGCATCACCAGTGCCAGCAGCCCGGCGATGAAGAAGAAGATGAACGATGTGACGATATAGCGGATGCCGATCCGTTTGTGATCGACCGTCGTGAAGAATCCCAAGAGGCCGGGACGATCTGCCCACACCCGTTCGATCCGTTCGTCGACGGCGGATGGAATCTCCACCGAGGTCATTTAAGGCTCTCCAGGTAGGCGGTGATCGCCGCAACCTGGGCAGCTGTCAGGTCGATCTGTGGCATCAGCGCACCTGCTTTGACCTGTTGGGTCGCTGTGAGCCAGCGGACCATGCCATCGGGCGTGTTCGGTAACGAGTCCGATGCCAAGGTCTGGCGGCTCCCGACGTGGGTGAGATCGGGCCCGACCGTCCCGATGGCTGCCGTCCCAATGATCGTGTGGCAGCCTGCGCACGACGTCGTCGCCACGAGCTGGGCACCTTGGCGTTGCTGTGCCGTCTGCGCTGCGACTCCCGGTGTGCGGCTCGACGCCAACCAGGCCTCGAAGTCCGCTCGTGTTTGGACGATCACGATGAACGCCATCTTGGCGTGCTCGATCCCACAGAATTCGGCGCACTGGCCGCGGAAGATTCCGGTCTGTGCTGCGATGAACGTCATATAGTTCGTTTCGCCGGGGATGACGTCGCTCTTGCCGTTGAGCTGGGGAACCCACAGACTGTGGACTACATTGTCTGATCTCAGGGCGATCTGCACGCTCTCGCCGACGGGGACATGGATCTCGTTCGCCGTGACGACACCATCGTTCGGGTAGCTGATTCGCCACCACCAGTCCTTGGCGTCGACATCGATGTGCACTCTGGCGGTTGCTGCTTGCAGCGAATCACTGACGCGTACAGTCTGCACTGCGATGATCCCGAGCACGATGACCGGCAGCAGCAGACCTCCGTACAGCAAGAACCGCCGATCGACACGATCGTCGAGCAGATCGCCGCGTAGGGACACACCGCTGTCTGAGGACGTGTCGGGACCCGGGCTGCGCCGTCTGCGCATCGCCGCCACGATGACGAAGGCGATCACGGTGACATAGACGGCTACGGCCAACGCGAACATGAGCCACCACAGGTCACTGATGCGGTTGGCCTGTGGCGATTTTCCGTCGAGCATCGACGGCGACGCCGAGGAACACGCCGACAACGCCCCGACGATCGCGACGATCGCGACGATCAGCGACGATCAGCGACGTCGTACGTCTGCGTGTCAGCGGGGTCCTGCAATGTGCGCCTCGCGGAATCACGCCTTCCACCATCCAGGCCCGACCGGTTCGCTGAAATCGCCAGACACCCGCAGTAAGCCGTCGGCATCAACCACCAGCGGCAATTGCGGCAACGGCCATGCGGCCGGTCCGCTGACCGGCAATGCCCCGCGCAATACGTCGAAACTCGACTGATGGCACGGGCAGAGCAATTGGTGGCTGTCGGCCTGATAGAGACCGACAGGGCATCCGGCGTGTGTGCAGACCTTCGAATAGGCCATCAAGCCGTTCGGAGCCCAACTCGCCCGGCTGGGCGGCAGGCGGAGCAGTCGTGGATCGACGCGAACCAGGACGGCCTGGGCGTCGGCAGCTCCGACTGCGCCCTCCGGGAACACCGTCAGCAGCCCGTCTCCCGGAACGTCGGTGGCCTTCACCGGTGCGCCGTCTTCTGTCACTACACGCACACCGTTCTTCCACGCCGTGTGCAGGAGATCTTTGCCAGGTTTCGGCCCCAAGGACCTCAGCGGTGACAACAGTGCGACGCCGAGCGCGCCGCCTGCGGCGACGGCGGTACGCCTCAACCACACGCGTCGGGCCACGGTCTCGCCGCGACCGAGGCCTTCGTCGAGGGCAACGATTTCTTCAGGGGTCGCCCGCAGTGGCGTGCGAGCCTCGCTGTGCTCGCCGGCGCCGAGCAGTGTGTTGGCCCACACCACCAGACCCAATCCGATCCCTCCAAACGCCATCGCCAGCGACAGACCCTCGAGCTGCGTGTGTTGTCCCGTCAGCGAGAACGAAATCACGAACCCGACGGCACCAATTGCGGCAACGCAGAAGACGCCGATCGCCAGCCGCTCAACGCCGCGCCTATCGTTCACGTTCGCGTCCCGACGAGGCGCAATAGGGCTATGAGCACAGCGAGCCCGATCAGCGCCGCCGCACCCTCGGCCAGCGGTCCGAGATGCCAGAGTGATTGTCCACCGGCGTCATCGGGATTCCTCAGATCATGGACATACGCCACAACATCGTTCAGTTGCGTTGCGCTGAATGCGAGGTGCCCGAACACCGGCATGGTTGACGGACCGACTCGGATGGCCTCGGCGATCTGCGTCGGTGTCGCCGACGTCAACGACGGCGCATTGCCGAATCGCAACGCCCCGCCATCGCCGGCCCACTGATGGCACGCCGCGCACTGTGCCCGATACAGCGTGCCGCCGGCTGCGACGTCGGCGCCGACGAGCGCAACGTCGGGAATGCCGGGACCGCCCGGAGCGAGAGTCGCAGCGTAGGCAACCAGCGCGGTGATCGTCGCTGCGTCGTACTTCGGTGTTTGACGTCGCGATCGTGCGGTGGAAGAATTCAGCGGCATCCTGCCAGTCGTCAGCTGATAATCCACGTCTGCCGATCCGACCCCTTGCAACGTCGGCCCCCTCGAAGTACCGGACGCATCAGCACCATGACAAACCGCGCAGTCTCGCAAAAAGACTGTTGGCGCATCGACTGGAACGGTGCTGTCGGTGGCTGATCGTTGGAGCCCGACGAACCCGCCGCCGATCCCGACGGCGAACATCGCAACCAAGCAGTAGTTCCACAACGGTTTGGGGCTGAGACGAGCCGGCGTTCGATCCGAATAGGCAGTCAATCGACATACCCACCATCGACCGCTGATCGCAGCACATGGCGTTCGGGCGCCTGTGTCTGCTGAGCCGTCGCATCGCCTGCCGGCGCGCAGGTCGACCACCAGGGGCGACAGCTCGGCATGGCAAACCTCCTCGTGATCAACGGCAATCTCGGGTTTCGACTGGCTTCGCATCGTCCGAGAGAGATCCCCATCTCTGGCCGAAGAACAACAGCGTTCGCCAAGGTACCCCGTCGAACGGTGTCTCATACCCCGAAAGGTTCGTCGAGGCGCTGGACAAGCGTGTGCATGCACGCATCCGGGTTTCGGCTCCGGGTTTCGGCGATGGATCGTTTGGGGAACTGATGTGTTCGTGAGCGATACCGACGAATCAAACGATGCAATCGAAGCAGACCCGATCGACCGGGAGGCGGCGACGATCGACCCCAGGTCGGAGGACGCCCCTGACCAGATCGCCGAGCTGGTCGAACACGCCGAAGAACTCGGCCGCAATGTCGGCGACTCGCCCATTGCTCCCGCTGACGAGACGGCGACCGAGGAAACCGCAGATGACCCGGCCGTCACGGGTGAGATCGATGGCGACTGATGTTCCGCAGCTGACGACCGACGGCCATTTTGTCGTCATCGGCGGTCACCTCGTTCCAGTTCGACGAATTCGTCGGGGTGACCCGCCACCCGTTGCCCATCGGGTCGGTCATCGCCTCGACGATCTCGTCTGAGATCATCGTCGAGATCTGCGCCCTCGAGCCGGTGTTGCGAATCCAGGCGTAGAAGACGCTGTCGTTGTCGCAATCGACGGGGAAGTCGTAGTCGCTGTAGGTCGCATAGGAATGGGCGCCGTTCAGTCCTGGCGGGGTCGACAGCGTTGCGCCGCCGACACGCTGCGGTAGCAGCACGATGTACAGCGCGGTGGTGAGGTCGTCATCGGGTTCCGGCACTATGTCATTGTCGATGAGCCTGAGCACGAGGTTGCCGGCATCGCTCGCTTTGACGGGGTTCGGAGGGTCGCTGTTGGTGATCGGCACGACACGATCGACGTATGCGCCATTCGCCCCGAGCTGTTTTGCGGCGTCGAAGTACGGACCGGCGCAGATGGACTTGACGTCGTTGAGCACCTGGCTCATCGTCACCGGCGGCGCGGTACCAGCCAGTTCCCGTCCCCAGAAGACGAGGCGCAGCTTCACAGAGCTGAGTACCGGTCCTCCGAGGTACTGAAGGGACTGGTTCGCCAGATCGCCCGTACCGTTGCACGTCTTGTCGACGATGTACTGGCCACCGGAGCCGGGAGCAGCGCCGGTCGGGCTGCTGTCTTGGATCGCGCGGTGCACATCGGCTGCGGCAACGAGGTCGTCGGCCCCAACGGTTTCGCTCCCGTTGGTCGTCACGCCCATTCCCTGGGCGAGCACGAACGCTCGTCGCTTCGGTCGGTTGTCCTTGGGACGTTGGACGCTCGTCATGACGGCCGGCGACGTTTCGATGTTGCTGCCGGATGACGCTTTCTGGCTCATGGACGACGAGAGGCTGTACAACCCGTCCGAGCCAACGGTCCTGGTTCTGTGAGGTTGCGTCGAGGCGGTGTGTTGCCACCCGAGACGTTCTGTTCAGGTGCGCAACCGCTCGCTAGAAATGCGAAGTCGCTGTTGCCAGAGTGAGGCCGGCGTCGCACAGCCAGACGGTCCACCGTTCGCCTTCGGAGGTGCGGGCGTCGGCGGGGACGCCTTGCAGATACGGAGCCATCGGAGACAGCAGTGCATCGAGCACAAACGTCACGCACGCTCGGCCGGCGTGGATGCTCGTCATCTTCGTTGCTGCGACATCCGCAAAAACGCCACTGTCGCCGGCATAGCTCAGATCCAATGTGACTCGTCTGCCCCACACATCGCTCATCGATGGCGGTCGTTCCCGCACAGTCGGCATCTGAAACGTCTTCGCGCCACGCCGTTGGTCAGGGCTCGTAGCGGGACCCGATTTTGATCATCACCTGCGAGAAGCGCGTTACAAGCAGCGGTGAGACGATCACAGTTCTTCCTCGAGAGTACGGGCAGCGGAGCTTCAATGTTGCGATGGCGGGACAAGTAGACCCGTGACACAGCACCACGACCAAGGCACCTGCCGTGCCACGTTTCTTCGTTCCAGCGTGGCCACTGTGGCGTGATCTGCGCCGTCCGACGCCGTCGAAGATGTTGACTGTCGGTCTGGCGATGCTGCCTCACGGTTGGATCGACGTGCCTGGGCATCTCACTCATCTCGGCGGACTGCTCTCTGCGTGGCCCGAACGAGATTTGTGGATAACAGCAGTGCGAAGCCGCGATGCGCGGCGGACAGTGTTCGGGCGCGAGCAGGTCGTCGCGACACCTGGCGAGGCAATTGCGGCCCCGTGTGCGATTCCTGGCCTCTTCAGACCCGTCACCATCGACCGGCGCCGCTACATCGACGGTGGAGCTCACTCGCCGACGAACGCCGACGTCCTTGTCACAGCCGGCGTCGATGCGGCAATCGTGTTGTCGCCGATGTCCGCTGGATCGGACGCACTCGGCATGCGTCCGGACCATCTCGTGCGGACCTTTTTCCGACGGCGTCTCCAGGCCGAATGCGATGTGCTGACGCGCGCCGGCATCGCCGTTCACGTGCTGGAACCCGACGCTGCGACGCTCTCATCGACCGGTGTCAATGCGCTCGACAACGGACGTGGACCACGCGTCGTACGCGACGCCTTCCTCATGGCCGGTGCCCGGATCGCCAGCGATGGCGAACTCAGTGAGCTCCTGCGCACGAAGGCCCGTCGCGTATGACGCATTCGGATACGAGCGTGAAACCGAGCTGACGCGGACCCCGCTCGGGGCCGGGCGGCTCGACCCGTCTGACCCTCAGGAACGTCAGCGAATCATCCGTTGCGGTCGTACCACCACTCGATAGGCGAGATGGCTTCCGGATGGCACGCTGCGGATGTTTCAGTGGCGGCGCCACCGGGAAGGGTTGGCGACAGTGGAGACGTGCACGCTCGATCGATAGCACCCTCGAAAGGTTGAGTGGCTGTGACTGCGAGATGGCACTTACGGAGGGGAGTATCGCATCGTCCAGCTGACCCCCGTCACGATCTCACCGATATCGATCCGGACATGTTCGAAATGCTCCAGACTGTCAGTGTCGAACTGGCCGGCGAATTGCACGCCCTCATCGCCAGTCGCGTGAATGTGCTGATTCGGCGGCGAACGCCGTTGCGGGTGGTGGAGTCTGCGATCTCCGTGCACGCCGTACGACTTCGATTTGCAGACGGCACGACATTGATCGTCCACGGCGCTCACGCCGGCGATGCGGGATTACTCGCTGCCGGACTGCGGTTCGGCGCTGTGACAGCAGCACGATGCGAGGTCGGCGTCGACGGCATACGCCTGCAATTCGCGTGCGCGCAGCGACCAAAACGGTTGTGGGTCGATGTTCTCGGCCTCGACCAACCGGATTGATTTCGCCCGGTTCGACGGCGCTCCAAGTAGCGCTTTGCCACGCCGGAAACCACTCGGCGGTCGATGCCGGAGCTGAGGGCGTGTCGAGCATGCGGGGATCCTCGGCTTCAGGTGGTGCGACCATCGTTCGATCGATGGGCTCGCAGTAACTCGGTCACGAGGACGTGGGGAACGGTGAGCGCGGCGAGGCCGATGAAGATCACGCGTATCGATGTTGCTGCTGAGGGTTCGATGAGCCGCCATACAACTGCACCGGCGATCAAGGTGGTTGCACTGGCGCCCAGTGCGAGTGCCCACGACGTACCGTCGATGTCGAGTTCGATCAGGTGCCGAGGTGAGTGCCACAGCGCGAAGTAGAGCGCGAACGAGACCAATGGGTGGACGACGACCGCGAGGGCCGCGACGGCGGTGATCTCGGCGACGGCGGAGTATCGATGGAGCTGCACCGCGGCGATGGCGGCCACTATGCCGGCGATGATCGACGGATACGCGATGATCCAGCCGATGGCGGCCACCTGCTGGCTGCCGAGGGCGCCGTTGCCGACCAGCAGGTCCGACAGCACCGGTGCCACGACACCACTGTGCAGCGCGAGCGGGAGTCCGAGTGCACAGCCGGCCGTCGACATCCCGAACGGGCCCCCGGCACCACGGAGGCGGTGATGATAGGGAGCATCACCACGAGCGAAGTGGAACCAGGAAGCGGCGAAGAAGGTGACCAGCGCGAGCAGAGGGGCCACCAACCACACCAGCGTGGTGAGGGCTGCGACGGCGAGGTAGCACCCGAAGAACAGCGATCGCTTCGTCATCCGTGGACCGATGACGATGTCGAGTGCCCCGTGAGGCAGGCCGATGGCGACGGCGGCGATGACGATCGTCAACGCAGCAGCCGAGCTCGGCGTCCAGCCGAGGAGCGTTGCACCCACCGCTGCGATCGCGGCACACACGGCAATGGCGTGACGCTGTCGTTCCAGCCGGTCACGCCGGCCCGGGATCGGCCCGTCGGCGAGAGGAGCGGTGGTTGTCTCCTCGATCATGTCGGTCATCGCCGGGCTTTCCGGGTGTCACGCCCGTCCCGACACCCTTGTCGGGCGCCGGGACGGACATTCGGGTGGCCGGGACTGTCAGGAGCCGAGGATCTCGCGAGCGCCGTCGGGAACTCGTGAGTCGAGCTCATCGATCGGGCCGGAGCTGACAAAGCCGGCCTCGACGTAGCCGTCCTCATGGGACTTCGCCAGGGCGATGGACAGCACGAGCAGACCGAACAGCGGCTTGGCCAGCACATCACCGAGTGAGTACATCACCTGGCGAGCGACGAGTGCCTTGGACTGGTCGTCTATCAACGAGGGAAGCATGTAGGCGATCGGGTACACGCCCCACGTCGCGAGGATGATGTAGCGCAGCACACCGACGAGCTTCCTTACGCCGACGCTCTGGCGATCGAGTGAGCGACTGAGCTCGACGAAGAGCACAAACAGGATGTAGAGGAATGGCAGCGTCGAGGCGGCCGCCCAGATCGTGCGGGCCGAGCTGTGTGCTCCGGAGATCTCCCCGGGATAGCCGAGCGCGATCATCGCCACGGCAGCGATCGAGAGGCGCACCAGAAGGCTGCGAGTCTTGGCTCTGGACAGCTTGAGGACCACGACCAGTTCAGCCAGCAACAGCGGCACCGTGACCAGCCAATCCACGTAGCGGTAGCCCTCGTTGAAGGGCCTGCCGTTCTGGACGAACTTGGCGTTGGTGAACGAGAACGCTTCGTTCCACGATCCGAAGATGCGTACGTAGTGGTACAACGCGACGCCGACGACGAGCGTCGACAGCGTGACGGCCGTGCGGTGCTGTGGGGCTACTCGGTTGCGCACCAGCAGGGAGAACAGCAGCGCTGCGCCCATGATGGCGATGACGAACGAGAATGAGTTGTACACCAGGTTGAACTGGGTCTTGCCCAGAGTGAGTTCCATTGAAATGCTCCTTCGGGAGGAAGTGAACCACCTGACGTCGGCGGCTTTACCAAACTTTAACATAGTAAGGCATGAATTAACATTGGTAAACAAATATTCTTGGGATTGTCCTTGGGTTGGTCTAAAGTAAGAGGGTGGACCTGTCCGGCGACGCACTTGACCTCGATCAAGTCGCCGCCGAAGTCGGCGTGCATTACCAGACCGTGTACCGCTGGGTGCGAGCGGGGAAGTTGCCAGCTGACGTGGTCGACGGCCGATATCGCGTCCTGCGCCACGAGCTCGCGGCCTTTCTCGAGGCCCGACGGACCCCGACGCGTCCGAAACCACCTGGCGCTCCAAGACTGGCGAGGGCTGCGGAGAAGATGCACACTGCACTGTCGGCCGGCGACGAGTTCGGCGCACGAGACCTCGCCGGAGCGCTGGTTGCTGAGCACACCCCCCTCATCGATCTCATTCAAAAGGTGCTCGTGCCGCCGCTCGAGTGGATCGGCCGGGACTGGCACGACGGCAAACTCTCGATCTGGGTCGAGCACCGGGCATCGGCGATCGCCGAGCGGATCCTCGGAGAAGTGGCTCCGCGACCTCGAGGCCGACGGCGTGGCACCGTCATGGTCGCCGCTGTTTCAGGCGATCGCCACTCGTTGGCGACGACCATGGCAGCCGTGGTGCTCCGTGACCACAACTGGCGGGTGCATCACCTCGGCGCCGACATGCCTCCGGATGAACTCGTCCGTTTCTGCGACGAGCACGAGATCGACGTCGCAGTCCTGACGGTGGTCAATCCTGCGTGCAGCGAGCGTGCCCACGAAACTGCCGACCGGATCAGAAGATCCGGCACTCCGGTCGTCGTCGGTGGGCCCGCACGGACACTGGACGACCTCGTCATGCAGGTCCGGGCCGCTGTCGCCGGCCAGCGAAAATCGGGCGTGTAGGCGCGTCGGCAGGCGTGACCGTGTACCGATCCGCCTTCACCTCGACCTGCTGACCGAGGATCACAGTGACGGGCTTCAACCCGCTCGGGTGAACATTCAGGTGATGGTCGGGCTGCGACGCTCGAGCGAGAGCGTGTCGCGCCACACACCATTCGGGCGGCTGATGCGCTCACGCCGGCCGATGATTCGGAACCCGCAGCGTTTATGCAGGGCGATGCTTGCAGTGTTCTCGGGGAAGATCCCGGTCTGGATCGTCCAGATCCCCGCTTCCTCCGATCGAGCGATCAGCGCCTCTAACAGGACACGGCCCTCTCCGTGGCCGCGGTGGTCCGGATGGACGTAGACACCGTTCTCGGCTTCGCCGGCATAGGCGCAACGATCCGACACACCGCTTAACGCCGCCCACCCAACGACGAGCTCATCGGGGTCGACGGCGACGAGGCGATGCCCGTCGAGGTGGCTCCTGTCCCACTGCTCCCATGACGGCACTGACGTTTCGAACGTTGCAGTGCCCTTTTCGATCCCGGCCTTGTGGATCGCTGCGACCGCCGGCCAATCCCCGGCGGTCATTGCTCGGACGGTGAACTCGCTCATCGTCGACCAAGTTCAGGCGAGGACGGCCCGCAGGGCATCGAGACGCGCTGGCACGATCCGATACCAGACCCACAGGCCGCGCTTCTCGCGTGTCACGAGACCGCCGTCGCACAGCAGCTTCATGTGATGACGCACGGTCGGCTGCGAACGACCCGACATCGTCACCAGATCACACGCACAGACCTCGTCGTCCGCGGATGCGACATGCGACAGCAAGCGCAATCGGATCGGGTCCGACAATGCAGCGAACGACCGGGCGAGGAGTTCGGCCTGCGCTTCGTGGAGGGTGTCCGTGCGCACCGGACTGCAAACAAGCGACCGAGTCGAGCGTCAGGGTCTAGCGTGCCATGCCCGAAACTATATCGAAGATTGTTGAACTAATGCATTGACATTCGTCGATCCTGCTGGAGACGCACGACGGGGCGCTGATCTACGTGCAGTACAAGGGCCGAACGGATGCCACCGGCCGCGTCGGCACGACACCCGCCTACGTGACGCCGATCTTCGAGGCGGGCGACGAGCGCTACCTGTGGCTCAACGCCATCCTGGCAGTTGGAAAGAGCGGCCTCAGCGATCTGAAGCTCGCCCACTACGGTTGGGACTAGCTGAGATAGTTCCGGGCCACCCGGAATTGCGGTGGTGCCACCGGTGGTACCATACGTGTTATGAATCGCACAACCGTCTATCTGCCGGATGACATGAAGCTGGCGATCGAACGTTTGGCGATCGCCGAGGGGACGAGCGAAGCTGCGGTGATCCGAAGCGCCGTGGCGGATCGGATCACCCGCGCTCGGCCCCCGCTGGAGTACGGGTTCGGGTCGTCCGGCGACGGCAGTGGATCGCTGCACGTCGATGAGTTGCTCGCCGGTTTCGGAGATCGCTAGTTGCAGTCAGTCATCGTCGACACGAGTTGCCTCTATGCGATGGTCGACCGCGACGACGGTTTTCACCAGCGCTGCGTCGATGTGCTGATTCGTGATGACCTCGCGTTCGTCGTGTCGCCCTACGTCGTCGCCGAACTCGACTACCTCGTGGCGACGAGAATGGGCCTCGACACCGAGGTCAAAACGCTGCTCCAACTGTCGAGCGGTCGGTTCACACTCGCGCCGATGACCGCCAGCGATATGCGGGTAGCAGTATCAATCATCACCAACTACCCGAAATTGCAGATCGGGCTTGCCGATGCGTCGTTAGTCGTCCTGGCCAAACATCACCACACAAAATCGATACTGACACTCGATCGGCGCCATTTCGACGTCGTTCGCCCGCTTCAAGGCGGGCGTTTCACCCTCCTCCCGGCGCGCCGGTAAAGGGCTCGGGCGCGGGTATCGATCGCGCAGTTTCGTCGCGTGCCCGGACAGATTGCGGCTGCCACTCTTGACCTCAATCTATTGAGCGCGCCTGCAGTGCTCTCGTTAGCTGGTCATGCCACCGCAGCTGCGAAGGACTGATAGAGGTCGCCCGACAGTGGCTGTTTCAGCTCCCACGTGATCGCCATCGGTCGCTCGCCGACATGGCCTCGATACGTGGCCGGGCCGAGGAACCAGAAGGCGCGGTCGTCGGCGTGGAGGCGAGTAAACAACATGATGCTTCGTCCGTCGCGCTCGTGGTTCCGATAGCGCAGCCCGGTTGGCCCGTCGGCGCGCGTGGCCGACTGACTCTCCCAGTGGACGAGGGTTCTACTGATTGCGTAGTCGCGATATCGGGTCGTCGGTGAGAAGCCGCCGCTGCTCTTGTCGAGTGTGAACGCGAGCAACTCGGCGTTTGCCGACTTGGCCTCGTAGACGCCGCTCTGCCAGGTGGCCATCTTGGCGCCTGAGCCGAGCCCGAATGCCGCGAGGATCTCGAGCCGGCTGTACCTGGCGTGGATCTGCAGCGGACAATCCGGGTGCGTGCTGAGCGGTGTGTGCAGGTGGTCAATTCGACGGTCGAGCACGCTGAACAGGTTGAGCAGTTCGCCACGAACCTGCGGGTGTGCCCAGAGCAGATCGAGCGCCGCATTGACGCTGGTGTCTGCCTTGATCGCTCGATCGGTGACGGCTGCGGTGAGCATGTGAAGGAGGCGTCGTTCGCGCTCCGGGAGGGTCGCCATCGTCGGCGCGCTGGGGCGTGCGAGGTATCGACGGTACGTGTCAATGCGTTCCCGGTCGTCGATGTGGAGAAGCCTTCCGATCGCTCGGCGGATCACCGTCTCATCTGGGCCACGTGGCAGCAGGAGAGCACCGGCGGCCTCCTGGAGATCCGACCAGCTCCTGCTGCCGTCATACACGTCCTCGAGATCGAGCCCAGACTCGTGCAAGAACTCACCGAGTCCGAGGTCGGGGCGCTCTCGGCGGAGCGAACGAAGTTCATCCACCTTCGCCGGCCATCGGGTCGGGATCGCCTCACGCAGGCTTCGTAGTATGACTTCGGACGCCAGCGCGTCGAGGTGCATGTTGCAGCCGGCAGGTAGGAAAGGGAACTGCAGTTCTACGGCACGTTCGACATCTCGACGAGTACCACCGAGCAACGCCCGAAACCGACGGTCGAATCGGAACTCCTTGCGGTGCGTGCCAACGAAGTCCAAAACCGTGCACGTCGCTTTGCCGGCTGTCTTGCGGAGCCCACGACCGAGCTGTTGCAGGAACAGTGTGGGGCTCTCCGTCGGCCGCAGCATGATCACCGTGTCGACCGCGGGAACATCGACGCCCTCGTTGAAGAGATCGACCGAGAACACGACGCGGATGCTTCCTTGAGACAAGTTCCTCAGGGCCGCCTCTCGCTCGACAGGAGGGGAATCGCCCCACATCGCGACGGCCGGGATGCCGTGGCGATTGAAGTGATGCGCCATGAAGCGGGCGTGTTCAACGCTCACGCAGAAGCCGAGAGCGCGCATCGTCGAGGGCTCTGCGTGCTCGGCAACCTGCTGGACCACCAACCGTGCCCAAGCGTCAGAGCTGGTATAGGGGTTGCTGAGCGCGTCGACGTCGTAGCCGCGTCCCCGGCGCCATGGGATCTGGCGCAGGTCCAGGCCGTCGTGAATCCCGAAATAGAGGAAGGGCGAGAGGTGCTGCTGGTCGATTGCCTCCCAGAGCCGGAGCTCGGCGGCGATGCGATCGTCGAACCAGTGCAGGATCGGAAGACCATCGCTACGTTCTGGCGTGGCGGTCAGGCCGAGCAGTTCGGTGGGCGTGAGGTGATCGAGTACTCGTTTGTACGACGTCGCCGCGGCGTGGTGGAACTCGTCCACGATCACTACATCGAAGTGGTCGGCCGGCATGGCAGAAAGATCGTTTGCGTTCAGGCTCTGGATCGAGGCAAAGACGTGTTCGTATCGTGTCGGTCGTGCCCCCCCGACCCACTTCTCTCCGAACGACGCGTCACGCAACGCGTATCGGAATGTGGCGAGGCTCTGGTCGAGTATCTGCTCGCTGTGGGCGACGAATAGCAGCCGGGATCGGCTAAACCGGTCGCGGAGCGTGCCGTAGTCGAGGGCTGCCATGACGGTCTTGCCCGTCCCAGTAGCGGCGACGAGCAGATTGCGATGATGCCCTTGCTGTCGGGACACTTCGATGAGTTCGAGCAGACGTTCCTGGAACGGAAACGGCCGTAACTCGATCGGACTGAGGATCACGCGTGGACCGGTGTCTACACGCCCGGCCCGTTCTCTCTCGTCGTCGAATTGAGCCGGGTCGTATGGAACGAAATCGTCCGACGCCCAATAGCTGTCGAACACGGCGCCAAACTTGGAAATCACGCCAGGGTTTCGCGCTGCGGATACCCTCACGTTCCATTCCAACCCGGTCACCTGCGCCGAGTGCGTGAGATTCGACGACCCGACGTAGGCGGTCGAGA
>JAYTOR010000229.1:0-19077 GCA_043747685.1 Actinomycetota bacterium
TGATCTTCTTGCTTCGCGACAACAAGAAAACCAGACCAGAAGGGCCTTTCCGCGGATACGCGCCTCAACCCACCTCAGACTCGTGAATGATCAGGGTTAACGGCGCTGGATGGCAACACCCGGTGTGTGGACAGCTGTCCACCGATCAGTTGACAGCGGTGCTCGCCAGGGTGCCGCGATAACGTCGGCAACGATGACGATGTATGGGGTACACGCCGGATTGCAGCACACGACCACGGACACACTGCGCGATCTGTGGCGCAAAGTCGAGGACTTCGGGTTCGACTGGATTTCGATCTGGGATCACTTCTACGCGGCGACGGGCAACGACGACGCCCACTGCCACGAGGCAGTCGCCACCCATGCCGCGCTCGCCTGCACGACGACCACGGTCCGCTGCGGGTCGCTCGTCTACTGCGTCGGCTACCGGCATCCGGCGGTGCTCGCCAACGCCATCTGCACGATCGACCATCTCAGCAACGGTCGCGCCGATCTCGGCCTCGGTGCAGGGTGGAGCGAGATCGAATACAGGGCGTACGGCCTCGAATTTCCAGCGGCGAAGGCCAGGCTCGACATGCTCGAGGAAGCGGTGGCCTGCGTGAGTTCGCTGCTTCGCAACGATGTATCGAACTTCGAGGGCCAGTACTTCACGCTCGTCGATGCCCGCTGCGAGCCGAAGCCCGTCCAGGCCAAGCTGCCGTTGTGGATCGGGGGCGGTGGCGAGAAACGCACGTTGAAGATCGTCGCCAAGTACGCCGACGGATGGAACGTCCCCTTCGTCAGCCCGGAGGCCTTCGCGAAGAAGTGCGAAGTCATCGATGAACACTGCGCAACGGTCGGCAGGAATCCGAACGACATCCGCCGTACTGTCAATGTCGGCTTGGCCTACAACGATGCCAGTCTCGTGCAACAGTTCGGCGCACTCAGCGAGCACGTCCGCCCCGGGGTGCTGACCGGTTCCGACGAGCAGATCATCGACCGCATCGGACAGTACGTGGCGGCGGGGGCAGACCAGGTGAACCTCGCATTGCGCGCCCCGTTCGACGTCGCCTCGGTGGAGCGATTCGCCGGCGCAATGAAACTCGCATGAGTCACCGGGCTTCGTTCGGATCACATGATGAGAATCGATCGATGACTGCGGACACCGCCTTCCTGGTGCGCGCCCCCGGTCGCGTCAACCTCATCGGCGATCACACCGACTACACAGGCGGGCTCGTGCTACCGATGGCGATCGACCGCTATACCGACATCCGCGGGCAGTATTCGGGTGAGACGATCGCCCTCACTTCGATCGACGAGGCTCAACCGGTCGACGTATGTCTGGACGTTACGGATCCGGCGGTGGTGGAACCGGCATGGGGGCGTTACGTCGCCGGTGTCGTTGCCGAGTTCCACGGTCAGGCGCGCAGTTTCCGAGGAGAGGTGTCGACTACGATCCCGATCGGTGCCGGCCTGTCATCGAGCGCCGCCTTGGAGGTGGCAACGGCGCTCGCCTGTGGTTTCGGTGGTGATGCACTGGCACTTGCGCAGCTGTGCAGGCGCGCCGAGATCCGGGCGAGTGGAGTGCCGTGCGGCATCATGGACCAATTGTCGATTGCCGCAGGCGTCGCCGGTCACGCCACATTGATCGACTGCCACTCGTTGACCGTCGAGCCGGTCGCACTTCCGGGTGGCGTCGATGTCGTCGTGCAGTTCGTCAAGCACCGCACGCTGGCCGGCAGCGAATACGGGGACAGGGTCGCTTCCTGCGCTGCCGCCGAGGAGATCATCGGGCCGTTGCGCCTGGCGACACTCGATCGGCTGACGGAAATTGCCGACCCGGTCGTGCGCCGCAGGGCGAGACATGTGATCGAGGAGAACGAACGAGTCCGTGACTTCGCCTTCGCCCTCGCCGCCGGCGAACTCGGCGCTGCCGGCGCGCTGATGGTTGCGAGTCACGAATCGCTTCGCGAGCTGTTCGACACCTCGACGCCGATGATGGACGTCGCCGTCAGGACACTCGCTGCAACGCCGGGCGTCTACGGTGCGCGGATGACCGGTGGCGGGTTCGGCGGTTGCGTCGTTGCATTGACAGAACCAGGCGCACTGTCATCCGGCTGGATCGTCCATCCGGTCGGTGGTGCCGCCTTCGTCGGTTCGGGCGACGAGCCATGACCCTCGCGCCAGACCCACGCGCCATGACGCCCAACGCCCGTTTCACCCTCGGAGGCTGACTTGTCCCGCAACGCCGCCGTGATCGCAGACAATTTCACGTTCACCGAGGCGCCGCGCTGGCATGACGGTCGTCTGTGGTTCTCCGACTTCTACGACCATGCCGTCAAGACCATCACCGCCACGGGCGATGTGGAGGTGATGGTCTCGGTTCCGGGCCAACCATCCGGCCTCGGCTGGCTGCCGGACGGTCGCCTGCTGGTCGTCTCGATGCGCGACCGCAAGGTGATGCGGCTGGAGCCATCCGGCGAACCCGTCGAGCATGCCGATCTCAACGGCGTCGCCGCGTTCCACTGCAACGACATGGTCGTCGACGCACTCGGCCGGGCCTACGTCGGAAATTTCGGTTATGACGTACATACATTCGAGTCGGACCCGGACAGTGGACTGGAGCGCATCGCCGCCAATCTCGCGTTCGTCGACATCGACGGCACGGTGAGCGTCGCCAACGACGACATGCGCTTCGCCAATGGGGCCGTCATCATCCCTGCGCACCCGCACGAAGCAGGTGGTGCAGCATTGCTGGTCGTCGCTGAGAGCGATGCCGGCCAACTGAGTTCCTTCAAGATCCACGCCGACGGATCACTGTCCGGTCGCCAGGTGTGGGCCAAGCTGCATGGACGGGTGCCGGACGGCATCTGCCTCGACGCCGACGGCAACATCTGGGTTGCCAACGCCATCGCCGCAGAATGCGTGCTCGTCGCGCCCGGCGGGGAGATACTCGATACTGTCACGACGAGTGCGCCGTGCTTCGCCTGCGCGCTCGGCGGAGACGATGGCCGCACACTGTTCCTGGCAACTGCCGCCTCTCCACTGCCCGGGCCTGCCGTCGAGCATCGCGGCGCAAAGATCGAGTCGGTGGCCGTCGACACACCAACCGGAAATTCTCCGTAACCGGCGGGTCGACTTCGCAGCTCAACCCCCGAGCAGACGAGCCTTCTGAGCGTCGAATTCCTGCTGGCTCAATGACCCCCGTTGCAGCAGACCTTCGAGCTTCTCCAACTGCGTCGCCACGTCCGCTGCTGCTGGTGCCGCAGGTGTGCTGCCGCCGTATCGGCGCTGCTCGTTCGATTCCATCTGAGCATGGATCAGGTTCTGTACCTTCTGCGGGCGACGGATGTCGGTGAACCGTTGCCGCCCGTCCTCACCGCCCGATTCGATCAGCAGGTCGCCGGCACCGAGGATACGTTCGAAGAAACTCTGGTTGAAGTTGACGTTGTTGACGCGTTCGAGCGGCATCTCGATACCCGACTTGGCGAACAGGCCCTGACGGAAGATCAGCCGGTCGGAGGTGATGACGAAGTTCGTCGTCGCCCATTTGGCATATCGCGCGAGGAGGAACAGCAGCGCGATGACGATGAGCACGAGGAGGACCACGTTGACGCTCTTGTTGACGCTGCCTGTCGTGTGCCAGAACGTTAGCCGCAGCACGGACAGGATGATCGCACCGAGCAGGGCGAATGCGGCGTTCGAGAAGAACCACCAGTGGGGGTGCATGTCCAGCGCCACCGTCTCGTAACTGTTGAGAAGCTTCTTCGGATACGGCATGGGTGGAGCGTACTTCACCTTGCTCTTCGACAACTGTGTAACACCCGCCGCGTACAGTTGCCGACATGGAGTTGGACGACGAACGGAGTGACGTCAGTCGGAGTGACGCCGACATCGCAGCCGCGCTGCTCGATGGACTCGACGGTGACCAGCGCAGCGCGGTCACCGCACAGGAATCGTTGCTCGCCGTCATTGCCGGTGCCGGTTCCGGCAAAACGACCGTATTGACCCGCCGCATCGCCTATCGACTTGCCACCGGCGTCGCCGACGAGCGCCATGTGCTGGTCGTGACGTTCACCAGGCAGGCAGCTGGAGAACTCCGCAGGCACCTGCATCGGTTCGGGCTGCGATCCGGCATCACCGCCGGAACCTTCCACTCGATCGCCTTCGCCCTGCTCCGCCAGCGGTGGGCGGACACCGGTCGCCAACCAATGGCACTCCTCAAGAGCCGCACCAGCCTGCTCTCCGAGCTGGCCAATCCCGTCGGTCGCGGCCAGCGCCGATCGTCGAGCACCCAACACCACCTACCCGGTCAACACAACCAGCACGGCCCGAGTGGCATCGATGTCGGTGTGGTGCTCGGTGAGATCGACTGGGCAAAGGCGCGTCTCGTCACGCCGGGTCGCTATGCAGCTGCAGCGAAGTCCGCTGGACGGAGGCCCGCTGTCGCCAGTGACATCGTCGTCGAACTGTTTCAGTCGTACGAACGGGAAAAGAAGCGTAGGCGCGTAGTCGACTTCGACGATCTACTGGCGCACTGTCTCGACGAGTTGACCAACGACACAGCGTTCGCCGATGCGACCAGATGGAGGTATCGCCATCTCTTCGTCGACGAGTTCCAGGACGTCAACCCGCTGCAGCACGGACTGCTCGAAGCGATCCGCGGATCCCGGCCGGATATGTGCGTCGTCGGCGATCCACGCCAGTCGATCTACGGATGGAACGGCTCAGAGCCTGCCCTGCTCGAACAGATCGGAGAGGGTTATCCCGGAATACGCATCGTCCGTCTCGATCGCAACTACCGCAGTACGCCCCAGATCGTCGACGCCGCCAGTTCCGTGCTGCGCGTCGGCACACCGGCCGTCGCCGGACCGGCAACCGTCGGCGCAGGCGACCGCCACACTGCCCACGACCGCATAGCGGACCACGCGCCGACGGCGATGCGGCCCGATGGGCCAGCAGTGAGTTGGCGCGCCGCTGTCGACGAGGCCGGCGAGGCGGCGATCATCGCCGAGACGGTGAAGCGACTCAGATCGCCGGGCAGCAGATGGGCGGCAACGGCTGTGCTGACACGTACAAACGCACAGCTGAATCCGATCGCCCAGGTGTTGACCAGCTCCGGGGTGCCGGTGCGATCGTCCGCAAAATGGGTGACCAGAGAAGCTCCTGACATCGCCCAGTTACTCGGTGACGTCAAGTCGATACCCGATGCTCGCCAACTCGCCGCCTGGTCTGGCGATCTCGAGGAGGCACCGATCGGCGGCATCGTGACGCCGGCCCGGCACGCACTTGCCGCAGAGATACGGACGTTCCTCTCCGAGGCAGGGGGCGGGCGTTCGAGAATAGATGGGCGGGCGTTCCTCGAGTGGCGCGTGCTCGCACATGACGACGACGATCCCGTAGACGGCGTCGAATTGCTGACGTTCCACGCCGCCAAGGGCCGCCAATGGCGCAGCGTGATCGTCGCCGGCGTCGAGGCTGGTCTGGTACCGCACTACACGGCAGGAACCGAGCCGCAGCGACGCGAAGAGGCACGCCTGCTCTATGTGGCGTGTACCCGGGCCGAGGACGCGCTGATGGTCACGTGGACGCAGGAACGCGGCGGGCGTGTGACCGGTCCGAGTCCATTGATCGCTGCCTATGCGGCGTTGCCCGATCATGGTCTCGTCCGGCTCCCCCGCCCGCAACTCCCCCACCGTCATCCACCGAAGGTCCACAACCCGATTCTCGACTCCTTGCAGCAATGGCGGGCTCGCACCGCCCGTGCCGCTGCATTGCCGGAGGCCTTTGTGTGCTCCGATGACACGCTCGCGGCAATCGCTGCCGCACGACCCGAGACGGCCGACGATCTCGGACACATCGAGGGCATGAGCCCGCTCGCCGTCGCCCGCTTCGGCCCGAGAATTCTCGTCGCCGTACATAGCGCCAGAGCCGGTTGAGCACCGTTGCCGAGTTCGTTCAGGCGAGGTCGAGGAGCACCGGGGCGTGATCGGACGGGGACGTGCCTTTGCGGGCATTGCGGTCGACGATGCTCCATGTTGCCCGCTTCATGACCGACGCCGTTGCGAGGATCAGATCGATGCGCATGCCGTTGCCCTTGTGAAAGTCCCCGGCGCGGTAGTCCCACCACGAGTACAGCGACCCCTGGTCGTAGAAGTGACGGAACGAATCGGTGAATCCCCACGATTCGAGCGCCATCAGTGCCGCTCTCTCCTGCGGGCTCACATGCGTCACATCGATGAGTTTTGTCGGGTCGACGACGTCGCGGTCGTCGGGGGCGATGTTGAAATCCCCAGCCACGACGACGTCGCCTGTCGGGTCGCTCGTCGCTGCGACGTGGTTGCGCAGGCGCTCCATCCACTGCAGCTTGTAGTGGTAGTGATCGTTGTCCAGTGAGCGGCCGTTGGGGACGTAGACGGAGCTGACGCGGATGCCGCCGCATGTCGCCGAGATGATCCTGGCATCGGGATCAGCCGGCAACCCATCGGCGAAATCGACGACGACATCGCTGATTCCGACTCGAGAGAGGATGGCGACACCGTTCCATTGACCCTGGCCATAGTGCGCCGATTCGTAGCCGAGCGCCTGGAAGGTCAATGCGGGAAAGGCGTCATCGGCAAGTTTCGTCTCCTGCATACAGACGATGTCAGGGCGGGCCTCGTCCAACCATGCCTCGACCCGTTCCAAGCGCGCTTTCAAGGAGTTGACGTTCCAGGTGACGATCCTCACGATGCTGCCTTCTTACGGCTCCGTTTTGCCGGGGCTGCGGGCACTGCCTTGACAGCGATTGGTGCCACCGGCGCCTTCTTGGCGGGGCGTTTGTTCACCTGCTTCGGCACCGTTGCCGGCGAAGCCGGTACGGGAACAATTGCCGGCGGAGCCGGCACTGCAGCAGTTGGCGGCGAAACAGGTGCGGGGCGTGCCGCTGGGCGTTTGCGAGCCGGACGGGTCGATGGCACCGGTGCTGCAGATATCTCGTTCTGTGGACTCGATGCGCCAACCGCCGCCGGTGCTGATCCGACCTTGGCGGGTCGCCGTTTCGGTGTCCCTTGCGGCGACTCGGACTGCGGCAACGCATGCCGTTTCGCACCGCTCGACGGGTTCTGCGCCGTCTCGACCTGTGGGAGCCGAGGCGAGCGTCGAGCTGCGGATCGGACGGCTCTCGGCTTCGCAGCTTCCGAGGGGGCCATCGACGTGATGTCTGTCGAGGCTGACGGAGCTGCGCTCGGGCCAGCTGGGGCGACTTCGGCGATCGGCTCCGCGACGACGCCAATCGGTTCGAGTACCTCGGCGCGGCGACCACGACCCCCTCGTCCACGCTGGGCCGGCTTGACGACCACGAGCGGCGCACCGACGGGCGGGGCTGGATCGAGAGTGGCCTCGAGCGCGCTGGATTCAGGCGCAGGCGCACCGGTTGTGGTGCCAGCTGCTCCCTTCCCTGGCGAGCGGCGTGACGGCCGCTTGGCCTTCGCCGGTAGAGCCTCGCCAGCTGGAGTCGGCGACGTTGCCGCCTCGACAACGTCGTGCACCGGACTCTCGACAGCGACCGCCTGATTGGCACCCGTATCGACGGGCAGCTTCGCAGCAACGCGCTTGCGTGGCTTGGCCGCCTTCGTTTCGGGTAGCACGACCAGCTCGGGTCCCGCCGGTGCCAAGGCCGGAATACACAACTCGATACTGCGGCGCTGAGCATGGTAGGCGGAGACGGCAAGCGTGATCACCTCGCCGATCTTGACGATATCCCTGGCACTGCGGGGCGGTGGGGATGACATCAACCGCAACGGCAGGTAGGCAACGACATCGCCGATCTTGACGTAGGCACCATGCGACGAATATGTATCGACGACGACGTCGACGTTGCTGCCGATCGGGTGGTTTTCGACGAACCCGAGGAAGACCATCAGATCGTTCGTCGGATCGGCTTTTGCCTTCGAAGCGGCAGGGCGCTCAGTTCCCCCGGCCGCGTGCTGCAGCGCCGTTGCGGCGATAGTCGGTTCCGCAGCGGGCGTCGGCGCGCGCCCAGGTGACGATGTCCGTGCAGCGGCTCGAACCGTTGCCTCGACGATCTCGTGCGGCGCTGTCGGTGAGGAGGCAGGCTTGGCGCCCGGTGGCGGACTTTTCGGTACAGGCAACGGACCGCTGGCCACCTTCGATGGTCGAGAGGCTGCGCCGCGAGCGGCCCTCGGACTCTTCCCGCCCGCCTCCCGGACGGACTTCCTGCTGAGCGGGCCACGAACTGGCAGCCGAGGCACGAAGACCCAGCCGACGTGCGGTACCGGCTTGCCACCGATCAGTCGGCCGTCGTCGAACAGCCAGTCGTAGACACCGTGGAACTCCTGGAACGAGTCGTTCGACAAGATCGTTGCGCCGACCTTGTTGGCGATCGCCAGAACGAACGCATCGCCGCGCCCGACGGCGCCCGCAGGGGGCGCGACGAGTTCGTTGTGCTCGATTGCCGCCTCGAACTCTGCGACCTCGGTCGTGTCGATGCGATGGCCGAACGTCGCATCGACGACGACGCTGATCAGGTCATCGGGATTGTCTTCGATGAATGCCTGCACTGCATCGGAGAGTTGGGTCAGGCTGGGCAGCATTCTGCCCTCGGTGGCGAGGTTTGATCCGTCGACGATTACGTGTCGTGTCATAGCGACTGCTCAGTCAAGCACGGATCGGGCCGCACCGGTGGGACCTGCCGACTGTTCGCCGCCCGCTCCCGGTCGTTCGCTTGACCAATCCTGACTATCCGGAAATTTTTATCGACTGAAACACGGCGTCGGCGATTGCCTTGCTGGAGTCCGACGCACCGGTGAAAACGATGAACAACGACTTGCCCGAACCGCCGTCGATCAGCAGGTACTCGCTGACCCCGCCGCTCACGGACACGTCGACGAGCGCTGCGTCCCGTCCGTCGACCTTCGTTTCCTTCACGGAGCCGCCGCCCCCTGCGAGCGTCGGCAGCGCGGACTTGTACAGCGCATAATCGACTGGTACGGCAGCGACGACGAGGCTGTCGCCGGCAGGTGAGGTGAACAGCGCAGTCGAGGCGCCCAAACCTGCAGGCGAGGTCACTGCTGAGCCTGCGCCGCTGAGACTCGTCCAATCCGACGGGATACTCATCGTGATGCCGTTGGCGGTGACAGATTGTGTGCCTCCGGCCGATGGCGCGCTGGTGCCGACGGGCGCATCCGTCACGTGAGGCGCATTGGTCGCCGGCGACGTGTCCGCTGTCGTGACCGATGTCGTGACCGGTGCACGCGGGACGGTGAACACTGGACCGGTTCCTGCGGGCGTCGTCACCTTGGGAAGGGTGATGACCGGGTTCGTCACGTTCGGAACAGTGATGTCCGGGATGCTGATGTCCGGAATGCTGATCGGCGGTATCGAAAGATCCGTCGTATCGAGTGCCGGAACGGCACCAAGGCTCTTCACACTTTGCGCTGTCGAGCCGCACGCCGCCAGCGTGAGCACGAGACCCGACATCACCACACCAGACATCATCACCGTTGCACGAACACGCATCTGCGAAGCCTACGATGTCTGGCAATGCTGCGGGCCGTTCTATGGGACTTTGGTGGGGTCATGACCACGAGTCCGTTCGATGCATTCAACCGCTACGAGTCGGAACGGGGGTTGCCGCACGATCTCATCCGCTCGATCAATTCGGTCAACCACCACACCAACGCGTGGGCACGACTCGAACGGAGCGACATCACGCCGGCACAGTTCGATGACGAGTTCGCCATCGAAGCCGCCGCTGCCGGCCACGCGGTGCCGGGCGCCGACATACTCGGTCTCCTCAACGGCGACATCCGTCCGGAGATGGTCGCCGCGCTCGACTCGGTCAAGGGCGCCGGATACAAAGTGGCATGCCTGACGAACAACGTCATCGGCGACTCGTCTGATCAACGGCCACAGCGCATCACTGACGTCTTCTCGCGCTTCGATGTGATCGTCGAATCGAGCAAGATCGGTGTCCGCAAACCAGAGCCGCGCTTCTACGAGGTGGCCTGCGAACTGCTCGGCGTCACGCCCCCCGAATGCGTGTTCCTCGATGACCTCGGCATCAATCTCAAGCCGGCAGCAGCGATGGGTATCACGACGATCAAAGTCACGTCTGCTGATCAAGCGATCGCTGAGCTGTCGAAGGTCCTCGAGCTGTCGATCAGCTGAACCGAGCCGCCCGCTGGAACTGATCCACGTACCCGCCAGCGCTGGCCGCACATGGGCCGACGCACCTGGTGAGTTGCGGGCAAATCGAATCAGAGGCCGGCGAAGGTCTGTTCCATGAGGTCAGCGAGTTCCTGGTCATGGATCGTCTTCGAGCCCGTTGCCGGGCTGCCGGACTCGACGCGCGACACATGGCGCATGTCGTACCCACGTTCTTTGATACGCCACGTACGGTGCTCGACGAAGTTCCACGGACCCATGTTCTCCGGCTCTTCCTGCAACCAGACGAGTTCCTTGGCATTCGGGTATCGCTTGACGATGTCGTACATCTGATCCTGCGGGAACGGATACAACTGTTCGATGCGGACGATGGCCGCAGGTGCGTTGCGCCTGTCGCGTTCGGCGACGGCGTCCCATGCAACCTTGCCGGAGCAGAAGACGACGCGTCGCACTGTGTCGCGATCGGTGATCGAGGGATCGTCGAGCACCTCCTGGAAGCTGCCGGTCGTGAGGTCGTCGATGTGCGAATGGCTCTGTGTCATACGCAGCGGTTGCTTCGGCGTGAAGATCACCAGCGGTCGGCGGATCGCCCGCTTCATCTGGCGGCGCAACACGTGGAAGTACTGCGCAGCCGTCGTGGCGTTCACCACCTGGATGTTGTCCTCTGCACACAGCGTCAGGAAGCGCTCGATACGGGCGCTGGAGTGCTCGGGCCCCTGGCCCTCGTAGCCGTGTGGCAGTAGCAGGACGACTCCGGAGTACTGGCCCCACTTGTCCTCTGCAGCGACGAGGTACTGGTCGATGATGATCTGAGCGCCATTGACGAAGTCGCCGAACTGCGCTTCCCACAATACGAGCGCGTCGCGGTTGGCGGCGCCGTATCCGTACTCGAAACCGAGTGCCGCATACTCGCTGAGCAGCGAGTCGTATGCCCAGAACTTGGCGGTAACGCCTGGTGTTTCGGCGATCGGCGTCCACGGGTGGCCGTTGTCGTAGTCGATGAGTGTGACGTGTCGCTGGCTGAAGGTCCCGCGTCTGCTGTCCTCGCCTGCGAGGCGCACGGGTATGCCTTCGATGACGAGCGAGCCGTAGGCCATCAGCTCGCCGGTCGCCCAGTCGAGTTCGCCTTTTTCGTGGAACAGTTTGGCTCGGCGTTCGAACTGCTGAGCGAGTTTCGGATGCGGCGTGAAGTCCGCCGGATAGGCCGTGAGCTGATCGAAGATGCGGTCCAGTACGTCCCTCGCCACACCGGTTTCGACGTGCGGCTGGACGCCGACCGGAGCGGGCGGCTTGGAGGCGATGACCGTGGCACCGGCGTGCGAGCGGGTTTCGTCGAGGGCGACCTGCAGACGGTTCTGGAAGTCCTCCAATGCCTTTTCGGCGGTCTCGATACTGATGTCGCTGCGCTTCACCAATGTCTCGAGATACAACTTGCGGACGCTGCGGTGTTCGGCGATCGCCTTGTACATCAGCGGCTGGGTGTACGACGGATCGTCACCCTCGTTGTGTCCGTACCGGCGGTAGCAGACCATATCGATGACGACGTCCTTATGGAACTTCTGCCGATAGGCGAAGGCCATCTTGGCGACGTGCAGGCACGCCTCGGGATCGTCGCCGTTGACATGGAAGATCGGGGCCTGCACGGTCTTGGCGACGTCGGAGCAGTACATCGAAGAACGTGCATATTCCGGCGAGGTCGTGAACCCGATCTGGTTATTGATGATCAGGTGGACCGTGCCACCGACGCGGTAGCCGCTGATGTCGCTCATCGCCAGGCACTCGGCGACGAGGCCCTGGCCGGCGAACGCAGCGTCACCGTGGATGAGGATCGGGAGTACGGGGAACGAGCCAGGCGGATCGATCTGGTCCTGTCGGGCACGCACCATGCCGAGGACGATCGGGTCGACCGTTTCGAGGTGGCTCGGGTTTGCCGCCAGCTCGACACGGATATCGGAACCGTTGCGGCCAACGTACTTGCCGCTCGCTCCGAGATGGTACTTGACGTCGCCGGATCCCTGCACGGAGCCGGGATCGACATGGCCTTCGAACTCCTTGAAGATCTGGTCGTAGCTCTTGCCGATGATGTTGGCGAGCACATTGAGCCGACCACGATGGGCCATACCGAAGAACGCAGCGTCCATTGCAGCGTCGACGGCGTCGGAGAGCAGTGAATCGAGGATTGGGATCGCCGATTCGGCGCCCTCGAGCCCGAAGCGCTTCGTCCCGACATATTTCGTTGCCAGGAACCTCTCGAAGGCTTCGGCAGCGTTGACGCGTTCGAGCAAGTGCATCTGTTCAGGCGGCGTGAGCTTGAAGGCGACACTTTCGGCCTGTTCCTGGATCCAGCGCTGCTCGTCCGTGTTCTGGATGTGCATGAACTCGATGCCGATGGTGCGGCAGTAGGCGTCCCTGAGCACGTGCAGGAGGTCGCCGAGCGTCATCTTCTCTTTTCCACCGACGCCGCCGACGAGAAACTGGCGGTCGAGGTCCCAGATCGTCAAGCCGTACGTCGCCGGATCGAGCTCGTCGTACATCTTCGGTTCTTTCCACCGGAGGGGATCGAGATCGGCGATCAGATGACCGCGGACGCGGTGGGCACGGATGAGGGTGCCGATCTGCATCTGCTTCTGCAGCATTGCCTCGACATGATCGACGGGGGTGACGTCCTGGCGCCACTTGACGGCCTCGTACGGCACGTCGAGGCTGCGGAACACCTGGTGATAGAAATCGTGCTCGCCGAGCAGCAGTTCGTGGACCCGCTTGAGGAACAGTCCGGATTCGGCACCCTGGATGATGCGGTGGTCGTAGGTGCTGGTCACGGTGACGACCTTGGAGATACCGAATTGGGCGAGCGCCGTTTCGTCGGCGCCCTGGAACTCGGCCGGGTAGTCGATCGAGCCGACACCGACGATGACTCCCTGACCTGGCATCAGGCGCGGCACCGACTGCACGGTTCCGATGGTGCCGGGGTTCGTCAGCGTGATCGTCGCTCCTTGGAAGTCGGCGACGGTCAACTTGTTCGACTTGACCTTGCGTACGACCTCCTCGTATGCAGACAGGAATTCGGCGAACGTCAGCGACTCGCAGTTGCGCAGCACCGGCACGACAAGCGTTCGGCTGCCGTCCGATTTGGCGACGTCGACAGCGAGCCCGAGATTGACACCGGTGCGACGGAGCAGACGAGGCTTGCCGTCTTCGCCCTCGATGAAGCTGTTGTTCATGACCGGCACGGCGTCGGCAATCGCCTTGACAACCGCAAAGCCGATGAGGTGTGTGAAACTGACCTTGCCCTTGCCGGCGCGTTCCTGGTAGCCGTTGATGACCCGGCGGTTGACTTCGAGGAGCTTGGCGGGAATGTTGCGGAAGCTCGTCGCTGTCGGGACTTCGAGGCTTTTGACCATGTTGGCGGCGATCGCTGCTCCGGCACCACGGATCGGATCGCCGAGTTGCTCGTTCGGCAGCGGCTGAGTGGCAGCGGCTGCAGCCGGAACATATGCCGGCGGCAACGACGATGCGCTGCCCGTCCCATTCGCCGACGCGCCATTCGGCGGCGCGACGTTCGCCAGCACGACAGGTGGCGCCTTGGCTTCGGTGCTTGCTCCGGCCGCCGCCTTGACCGCATATGTCTGGCCGGCTGCGCCCTCTGCGAATTTGCGGTAGCCCTCGAAGAACTCCTGCCATGCTTCGCCTACTGAATTCGGGTCGGCGCGGAACTCGTCGTACATTTCGTCGACGAGCCAAGAGTTCGCCCCGAGTACCTCACGATCTTGTGTCATCGGCCCTGATGGTAGTGGCCCGGTGGTCGCCGTGTTGTTTCGTATGTCACTCCGATTTGACATCGCCGTGATTGGCTTTCCAAAGCGAGCGCTTATACAATTCGTTTGATGAAGAAGCGGTTCGCAAAAAGCCCATTGACCACCTTCTCACTGGGTTTCGTCGGGCTCGTCACCCTCGCCTCCTGCGGCTCGGGCAGTGCCGCGAACAGTGGCGGAAACGCTGCCACGCTCGCTCCCGGAACGATCGAAGTCGACGCCAAGGATGGATTCCGGCTCGACAAGACCGAATACGACGCCAAGGCAGGCCAGGTTTCGATCCTCTACATCAACAACAGCAGCATCAACCACACATTGCTGGTGAGTGATTCGACCGGCGTTCAGATCGGCACGACCCTCAAGATCCAGAGCTCAGGTGCCAAGGACAGCGGCAGCTACACGCTCGCCGCCGGTACCTACAACCTGTACTGCAACGTTCCAGGCCACGAAGCAATGAAAGCCAAGCTCGTCGTCACCGGCTGATTTCCTCGCACGCCATCTCCGCTCGCCAGGGCTCGCTTTGATGTCGGCTCGGGAGTGCGCCGCTCAGTCTGGCAAGCCCTCACTCACTGCCTCTTTCCGATGGGCGCGCCATCTCCGCGCGCGAGGCGCGAGCTAACGGAAGCAGATCTCGGTCATGATCAGGAAGACGACGCTGAGGCCCACCATGGCGATCATCGGGTTCTGCACGCCCTTGCCGTCGTAGATGATGTTGAGGCCCTTGTTGGCTGTTGCCTTCCACGGCATCAGACCGAGGGCGTTCACTTCGAGAACGGCGATGATGATGATGGCGATGATCCAGAACAGTGCGGTCTTCGAGCCGCTCATCAGCGTTCCGCTGAGCGGGCCGTGCGACTTGTAGACCATGAGGTAGAGCATCGACAGCGAGAAGATCGTGTTCTGCCGCGAGGCCATCATCGCCTTGCGACCGGCCGCAGGGGCGTTGGGGTCTGCCTGGCCACCAGCGAGCACGTTGGCTGCATTCGCCAGTACGACCTTCTGATTGCGCCAGATCACGCCCCACACATTGAGCATCATGATCGTGCCGAGAATCATGCCGATAGCGATCGCAGAGAGCGACGACTGCTTGAGTCCTGCCGTCCAATAGTCCTTGGTGATGCCGGCGATCAGCAAGCCGGTGACGAACGTCGAGATCGCTGCCCAGCGGAAGTACCACAGCGCCTTTCGGGCAAGTTTGTCGATAGCGATGTTGCGCGCCTTGGCTTCGTCGCCGAAGGCTGCGAATGCCGGTGCCTGCACGAAGTTGAAGTAGTACAGCAGTCCGATCCAGGCAATGCCGAAAAAGATGTGGATCCAGCGAAAGCCGAATTGACTCAAACCCGTACGGCTGAAGAACCCGTCGACTGCTAACAACATGGCAATAACTCCCGAAGCGGACTCAGTGGTGAACGACCTCGAACGTAGCACTCCCCCGCATAATTATGCAAGCATTCGCTTGTTATATTACGACTTGATGTCAGAGTGATGCGCAGGTTGTCGCCAGCACGACAAGCAATCACCCGATCGGGTCGAGGATTGCAGAACCCTTCGACGACACGTGTTCTGTCCAACGCGTACCGTCCCAGTAACGCTTCTCGAAGCGGCCGTACGGGTCTGCCTCCCAGCGGGCGGGATTGGCGACGTTGACGACCGCCGGAGCGACGGGGACGACGGTGGTCGCCAGGACTGACACTGACGATTCCTGACCCGGCTGATTCCACGGGTCCGGCGTTCCCATCGCCGTACCGGTACCGACGACCTGCACCGGCGCGCCAGGCATCGTCGGTGCCCACATGCCGTTGGGGAGCACCGCCGGCTGGCTCGCTGTCGGCATCGGGGCGTATCCGTACGGTCCAGCTGCAACATAGTTCGGGGCAGCGTTCGAACTCGCGGCCACCAGACCGAGGACGAACGCTGCGGCGATGATCAACAGCAGCGCCGCCGGGACGCCGAACCGGAACAGGTCGCCTCTGCCGATGTCCGCGCGCAGATCGACAGCTGCCGATTGGACGAACGGGATGGCCGTCGCCAACGCCGCAAGTGCACCGACCCGACCGAGGAAGGGCGTGACGATCATCACGAGGGCGACGATGACGAACGGTGCTGCGAACTGCAACAGGCGCGTCGCCGGCAGGTGACGGGCGACATAAATTTCGGAAACGGCGAACAGCAACCCGCCGATGGCACCCATGGCGGCGATGATCGAATTGCCCTTGGTGCGCAGCGCCGGGAAGGAGAGGAGGGTCGCGAAGATCGCCACGATGCCGGCGGCAATGATGAGCTTGGCGGACACGGGCACGGCTGGGCCACCCTTGTTGTTGTGCAACTCGATGACGACCTGCACGGCCTGGGCGATCAAGCTGACCCCTCCACCGACGACCAGCGCGGCACCGGCACGCTCGTCGGCGAAAACGGCGATCGAACCGAACAGCAGCAGCATCGAGGCCAGACCACTGCCGGCGGCGAATTGCACGGCAGCACTGTTGCGCTCCGTTGCGGCGACGATCACCAGGATCGCCGCGAGGAATCCGAGTGCCGCACCGATGAGATTGATGACATTGCGGACGGGCCGCTCGACAAACGGTGAAGGCGGAAACCCAGTGATCATGGCGTCATCGTAGGACAACGCCTCCATCGCCTGCGTCATAGACGCCAGTAGTCTCGTGATTGTCATGGCTCACGAATTCATCTACACCTGTCACAAGCTCACCCGGATCTATCCGCCGGATCGCACGGTGTTGGAGAACATCTCTCTGTCGTTCTATCCCGGCGTGAAGATCGGCGTTCTCGGCTCGAACGGCGCCGGTAAGTCGAGCCTGTTGCGGATCATGGCAGGTGACGACGACGGCTTCATGGGTGAGGCACGGCTGACGCCTGGCTTCAGCGTCGGGTACCTGCAGCAGGAACCGCAACTCGATCCGGCGAAGTCGGTCAAGGGGAACGTGATGGACGGTGTCGCCGCCGTGCAGTCGATCATCGATCGCTACAACGAGGTCATGGGGATGTGGGCGGAGCCAGACGCCGACTACGACAAGATCGGCGTGCTGCAGGCAGACCTCGAGGACAAGATCGCCGCAACGGATGCGTGGAGCCTCGACCGCAACGTCGAGATCGCCATGGACGCATTGCGCTGTCCACCTGACGACGCCGATGTCACCACATTGTCCGGCGGTGAGCGTCGTCGCGTTGCGCTGTGCCGGCTATTGCTCAGCCGCCCAGACCTCTTGTTGCTCGACGAACCGACCAACCATCTCGACGCCGAATCCGTCGACTGGCTCGAACGCTTCTTGCAGGAGTACTCCGGCACCGTCGTCGCCATCACCCACGACCGCTACTTCCTCGACAACGTCGCCAAATGGATCCTCGAACTCGACCGCGGCCGCGGTTTCCCATTCGAGGGCAACTACTCGTCGTGGCTCCAGCAGAAACAGGCCCGCCTGGCGCTGGAAGAGAAGGTCACCTCGACCCGCCAGAAGACCCTCATCCGTGAACTCGAATGGGTGCGGCTCGCCCCGAAGGCCCGTCAGGCCAAAGGCAAGGCTCGTCTCGATGCGTATGACAAGCTGCAGTCAGAAGCAGAAGCAGCCCGCGACGATTCGACGAAGCTGGAGATCACGATTCCCGTCGGAAAGCGCCTCGGCGACACGGTCATCGAGGTCAAGAACCTGCGGAAGGGCTTCGGCGACAAACTGCTGATCGAGGATCTCTCGTTCAGCCTGCCGAAGGCCGGCATCGTCGGCATCATCGGTCCGAACGGCGCCGGCAAGACGACGCTGTTCAAAATGCTCACGGGGCAGGAGGAGCCTGACAGTGGTTCGGTCACGATTGGAGACACGGTCCAGATGGCCTTCGTCGATCAGTCACGAGACTCGCTCGACCCCGACGCCACCGTGTTCGAGGAGATCACCGGCGGCGTCGAACACATGAAGGTCGGCAATCGCGAGATCCACGGCCGCGCCTATGTCGCCAGCTTCAACTTCAAGGGCTCCGACCAGCAGAAGCGCGTCGGCGATCTGTCCGGAGGTGAGCGCAACCGCGTGCACCTCGCCAAGATCCTCAAGGAGGGTGGCAACACGCTGCTGCTCGACGAGCCGACCAACGACCTGGATGTCGACACGTTGCGCGCCCTGGAAGACGCCCTCGACAACTTCACCGGGTGCGCGGTTGTCATCAGCCACGATCGCTGGTTCCTCGACCGCATCTGCACCCACGTGCTGGCCTTCGAGGGCGACTCCGAGGTCCGTTGGTTCGAGGGCAACTTCAGCGACTACGAAGCCGACCGCAAGAAGCGTCTGGGCGTCGATGCCGATCAGCCTCACCGGCTCCGCTACAAGCCGCTCGTGCGCGACTGAGCGCCGGGATCGTGTCGTCGCTGTCCGATCCATCGTCGTCGTCGTCCGATCCATCCTCGTCGTCGTCCGATCCGGTGTCCGGTTCGGGGTCCGGTTCGGGGTCCGGTCCGGGGTCCGGTTCGGGGTCCGGTTCGGTGCCGGGCCACCCCCGGTGCTCCTTCGCCTCGGACAACTGGGCCGGGGTCCATCCCGAGGTCCTGGAAGCTCTGGCCAGCGCAAACGTGGGCCATGCCCCGGCCTACGGGACCGATCAGGTGAGCCTCCATGCCTTGGGCCTGTTTCGACAGCACTTCGGTGATGATGCCGAGGTCTACTTCTGCTTCAACGGGACCGGTACCAACGTGGTCGGCCTGCAGTCGCTGTTGCGCCCGTTCGAGGCCGTGATCTGTGCTGAAGGCGCCCATATCGACGTCGACGAGTGCGGTGCCCCCGAACGCTTCTTGGGATCCAAGCTGATTACCGTGCCCACCCCGGACGGGAAGCTCACACCGGCGCTGGCCGCCTCAGCGGTGCATGGCGTCGGCGACGAGCACCACGTGCAGGCCCGGGTGGTCTCCATCACCCAGAGCACCGAGGTCGGCACGGTCTATACGGTCGACGAGATCACTTCGCTGGCTGACTGGGCCCACGGACGCGGGATGGCACTCCATCTCGACGGGGCCCGGATCGCCAACGCCGCCGTGTCACTCGGCGTGGACTTCGGTGCGTTCGGTGCATCGGCGGGGGTGGACGTGCTGTCGTTCGGAGGCACCAAGAACGGCTGCATG
>JAYTOR010000230.1:0-5838 GCA_043747685.1 Actinomycetota bacterium
GTCAAGTGGTTGGGCACAGTGCACGGGTTCGATCGTCATCCCGAGGTCGGGGGAATGCTGTTCATCGTGTTCGTGCAATCATTTGCACAACGGGTGGACCGTGCAGACGTTCAGTGTGATCGATCACGGTGGTGTTTTCGACAATCGGAGCGCCACGATGCTGCTGTTGTCGATCGCAGCGATGAGCTTCGTCATCGCCGTATTGGTATTGGTCTTGGGAACGGGGCGATTGCGGGCGTTGCGCCTGGTGGCAGAGCGGACCGGCCAACTCCGACATCAGGCCTTGCACGATGCGTTGACGGATCTGCCGAATCGGGCGTTGATCATGGACCGCATCGATCAGCTGCTCGCCCGCAACCGTCGCGAAGGCACTCCCGAAGCGGCGTTGTTCGTCGATCTCGATGACTTCAAGAATGTCAACGACACACTCGGTCACCTGGCTGGCGATGGTCTGCTGATTGCCGTTGCGGCCCGGTTGACGACGACGCTGCGCGATGCCGACACGATCGGGCCACTGGGAGGTGACGAGTTCGTCGTACTGATCGACGGAGGGCCGCAGCACGCAGCTCCTGCGCTCGTTGCCCAACACTGCTCGACGTGATGCGCCAGTCCTTCGACATCGATGGCGCGCCGCTCCCGATCATCGTGAACACCAGCATCGGTATCGCCATTGGTCATCGGCCAACCGCCGGGGATCTGCTCCGAGACGCCGACGTCGCCCATTACCAGGAGAAGGGCGCCGGCAAGAATCAGGTCGCGCTCTTCGATGCCGCACTGCAGACCGTCTTCAACCGGCAGTTGGAACTCGAATTCGACCTCCGCTCTGCACTCGACGCCGACCAGTTCCGACTCGCCTACCAGCCGATCTACAACCTCGACGACCTCACCGTCATCGGTGTCGAGGCACTCCTTCGTTGGGACCACCCGACGATGGGTTGATCGAACCCGACGAGTTCATCCCACTCCTCGAACAGCCCGGCCAGATCGATCAGATCGGGAGGTGGGTGCTGCAACAGGCGTGCAGGCAGATGTCCGCGTGGCACGCAGCCGGCGACACACTCGACGTGTCTGTCAACGTGTCCAGCCGACAACTGGACCATGATGCAATCGTCGAAGACATTCGACAGGCGCTGGTCGACAGCGGGCTCCCGCCAGCTTTCCTGATCATCGAAATCACCGAAACCGCACTGATGGTCGACGCCGCAGCCACCGCCGTCCGGTTGCGGGCGATCCGAGAGCTCGGTGTCAGGATCGCCGTCGACGATTTCGGCACCGGCTATTCCTCTTTGCCTATCTGCAACAGTTCCCGGTCGACTCGATCAAGATCGACCGCAGATTCACCCACGCGATCAGCACGTCACCCGAATCGAGAGCGCTCATCCGGACCCTCGTGCAACTCGAACTCCGGCGGTCAGGGCGACCGCACGCCTTGAGCGTCGACGCCGGGCCGCCGACGTTGATCCGTCCGCTCTGACCGGGCCGAGCTCTGGCCCGATCAATCGTCGTCGTCGTCGTCTGCTCTCCGGTCGGGCTTGGCGGCTCCACGTCTGGCGGCGCCGCGACCTTCCGGTCGGACCCGTTTGAGCATCGCCCGCAACACCAGCGGATCAACCAACGATTCCAACGCTGCACTGATGATCGCCGACTGCGGCAGGTTGTGGGCGACCGCCAACTTGGCGACCGTTGCCGCTGCGTCAGAGGTGATGAAGGTATTCAGACTGCGCTTGTCGGCGGGCATCGGTCGGCAAACACCGCTTCCTTTTTGTAGAGCTGCCCGGACAGCATATGTGCGCAGCTGCCTGTGTTATTTTCGGGCGATGCCAGAGCCGCCTGGTGTGAGTGACTTCGTCCGGGTGCTCGGTCCGGTACAACTGGTCACCGCCCTGGGAACAATCGTCGATATCCCGAGCGCAAGCCAACGACGTCTGATGGCCGTACTGGCGCTCCACGGGCGCCGATCCGTCCGTGCGTCGTGGTTGGCCGACGTCCTGGGGGTGTCGCCTGGCGGATTGCGAAATTCGATATCCCGGCTGCGGCGAGTGCTCGGTGATGACCTGCTGGTGACGACTGCCGTCGGCTACCGGCTCGACATCGACGTGGATGCTGACCGCTTCTTCCACGACGTGGCAGCAGCGCTCACACGCGACGACGGTCGACTGCTGGGGCTGGATCGGGCGTTGGCGATGTGGACCGGGCCGGCGTTCGGAGAGTTCGAGTGCGAAGCATGGGCAGTGGCCGAGGTCGCCAAACTGAACGAGATCCATGCCTCGGCATGCGACGAGCGCTGCGCCGACCTCATCACCGCCTGTCGCTGGGCAGAAGCAGTGGCATCGCTCAGCGGGCTGGTGGCCAGACATCCGTTCCGAGATCGGCCCAGAGGCCTGTTGATATCGGCGTTGGCCGGTGCCGGCCGCCAAGCCGATGCACTGCGCGCCTACCAGGAGTATCGGGCATTCCTGGCCGAGGAGGTCGGCACCGAACCATCGGCGGAGGTGCGCGAGATCGAACGGCGTGTGGCGGCTGGTTGGAACGGGGTCGATGCAGGTGCCGACCGGGACACGGTGGTCACGCCGCTTCGAAGACAGTTGGAACAGCCGCCAGACCCGACAACAGTCCCGCTGCACGGCGAACTCGCTCGGAATACTGCATTGGTCGGTCGGTCCCGAGAGCTGGACCTGCTGGCAGCCGATCTGGCGCAGGCGCGAGTGACCGGGATGCGCTCGGCGATCGTCGCCGGGGAAGCGGGGATCGGCAAGACGACACTCATCGCCGCGTTCGCTCGCGAGTTGCACGACTCGCTGGCTGCAACCGTCCTCTACGGACGATGTGACGAAGGTTCCGCCATCGCCATGCAGCCGTTCGTCGGGCTGGTTCGCTGGCTGGTCGAACATGCGCCGATCGACCTGCTCGGCGCGCATGTTGCGCGTTGCGGCGGAGATCTGCTTCGCATCGCTCCGCATCTCGCCGACCGTCTCCCGGTCGCTCCTTCTGCGAACGTCGACGAGGACACCGAGCGCTACCTGTTGTTCGAGGCGGTCGCCGACCTCCTTCGACGAATGGCACGACGACAGCCTGTAGTCGTCATCCTCGATGATCTCCATTGGGCGGAGCCGACCGCGATTCAGCTGCTCCGCTCGCTGAGCCACGCCCTTGTCGACGCACCGCTGTTGCTGATCGTCGCATTCCGGGAACCTGGCGAGCCACGATCCGACGAACTGCGCACGGCGATCGCCGGGCTCGAACGGGGGCACGCCCGTCGTCTGGGACTAGCCGGCTTCGATGCGGTCGAACTCGCCGATCTCGTGGCTTCGGTGACGACCGCGAGCCCACGCCAGGCTCGAGTCGTGGCGGAACGCCTTCGCCACGAAACCGGCGGGAACCCTCTGTATGCGTCCCATCTGCTGCAGCACTGGGTCGAAGCGGATCTGCTCGACCAGAACGCCGACTCGCTCGGTTTCGCCAGTCGAGCGATCACCGCTCCGGTTCCACCGAGTCTGCGCAACGTGTTGTGGAGTCGAGTGCGAGCGCTCGGCTCCAGTGGCCCAGCGACGCTTTCGGCGGCTGCCGTCCTCGGCCTCGAGTTCAGCAGCGAGGTGTTGATCGACATCCTCGACCTCGGTGAAGCTGCGGTGACGACCGTGCTCGACGACGCAATCGCAGCGGGGTTGCTCGTCGAGGTCAGATCGGCGACGGGCACCCTCCGTTTCACACACAGCCTCGTCGCCAGCGCAGCGTACGACGAACTGCATGCGCTGCAGCGCACGCGACTCCATCAGCGAGCAGCCCGCGCCTTGCGCAAGTGCGAGGATGCGCCGGCACCGGCGATGGTCGGCCAACTTGCCAGACACTGTGAACTCGGTGGTCTGGTCGCGGACGCTCTGCGTTGGGCGTCGGACGCCGGCGACCTCGCCGCCGCCGATCTGGCACAGCGCGAGGCCGCCGACTGGTACCGCAGGGCAATCGACCACGCGACGACGCTCGGCCGACCCGATCCCGAACGGGCAGATCTGCTCGTTCGACTCGGCGAAGCACTCCACCGTGCAGGCGATCCGCTCGGCCTCCAGACGCTCTATGAAGGCGCAGACCTCGCCCAGCGATGCGGTGCGCGGGCGACACTCGTCAGGGCGGCGCTGGCGAGCGACCGCGGGTTCGTCAGGCTCGGAGCCTTAGCGCCGGAGCAGTTGAAGATGGTCGAGGCAGCGGTCGAGGTCGCCGATCAGAGTGACATTGCTTCGTACACCCGTCTGCTTGCGCTGTTCGGGCAAAGCCTCATCCACACGCCGGACACCGCGTTGCGCCAACAGGTCGCCAAACAGGCAATCGACCTGGCGAGGGCGAGCATCGATCCGATGCTGCTGCCCCGAATCGCCAGAGCGGTCGTCTTTGCCCTGTGGGGCACAGCTTCGAGCGAGTTACGTACCGAGGTGGTAACCCGTGCGCTGGCGGCCGCCGAACTGTCGAGCGATCCATTCCTGCAGTTCGGCGTCCACCACAGTGCGTACCTCCTGGCGATCGAGTCGGCGGATGCGGATGCGGCCGCCAGGAGCTTTTCCCAGTTGCGGGCGATCACCGAAGAAGTCGGCGAGCCGCGTATGCGCTGGCTCGTCGGCATCTTGGAGACGTTCGACGCGACGATGGCCGCTCGCCTCGACGACGCCGAACGGATCGCGTCAGAGATGTTCGAACTCGGTAGTCAGATCGGCGAATCCGACGCCTTCTCGGTGTTTGCCGGTCAGTTCTTCGTCATCGGAACCTTCGCCGGCCGCCATGGCGACCTCTTTCCGTTGGTCGAACGGGCGGCGACGGACAACCCTGAGATGCTGCCCTTCCGCCTGGCGTACGCAGTCATCTGTTCCGCCGTCGGCCGGCTGGAGACGGCGCAAGAGATCCTCGCGGAGGGCATGACGCATGCCTTCGCGAACGTCGCGTCCGATATGTGGTGGATGACGTCCGTCATCGGCTACACCGTGCTCGCCATCGAGCTCGAGGACCGCAACGCTGCCGAACTGCTGCTGGCGATCATCGAGCCGTTCTCCGCCGAAGTCGCCTTCAACGGCGCAACGAGCCATGGGCCCGTCTCCGCGTATGTCGGCAAGCTCGCTTCACTGCTCGGACGCCACGAGTGCGCAGAGTCCCATCTGCGGGCGGCGCTGGCGACCGACATATCGTTCGGGTGGGAGTACCACCGCGCTACCACGCTGTTCGATCTCGCTCGGACGAGATTCCGACGAGACCGCCACCTCGATGCCGAATCCGTCTGCTGGTTGAACGAGGCGGCAGCAATCTGTGGCGACCGCGGCATACGCAGTTGGGCGGCGCGGATCGACACGCTCCGACGGGACGCAGGCGTGACGCGCTGATGACGCGCTGATGACGCACTGATGACGCACTGATGACGCGCTGATGAGACACGACGATGAGACGATTCCAGCGCGTTGCGGGCACCGTGCCTGCGTTGCACGTGGGAGCATGTCATGACTGGGAACAAGCGGACTCGGGCGATCGGAACGAGCTTGCTGGCGCTCGCGATATTGGCGCTTGCGCTGATCGTGCAGAACCAGGCGAACTTCGCTAACGACTACCTGCACGATCAACTTGCCGAACACGGCATCATCTTCACTCCGACGGCTGGACTGCTCCCGGCGCAGCAGAAGATCCCGTGCCTTGTCGCCAATGCCGGCAAGCCTTTGCTGACCGGCGGGCAGGCGGAGTGCTACGCCAAGTACCAGATCGGTATCGACCTGACGTTGGTCGCCGGCGGGCAGACCTACTTCCAGGGCCACTACAACGGCTATCTCATGCGACAGAAAGCTCTGGCAGCGGCAAAAACCGCTCCGA
>JAYTOR010000231.1:0-4686 GCA_043747685.1 Actinomycetota bacterium
GTCAGCGTTCCGTCGCTCAGATCGACAGCCTTCGAGCGCACCAGGACCAGCGCAATCGCCCGCAATGCCGTTGTGATCGCCGTGATGACGAGCAGTAGGAGCATCGCTTTGGTGAGACCGGCGATCGGCTGTGCGGCCGAGCCGTACGATCCGGTGCCGCCATAGGCGACGTACCCTGGCGGCGCACCGCCGGGAGGGTACGGCGCGTGAAAGCCGCTCTGGGGATAGCCGCTCCATTCGCCCGCAACGGGAGGCGGGAGTTGCGGACCGCCGCTGTAATCAGGCGGCGGCGGGAAGTCACTCACGCCGTCAAACTACAGCAAGCCTGTAGTGAGCCCCGCCATGCCATCGCCGAATGGGCGCCGGCCGACAAGGCAGAAAATCAACCCAACTGCTCACGCAACGACTCGAGGTACGGCAGCGCCCGCTGGTCCTTCGGACGGTGCGCGGCAACCTTCGAGGAGATGATGGCATCGAGGTCAGCCACGGAGACAACCAGACCTTCTCGCAGCTGCGCTGGTCGCGAGCGAACGAACCACTTGTCATATCCGTTGAGCTCCTCGGACTGAAAACCAGGTCCATATCGCCGAAGCGAGTGACCAGCTTCAGCATGTGCGGCATCTTGCGAATGAAGGCTGCATCGATGTTCGTTGCTATCACTTCGTCGTTGGTTCGAATGTTGGCGTCGAGTCGCTTGAGCGCCCGTGCCAGACGCTCGAGGTTGTCTATATGGCGCGATGGGATGATGTCGATATCTTCCGTGGGTAACGGCGATCCGTGGATGACCGTCGCGAAACCTCCGAGTACGACGAACTCGACGCGTTCCTAGTCGAGGATCGCGCTGGTCGCAGCATGGCCGAAGTCCATCGATGCCGGGACTGCCACGGAGTCGGCCGGGGTCGACCGAATCGATTTGATGTCCTTGAACTCGCGACACGTCGATGAACCGAACCAACGACCCGATCTCCCTTCAGCACATCGTCAACATGACCATGTGGCGAACTCGATCCTTTACGGACATGCGCGGCTGATCGCGGATCTGGGAGGAGTAGACACCGCATGCATCGTTGGTCGATGGCAACCAATCCCGCCGGCGCAGTGAGGCACGGTTGTCCCGGATCAGACGCGCGTCGCTGATGGGCGATACGGTTTTGCGTCGTCTGCAGAAGATGGTGCAACAATTCCAGCGGGAACAAGTGTGAGGGCGATGATGCCCACGCTCAGCGGGCGGTCATCGTCGTTCAAGTCGATGGACGATGGAGATGTTGCTTCGCCGCCCCCGATTGTCACTACGAGAACGTTGGTTGGTGATCCGCTGCGGGCCGGAATTCGTGTTTCGTATCGCTGCGGGCCGCTGCGTGTCTCGTCGACATGAAGGACGATCGTCTCGTTGACAGTCACCGTCATCGACGAGCGCGTCCTGCGTTCGGTCAGGAAAGGTAGGGCGTCGAGTTGAAGCGTCCATCCGTCAGAACTGTCGGTCGACAGTGTCGTCGGGTGGGGCAACACGATGGTCAATGCGTCGGCACCAAGCCAGACTCCCCATTCTTCGGCACCGTATCCCCCGATGCATTGGTACCTGTAGGCGTTTCCATTGGAAGCAAAACTGAGACGCGTCCCCGCCAGATACGCCGAAGCAGCACGAAGCGTCGCGAGTTCTTGCTCGGCCCGAGCGGCGGAGACGATCGCCACCTCGAGCTGACGTTCCAACTGCTCCACGGTCTCGTCAAGATATGCAACGTACGCCTGACGTAGGTCACGTTCTTTGTCGAGGTAGACGCCATCTGCCAAGGTGCATCGGGGGCCGCCCGGCACCTTGAAGACCGGAGAAGGCAAAAGGAGACGGTCGCCACGATGCGGTGTTGGCGCAATCGAGGCGGCACGTGTCATCGCTCGACCGATCGCTCCAGCAACGTCGGCACCGCCAGGCTCATACTGATCCAGGGCGCTGCCCCATTTATCAATGAACAGTTGCCGATTCCGGGCACCTACGAAGGATCGCCAACGTGAGCTACCACTCGCCCCACTGTGATGAAGGATTCGCGACTGCGGTTGGTAGAGCACGACCAGGCCACGCTGGCGAACCGCCATTGCCAGGTCGACGTCGACGTAGTACACCGGATAGAACCGCTCGTCAAGGCCCCCGATGTCATCCCATACGTCGGCCCGGACGAGCAGCGAACTGGTCCCGCAATAGTCCACCACCCGCATGCGATCGAAGGCGCTCGGTGGCGGTCGCTCACCAAACCACGGCGGCGACGAGGTCGCGTCGCGCCAGAGGATCATGCCAGCGTTCTGAAGTCGGCCGTCTGGGTAAAGAACCTTGCCCCCGATCGCGCCTGCCGTCGGATGGGCATCGGCTGTGTCGACCAGCGCCTCCATCCAGCCCGATTCGACTTCGGCATCATCGTGGAGCACGATCAACAATTCGCCCCTCGCCACATTCCGGCCGCGATTGGCCGCACCAGCAAGCCCGAGGTTCGCTGCCGAAGGGATGAATCGAACGCCGTTCACGAGATCGTCGAGATGCGATTCTTCGTGAACGATTGGTTGATTGAGCACCACGATCACTTCGAACGGAATATGCAGCGGCCCGTGCAGCGAGATCGACCGCAACGTTGCCACCAGCAGCTCCGGCGATGTCGTCGCTGGAATTATCACCGAAACTCGTGGTGTCAACGACGGGGCAAGATTAATCGTCACCGACGACGATTCATGCCCATTGATAGGGAATGATTCGTTGTGCCTCAGGGGAATCCCACGTGAGTTCCCACCGGTCGGGGGCGTCGTAGTCGTAGAGCTGACTCGGCATACTGATGATCGCTGCCTCGTCGTCTCCGACGTTCTTCCAGCCGTGGTAGACACCTGGCGGGATCACAACCATCCCCTGGTTGCGTCCGCCGAGTAGGAACTCATTGACTGCGCCGAACGTCGACGATGAGCGACGAGCGTCGTAACACACAATGCACAACGAGCCCGACGCAGCGAACAGCCGGTCGGTGGTGGCGAGATGTACGCCCCACGCCCGGACTCGCCCTGGGAACGTCGTCGTCAACGTCACCTGCACCAGCGGAGCCTCGGCGACATCCCAATCGGCCCGTAGGACTTCCGTGAGATGACCATGGTGATGAGACACCGGACGCGTCAGCCGGTAACTGACACCCTCGATCAGTTCGAGCCTCAAGGCCCCCTGCGCCGTAGTCAGAGCAACCCGCCGACCCGCATCAGCGAAACCGTCAATGACATCGACAGTGTCAGTAAACGCAGGTTGGGGTGCAACCTCTGTCATCAAGCCCAATACTAGATGCTCGACTCCATCAAAAGAAGTTCTCATGGACCGAGCATTCGCCGTGCCGGGGTCCCGCCGCATCGTCGAACTCTAGAATCGCCGAAGTGCTTGAAGGCACCACACGTCGCCACGCCACGACGACAGGGCCGAGTTCGCAAGCTCAGGTGCGTTTGAGGTCGGTGACCGTGCCGGCGCTTGCTCTGACGAGGTCGTTGGGGGCGATGGCGAAAACGTCGTTCCACGTCCCGGCTGCTGCCCACACTTCGTCGTACTGCAGCAGATCCGGGTCGATGAAGATCGGCAGCGACGAGCTGTGACCGAACGGCGGCACGCCACCGATCGGGAATCCCGTTGCTGCCCGGACGGCATCGGCATCGACGCGATTGCATTTCGTACCGCCGGCCGCGCGTGCGAGTTGCTTCTCGTCGAGCTGATTCGAGCCACTGACATAGGCGAGCACGATGCGCTCGTCGACGGCGAAAATCAGGCTCTTGACAATCTGCCCGACGGTGACGCCGATCGCCACCGCTGCGTCGGCCGCGGTCTTCGTTCCTTCGGGAAACCGTCGTGGCACGATCGTCAGCCCAACGTCTGCGGCCGAAGCAACGACGCGGGCGACGTTCGGGTGGAGCGGTTCCAGTGGTTCTGTCACGCGCCGGCGTTCAGGCGAACGGATCGACGAACGGATCGAGCGAACGAGCAGTCATCGCCGCAGCCGGCTCTTCGGGAGCAAATGCTGCGTAACCATCCCGTTCGAGCTGCTCGACGAGTTCCGGCCCGCCTGTCTTGACGATCCGGCCCTTGGCGAGCACATGCACGACATCGGGACGCAACTCGACGAGCAGGCGCGAGTAGTGCGTGATTACGAGGGCGCCGAGGCCGTCATGCGTCAACTGCTCGACCCTGCGTGCGCAATCACGGAGCGCATCGATGTCGAGACCCGAGTCCAGTTCGTCGAGAACGGCGATCTTCGGCTGGAGGATCGCCATCTGCAGCGTCTCGTTGCGTTTCTTCTCGCCGCCGGACAGATCCACATTGAGCGGACGGTCGAGGAACCGAGGATCGAAGTTGATCGCCAACGCCTCGGTCTCGAGTCGTGCCGCCAGATCCGTCGTCGAGGCGCCGCGAGCTTTCAGCGCCTCGGCAAGCGCGTACTGCAACGAAACGCCCGGCACCTCCGTCGGGTACTGCATGATCAGATGCAGGCCAGCGACGGCACGCTGCCACGTCGGCATCGCCAACACGTCGATACCGTCGAGTGTCACCGAGCCGCTGATCACGTCGTACCCAGGCTTGCCCATGATGACAGCGGACAGCGTCGACTTGCCGGCACCGTTCGGGCCCATCACCGCATGGACTTCGCCTGACGAGACCGTGAGGTCGATGCCGTTGAGGAT
>JAYTOR010000232.1:0-5718 GCA_043747685.1 Actinomycetota bacterium
TGGGTGGATCGGCAGACGAGCGCAATTCATTCGTGGCTCCGTTGCTCCTCAGCCTTCGACCGACCGGGTACAGCGCGGTCATGTGGAAACCGATGCACCCGCCGACGACTCGTGTGAAATCTGCTGGCCATGCGGTTCGGAGCCGGCGTCAAGGACAATTGACGGCTGTGTGAAAGCTGCTGCGCTAAACCCGGCTCAGACACCTCGCTCAGAAACCCGGCTCCGCCAGGTAGAACCGGTTGCCGTCGATGTCTCGGAACGAGAACATCGCCGGCACCCCCGGCCACCGCAGGATCTCGTCCACCTCGACGCCGTGCTCGCTCATCGAAGCGTGTTCGGCATCGGCGTCAGTCGAGACAAAGCGGATCCCGGTGTCGATGCCAGACGGCAAGGAACCGGATGCGGCGACGATGGCGAGCGAGACGTCGGAGCCAGGCGGTGCAACTTCGATCCAGCGAAAACCTGGTGCGATCTCGGCGTCCATGCGCTTCTCGAAGCCGAGTTCGTCGACGAAGAAGGCGACGGTCCGGTCTTGATCGGCCGACGGAATCGCAACCGTGCGGATGGTGGTAATCGTCGAAGTCGTCATTATGTGTCCTCTGTTCGAGCGCTGTGGGAAAATGGACGAGCGCCGACGTCGGAAATCATCGCTCCCGTCATCCCCATCTTGCGGCAGTCGCCCTCATCTTGCGGCAGTCGCCCTCATCTTGTGGCAGTCGCCCCCATGTCCAGCGCCGTTCTCCACGGAGTTCATCTCGACGCATGACGATTGGCGAGGTCGCATGGCGAGCGCACCGCTACCTGCATCCAGCGAAACCTGACGCGATATCGGCGTCACGGATCACCTCGCTATCCGCGAATCGGATGACGCGAGCGTGTCGGGTGCTTGCGTCGTCCACTGGTTGCTGACTGAGAGCTGTGGCACCCACCACAGGGCATCGCCACGCGCCGGAGCTTGTCAGGTCGACGGGGCGAGCAGCAGATAGCCCTGCAACAGCAGGATGGCAACAATGGCGATCCACTTGCCAGGCGGTATGGAGACGCCGTCGAGAAATCGGCTGACGAAGAGCACGCCGACCTGCAATAACACGATCCAGCCGATCGTCACCGTCGCCAACTCGGCGTATGCAAGGCTCCTGCCGTAGACCCAGAACAGTGCGGCAAAGACGATGCACCCGCCGGCGAGCGCGAGCGACGAATGATTGACCGCGTATCGCCTGGCGATCAACGCGCCGGCGAGGTCGAGGATCGCCAGCGCTGCCATCGAGCCGAGCGCTCGCTGCGCTTGCGTCGTTTGGCTCAGTACCTGCACTCTCTCGATCTCCATGGAGTTCATGAGCGGTCTATGGGTGAGACGGATACACAGTTCTTGGGCGTACGTTCAGGTCAGCAGAAAGGCGTGTCCGCTGTCCTTCAATTCCCTATCGACGGTGACGATGCCGTCCGTTGCCCCACCAGCGTCGCGAAACGGGGTGATGGTCACGGAGGCCATCGGCAGTTCTTCAGCTGATCTGGCGAGTTCGACGCTCATTGCTTCGACCGAGCGAGTCCGCTCGACATCGTTCTTGCCCTCCGGCTTGAACGTCAGCGCGATCGGGCGATCAGGGGCCATCTCGGCCGCTCTGTAGAGAATCGTCTCCGTTTCGCTGCGCGCACGAACACCCATGATGTCGCAGGATCCGGCGAAGTCCGCCAACTCGCGGTCGGCGCGCCCTGGAATGCTGATGGTTCCATCACGCAGTCCCTGCAGCCAGACACGCCACCGCAGCTGATCCTCGCGGCGGGACAGCTCGGCTTCCTGGATCGTCTCGTCCTTCGGGCGGATGACTTTGACATCGATCGAGGTGGCAACGGGTTGGCCGCCGCGCAGGATCCTCCAGGCGTCGCGCCATGCAACGGTGAGCGTGTTGACGACGTCACCGTGGCGGCGCGGGTCGTTCGGGACGATGCGTTCGGCAAGCGCGAACGGTGCCTCGATCGGAATCCACCCGGCTGCGACATCGCCGAGGTTATCGGTGACCGCCTCGACCCAGCGCGGCCAGAAGCGGCCGGCAGCCCGTTCGTCGAGGAACCCTCCCTCGTTCTCGAACCACTTGGGGAACTGTTGGGGGAGCAGCATGAACCACGGCTCGATGCCGAGACCTGTACACGTCTCGGCTGCGAATCGATAGCGCTCCACCCAGTCGCCGACGACGATCCCGGCCTTCGGTTGCATTTCCGCCCAGTTGACCCCGAAGCGCAGTTGTGTCAAACCGGATTCGACAGCAAAGGCGATGTCCTCGGTGATCCGGTCGGCCTCGAACCCCGCCACCGGAATGGCGGCACCCTTGATCACCCGGGCAGCCTACTCACTTCTTCCTACGGGATCTCCTGTGCCAGGGCACCTTTGATCCCGGCTCGCGAGTGCATTTTCGGGCGGGCAACCTGGTGACGGTCTCCTCCGACGGTGGACCGCTTCGAGTATTTCCGCGACGCTGAGCCCATCCGAGTATTTGCTTCGCGGCGTAGGGCGTCTTCCTACTCGATCACTCGTCGACAGGTGGGTCCGCCACGATGAGCGTGGTCGGCCGAGCATGGTCGCCCGAGTGTGTCAGCACTCAGCCGAGGAGCGGGTCGCGGGTCCAGAGTTCGGCGGTGTCGTTTCGCGGCTGGGCAGTTGGACGACCGGAGAGTTCGACGACGTCGACAGCGCCGGGGAATCCGCGCAGTTCGACTGAGCCGTGCGGGGTGGCGAGCACGCCCTCAGGCAGGCGCTCGAGCTGCATCGTCGGGAGCAGCGTCTCGAACGGACCGGCGAAGTCGCACAGGCGAGACGCCATGTTGACGGCAGAACCGATGTAGTCGTCGCCTTCGAAGAGCAGCGCATGACCTGACGCCATGCCGACGCGGACCGTGAGTGGAGCACAGACCTCGGCGGAGCGGCTTTCCAGTTCGAGTGCGAAGATGATCGCATCACTCTGGTGGATCGACACGGTCATGAAGCCGTCGCCGAGCCATTTGGCGATGCGTACGCCGGTCTCACTGGCGATCTCCCTGGCAATCGTGCGGAACGCACCGAGGATCCGGCCGGCGGCGTCATCCCCGTACGCGGCCGTGTAGTTCGTGAACCCCGACAAATCAACGAAGGTAAACGTTCTCGGCACCCGCATAGCGCTCCCACCGTAGCCGACGGCAGGCTCCGGATCTTTCGGATTTGTGAACTCTTGACACCACCGTGGGATACTGCAGGCAGCGTTCAGGCGTCGGGCCGGCCCGGCCGGAGCGCCGCCCGACCCCCGCCGGACCCCGCCGGACCCCGCCCGAGCCCCGGGCGGCGAACAACGACGCAGAGGAGTAACGTCGACCCATGGCTGCTCGATTCACCTACTCCCGCTGGGATGGAACGCAGAAGGGCTTCGAGGTCGATGCCGATTCGATCTTCGACGAACTGACCGACGATCTGCTCTACCACGGTGACATCAACAATGCCCTACGGCGGATGATGCAGCAGGGTTTCAAGGACCGCAACAACGAAAAGGTCGCCGGCCTGCGCGAGATGATGGAGAAACTCCGCCAGAAACGCCAGGAGATCAAGGAGAGCGGTGATCTCGGCGGTGTGTACGAGGAAATCGCCAATGAGCTCGACGACATCGTCGACGAGGAACGCCACGGCGTCGAGAACCAGCTTCGCGACGCGCAGCAATCAGGTGACGAGCGTCGTGCGGAGACGGCCGAAGCAGCAGCGATGGAACGCAATTTCCGCCTCGACATGCTGCCGGACGATCTCGCCGGCAAGGTTCGCGAGCTACAGAGCTACGACTTCGCGTCTGCAGAGGCACAGCAGCGTTTCGAGAAGCTGATGGACAAGCTGCGCGATCAGCTCACTCAGCAGTTCGTCGATCAGGTCACCGACGGTGTGCAGAACATGTCGCCGGAGCAATTGCAGCGCATGAAGGACATGATGGCGGCGCTCAACCAGATGATCGAGCAGCGCGAACGGGGGGAGGAACCGGACTTCGAGGGGTTCATGGACAAATTCGGCGAGTTCTTCCCGGAGAACCCGCAGACACTCGACGAACTGTTGGAGCAGATGGCGCAACGCATGGCGGCGATGCAGGCGATGATGAATTCGATGTCGCCGGCCCAGCGGGCGCAGTTGCAGCAGCTCTCCGAGGCGCTGATGGAGGACATGGATCTGCAATGGCAGGCTGGACAACTCAGCCAGCACCTGCAGTCGATGTACCCGCAGATGGGTTGGGGACAGAGTCACGACATGCAGGGTTCCGATCCGATGGGATTCGGCCAGGCAATGCAGGCGATGCAGGATCTCGGCGATCTCGATCAACTCGAGAACCTGCTGAAAAACGCCACCAGCCCTGGCCAGTTGGCAGAGGCCGACATGGACAAGGTCCGCAACCTGATGGGTGACGACACCGCCAAGTCGCTGCAGAAGATGGCAGAACTGGCGAAGATGCTCGAAGACGCCGGATTGATCAACAACAAGGAAGGTCGCTTGACGCTCACGCCGAAGGGCCTCCGCAAGATCGGCTCGAACGCACTGCGCGAATTGTTCTCGAAGTTGGCCAAGGACAAGATGGGCCAGCATCAGATCGAGCGGCAGGGCATCGGCCACGAACGATCGTACGAATCGAAGCAGTACGAGTACGGCGATCCGTTCAACCTCGACCTGCAACGGACGATCCGCAACGCACTCGGCCGCTCGGGAACCGGGACGCCGGTACGCCTGACGCCTGAGGACTTCGAGATCGAGCGAACCGAGAACATCACCCGCTCGTCGACTGTGCTGATGCTCGACCTTTCGCTCTCGATGCCGATGCGTGACAACTTCCTGCCGGCCAAGAAAGTCGCCATGGCGTTGCATTCGTTGATCTCCACACAGTTCCCGCGCGATTACCTCGGCATCGTCGGCTTCAGCGAGGTCGGGCGGATCATCAAACCGGAGGACCTACCGGAGGTCAGCTGGGATTTCGTCTACGGCACGAACATGCAGCACGCCTTCCAGCTCAGCCGCCAATTGCTTGCCCGTCAGAGTGGCACGAAGCAGATCATCATGATCACCGACGGCGAGCCGACCGCGCATATCGATCAACGAGGCGAGGTGTACTTCAACTACCCGCCTGTCGCCGAGACGATCGAGGCGACGCTTCGAGAAGTCATGCGCTGTACTCGGGACGATATTCGCATCAACACCTTCATGCTCGACGCCAACGCCTATCTCAAGTCGTTCATCGAGAAATTGACGGCGATGAATCGCGGCCGAGCCTTCTTCACGACCCCGGACACACTCGGCGATTATGTCCTCGTCGACTTCATCGAGCACAAGCGCCAGATCGCCCGTGGAGGTAACCAAACCCGCCGTCGGGCAGGCTGAGGTCGACCGCTTGGTCAGTTTCAGCCGGATTTCTTCCCGTTTAACAGGTGTTTCACAATTATTCTGCCATCCGCCCTTGCGCTCGGCGGGTGTGGTAGTGGAGAATGACATCGTTGTAACTACACGGTTGACATCGTTTGGACCAATCCGGGTTCGGCGGGATGGCACCGTAACTGGCCAGTAGCAGGGAAGGCCAACACCATGACTCAAACATCAATCAGCCATTCGGCAATCAATATCGAAGACGGCAGCTGGCAGGACGAGGCGAACTGCCTGGGCGTCGATCCCGATCTCTTCTTCCCAGAACGCGGTGCGAGCACTCGCGAGGCGAAAGAGGTGTGCCGCGG
>JAYTOR010000233.1:0-63883 GCA_043747685.1 Actinomycetota bacterium
TGGTGAAGATCGGATTCAAGGAGATCGAGGTCGGTTTCCCGGCCGCGAGCCAACCGGATTTCGACTTCGTCCGCCAACTGATCGAGGAGGACCTCGTTCCTGACGACGTCACCATCCAGGTACTGGTGCAGTGCCGCCAGGAACTGATCGAGCGCACGTTCGAATGCATCCAGGGTGCCCGTCGGGCCATCGTCCACTTCTACAACTCGACGAACCCGTTGCAGCGCGAGGTCGTCTTCGGGCTGGACGAGGACGGCATCATCGACATCGCTGTCAATGCCGCCAAGCTGTGCAGGAAGCTGGAATCGACGATGGGCGAGACCGAAATCCTCTACGAATATTCGCCGGAGAGCTTCACGCTGACCGAGCCGCAGTTCGCCATCGACATCTGCCACGCGATGATGGACGTCATCGAACCGACGCCAGCCAGGCCGATCATCTTCAACCTGCCGGCCACCGTCGAGTGCTACACCCCCAACGTCTACGGCGATGTCATCGAATGGTTTTGCCGCAACGTCCGCAACCGTGACAGCGTCGTCGTCTCGCTGCACCCGCACAACGACCGCGGCTGTGGCGTTGCCGCCGCCGAGTTCGGCGTGATGGCAGGGGCTGACCGTGTCGAGGGCACGTTGTTCGGCAACGGCGAGCGCACCGGGAACGTCGATGTCGTCAACCTGGCGCTCAACCTGTTCGCCATGGGTGTCGATCCCGAGTTGGACGTCAGCGACATCGACGCGTTGCGGCGGGTTGCAGAGTACTGCAACCGCCTGCCGGTGTCGCCTCGCCACCCATATGTCGGCGACCTCGTCTATACGTCGTTCTCCGGGTCGCATCAGGATGCGATCAAGAAGGGTTTCCAGGCGCTGTATGCCAAGGCCGAGGCTGCGGGCCAGAAGCACGACGACTACGAGACGTGGGGAGTCCCCTACCTGCCGATCGACCCCAAGCATGTCGGGCGCACGTACGAGGCCGTTATCCGCGTCAACAGTCAATCCGGCAAGGGAGGCGTCGCCTACGTGATGAAGGAGGAGCACGGATTTGATCTGCCCCGCCGCCTGCAGATCGAGTTCTCCAAGACGATCCAGCACATCACGGAAGACAGCGGCACGGAGATCAGCCCCGGCATCATGTGGGACGCGTTCGAAGCAGAATATCTTCCGGTTGCGCCAGCGATCAGCCTCGACTCGCACGAGGTTCGTTCTGGCGGTGGGACCACATCGGTGACCGCACAGTTGATCGTCGATGGTGAGCACGTCACCGTCGTCGGCGAAGGAAACGGTCCGATCGACGCGTTCGTCCATGCATTGCGGGACTGCCTCGGTGCAGATCTCGATGTCGTCGACTACGCAGAGCACGCCACTGGTCAGGGCTCGCAGGCCAACGCTGTCGCCTACGTCGAAACGGTTTCGTCCGCTGACCACAGCGACGTGAAATGGGGTGTCGGTATCGACCAGAACACGACGACCGCCTCGCTGCGCGCCGTCGTCAGCGCTTACCTCCGCCAGCGTTAGGTCATCCGGCTTCGTCTACGCTCGACCACCATGAGCGCTTCGACCGACCCCGCCGCCGTTGCCCATCTCGAGGCGAGGATCGCGACCGAACTCGACGTCGGCAACGTCCTCGCTGCGCAATTCGCTATCGGCCTCGGCGGCGAGATCGTCGCCAGTGGGTCGTTCGGTGAGGCGCCCGACGACACCCGGTTCTGCATCTTCTCGGCGACAAAGGCGTTGGTGTCCAGCACGTTGATCCCATTCATCGCCAGCGGCGCACTCGACCCTGAGGCGACCGTCGCCTCGTATATCCCGGAGTTCGGGACCAACGGTAAAGACGTGGTCACCGTCGAGCAGTTGACGACGATGCGCGGCGGGTTCCCGATGGCGCCGATGGGTCCGAAGTACTGGGCGACCAGCGCTGGTCGGCGCTCCGGATTCGCCCGCTGGCGGCTCGACTACGAGCCTGGTACCCGCTGCATCTACCACCCGATGGCAGCGCACTGGGTACAGGCAGAGCTGATCGAAACGCTCAGCGGCAAGCCGTACGTCGATCAGGTCCACGAGACGATCACGGCACCACTCGGGCTGGCACCCGCCCTCGGGCCGACCGTCGGCGAACTCCCGATCCACGACGTACGCATCCACGGCGAGCGCCCCGACGACGCAGCGATGCTGGCGACATTCGGCGATGCCAGATACGTTCCGTTGCCGGCGATCGGCGTCGATGCGCTGCTGGCCCTCAATGCCCCCGATGTACGCCTGTCCGGCGTTCCCGGCGGCGGAGGTTTCCTCAGAGCGACAGACCTCGCAACGATCTACCAGGGCCTGTTGAACAATCCAGCAGGAGTCTTCCCGGAGGCTGCACTGGACGACGCCCGTTCGAACATTCGTAACCAACTGCTCGACGAGCTCAGCGGCGTCTCCGCCTCACGAACGCTGATGTACTGCACGGCGGGAGATGACGGGCACGCCGACCTGCGGTCCTTCCCGAGCACCGCACCACGCGCCTTCGGGCACATGGGCGCCGGTGGACAGATCGCTTGGGGCGACCCCGACACCGGGCTCTCGTTCGTCTTCCTCAACGACACGCTGCACCAGGATCCACGTGTCGAGTACCTGCGTGCCCGTGACCTGAACGCGCTGGCGATGGCCTGCCTGTCGACCGTCAGCTGACAGTTGAATTCCGCCGTTTCTACGCCCGTCGCTCGCTACCCTCGACAGACGTGAACAGCAGAACGTCGGGAGTCATCGCAGCCGTCTCGGCCTTCACCCTGTGGGGTCTGCTGACGATCTACTGGAAGGCGCTCGAACACTTCAACGCCTTCGAACTCGTCTCCCAACGCATCGTCTGGTCGAGCATCGTGCTGGCAATCGTGATCACCGCCACGCGGAGTTGGCGGGCGTTGACCTCGTTGTCTGCAGCCGACAAACGACGCGTCGGCCTGGCCGGATTACTGATCACGATCAATTGGACGAGCTACGTATACGCAGTCGTCCACGACCGTGTCGTCGAGACGGCGCTCGGCTACTTCATGAGCCCGATCGCCCTCGTGGCGATTGGCGTGATCGTGCTCGGCGAGAAGCTGCGGAGGGCACAGATCGCCGCCATTGCACTGGCGATCGCCGCAGTCATCGTCATCAGTGTCAGCTACGGCCGCTTCCCGGTCTTCGCCTTCCTGATCATGGCCTCGTGGTCCACCTACGCGCTCCTCAAACGGCGGGTACCGCTATCGCCGACGCAGAGCCTTGCCGGCGAGACGATGGCGATGGTGATCCCGGCGATCGTGGTCGCCGGGGTGATGTGGGGACACCACGACTCGATCCCGCGTTCCGCCGATGCCTGGCACCTCGTTCTCGTCGCGCTGACCGGATTCGTCACGGTCATCCCGCTGACGCTGTTCGCTGTTGCCGCCAAGCGCGTACCGTTCACGCAGCTCGGACCGTTGCAGTACATCGTGCCGTCGATCAATTTCCTGCTCGGGGTGCTCGTCTATCACGAAAAACTCGCCGGAGCGCAGTTCGCCGGCTTCATGCTCGTCTGGGTCGGACTGGTCATCTTCACGATCGACAATGTTCGTTCAGCTCGTCAACTCGCAGCCGCCGAACGGGCGTCCGTACCAACTGCTGACAGCCTGATCGACCGGCCCGTGTTCGGCGAGCCGACGCCCGCCCCGGCGCAACCGTGAAGTGGACCGTGCACGGTGAACGGGTCATCTATGACAGCCCGTGGGTTCGATTGACACTCGCCGATATCGAACTGCCCGGCGGCGGGGGACGCTTCGATCACCATGTGTTGCGGATGCCAGCGCAGGCTGCCGGTGTGGTCGTCGACGATCCGACCCGTGGCGTGCTGTTGCTGTGGCGGCACCGATTCGTCACCGACTCTTGGGGCTGGGAAATACCGGCGGGACGCGTCGACGAGGGTGAGTCGCCGATCGAAGCGGGCGCACGGGAAACGCTCGAGGAGACCGGCTGGCTTCCAGGTCCGCTCCGGCACCTGAACACCTATTTCCCGCACAACGGATCCAGCGACGCGACGTTCAACCTCTACGTGACCGGCTCCGCCACCTTCATCGGTGAGCCGACGGACCCCTATGAGTCCGATCGCATCGAGTGGCTGTCGTGGCCGCAGATTCGTGCGGCCATCGAGTCCGGTGACGTGCACGACGGTCTGTCGCTCACGGCGCTGCTCTGGGTGCTGGCGATGGAGAACAACGTCACGACTGACGGGTGACAACCATCCAACGCCTCACCGTCGCTATCGCTCGTCGGTGGACAGACGCCAGGCAAGTGGCGTCAGTGCACCGGCGACCAGCAGCTTGACCATGTCCCCGATGAGGAATGGAGTCAGGCCCCACGCAAACGCGCTCTTCGTCGGTGTGGCCAACGACCCTGTGACGATCGGGATATTCAAATCCCAGGCGAGCCACAGCACCCCGAAGCAGTAGATCACTGCGGTACCGAGCAGCATGGCAGCGATCGACGTGAGGAGGGTCCGATCTTGACGACGTTCTGCCATGTGCCCGATCAGCGCCGCCGCAGCAATGAAGCCGACGAAGTACCCGGCGCTCGATCCGGTGGCGATGTGCCAGCCTCCACGACCCGTCGAACTCGCAGCATAGAACGGCAAGCCTGTCGCCCCGAGCACCCAGTACAACGCCTGGCTGGCGGCCCCTTTGGAGGCACCGAGCGTAGCCCCCGAGAGCAGCACGCCGAGCGTCTGGCCGGTCACCGGCACCGGGGTGAAACTCAAGTGGATGCTGATCTGCGCGCACAGTGCAGTGAACAACGCGAAGCCGAGCATCAGTGCGGCGTCGCGAAGCATGGCCTGTTGTCTGATCGAAGACCGCGGAATCAGGTCAGACAGTGTGACGGGCGCTGCGGTCGAACTCATCGGGGGGTAGTACCTTCCTCGGAACGCCGGGAGCCATACCGTAGCCCGAGTGCCCGAAACGACCGATATTCGACTGCATTTCGCAAACACTCTGCAATGTTGCCGAGACGGATCGGGCGGCTTGCCCGCTCGGCGACCGAATGGGGTTACTCAGTGTGACATCCATGGCGCGCACAACCCGTCGAGGTCCCGAACCTCGATACGGTCGCGGTTCTCCCAGGTGACCTCGTTCGTCGGATCGCGTCGGAGGTTGAACGTGCGGAAGCTCATCTCCAGGGTGTCGACGGCGAGGATCCTGCCGATGAGCGGATCGCCGAGACCGAGGAGCACCTTGATCGTCTCGAGCGCCTGGATCGAACCGATGATGCCGGGCAGCACGCCGAGTACACCGGCCTCAGAACACGACGGTGCCAGTTCGGCGGGCGGAGCCTCTGGGACCATGTCCCGGTACGTCGGGCCGGACTTCGGGTCGAACACGCTGACCATGCCTTCGAAACGGAAGATCGATCCGTGCACGACCGGGATGCCGAGTTTGACGCTGGCGTCGTTCAGCAGGTAGCGGCTCGGGAAGTTGTCGGCACCGTCGACGACGACGTCGTAGCCAGTCATGATGTCGATGATGTTGTCAGCCTCAAGGCGCGTGTCGTAGGTGACGACGTTGACGTCAGGATTCATCATCGTCAACGTCTTCTTCGCCGAGTCGACCTTGCGGTCACCGATGCGGTCGATGTTGTGGAGGATCTGGCGCTGCAGGTTGGAGGCATCGACCTCGTCCATGTCGACGATGCCGATCGTGCCGACGCCCGCAGCTGCGAGGTACAGCGCGGCAGGCGATCCGAGGCCACCGGCACCGAGCATCAGCACCTTGGAGCCGAGCAACTTCGCCTGTCCCTCGATACCGACCTCGGGCAGCAGGAGATGGCGACCGTACCGATTGCGTTGTTCAGGCGTCAGTGTCACCGGGGTCTTCCACGGCCGGCCCTCGTCCTTCCACTTACCGAAGCCGCCGACGACCGACACGACGTCGGTGTAGCCGAGTTCCTGCAATGTCTTGGCGGCAAACGCGCTGCGGGTCCCTCCGGCGCAGTAGACGACGACCGGCGCGTGCTTGTCGAGGATCTTGCCTTCGACCTGTGATTCCAGGTGACCGCGTGGGATGTGCAACGCACCGATCAGCGCACCCTGGTCGTACTCGTCCGGCTCACGCACATCGAGCACGACAGGTCGCTTGTCGCCTTCGATGCGGCGCTGAGCTTCGGCGGTGTCGACTTCGGTGATGTCGGCTTTGGCGGCGGAGAGGAGTTCACGGAAGGTAGCCATGGCAAAAGGCTACCCCCTGGGTCGTCTTTCCAACATCGGTCGTCGACCGCCTTCCGATCCGGCGTCGCTGGGGCACACATTGGCTGAACTTCCCCCGAACATCATTCGAAGGTCCCGCCCCGTTGCGAGGCATCCCAACCGAACCGAGGCTCCCATGCCGCCCACCGACCTATCAGACCAACCCCTCACACTCACCGATTCGTCCCCATCGTCCGCATCGCTCCCCTTGCCACCGATACCGACGCGGCTCGACTTCGCCAACATCGAGGCGACGTTGACCGACATCCCTCGGCAGCTGATCGTCCGCCCGTGGATCGATCCGGTCACCGAGTCGACTGGCCACGATCCACACTCCCGATATGTCGAGTTGTTCTGGCTCGGGGTGCTCGGACCGACGGCAACGTGGTTGATCCGCCGCTTCGCCGACGGGTTGGAGATGTTCCCGGATGGTTACGAACTCGATCTCCACGAGACCGCCCAGGCCATCGGGCTGTCGGCGCTCCCCGGAAAATCTGCGGCGTTCGCGCGGGCGCTCGGACGTTGCGTCCTGTTCGGGATGGCCCACCGCAACGATGACGGCTTCGACGTACGGCGCATGGTTCCGTCATTGGAATACCGTCATCTGAAGCGGCTGCCTGAACATCTACGCCTCGCGCATGTCGAATGGCACCATGAGCATCGCGTCGACCAGCCGTCCGTCGTCGAACGCCAGCGTGCCGAGGCCGTCGCCGAGGCGCTACTCCGTACTGGTGACGACGCACCGACCGTCGAGCGACGCCTCTCGTTGCTGGGAATCCGACCGGACATCATCGTCGCAGCACTGCGGTCGGCACAGGCAAACCCATACGCAGCATGAAACACAGCCGAGTTTGCCTCGAAATCGAAGCTGGCGGACCGGACACCTCTTCGTAACATCCCTTCATGAAGAACGATCCTAAACTTCATGACGCCACCCACAGCATCGAAAACAAAGTGATCGCGAACAACGCGACGCAGAACATCTATGACGATCAATCATTCTTCGACGGGTATCGCACGCTCCCCCGTTCCGTCGAGGGTCTCACCGCAGCAGGGGAATGGGAGTCGTTGCGAGCGATGCTTGCGGCGGTCGAGGGGCGGAGTGTTGTCGATCTCGGCTGCGGGTATGGCTGGTTCTGTCGATGGGCGGCAGAGGCTGGCGCATCACAGGTGCTCGGGCTCGATGTCTCCGAGAAGATGTTGCAGCAGGCAACGGCCGACACCGACGACGCGGCCATCACGTACCGCCGCTCCGACCTAGAAACGTTGGAGCTACCGGCCGGCAAATTCGACCTCGTCTACAGCTCACTCACCTTTCACTACCTGCACAATCTGCCGTCAGTGTTGCAGACCGTCGAACGGGCGCTCGTTCCCGGTGGGATAGTCGCGTTCTCTGTCGAGCACCCCATTTTCACTGCACCGTCATCGGCTGGATTCGTGAGAAATGGCGACGGACATTGGAGCTGGCCCGTCGATCAGTATCTCGTCGAAGGACCGAGGACGACCAATTGGTTCGTCGACGGAGTGGTCAAACAGCACCGGACGATCGGCACCTACGTCACACTGCTGCTGCAGGCCGGGCTGGTGTTGGCGCACCTCGATGAATGGGGACCGACGGACGAACAGATCGAACAGCACCCGGACTGGGCGATCGAACGTGAGCGACCACCGTTCCTGCTGATGGTCGGCCGCAAGCCCGGCTGAGTGAACTCGTCCCGGGACGGGCCACACTGGGCGTCCCATGACTTTGCTCGTCGATCTGCTTCCGCCCATCGGCTCCGATCCATCGTTGGTGCTCGAAGCGTTCGCCGAATGGGCAGCCGTGAGTGCACGCCCGCTGTACCCCCATCAGGAGGAAGCGGCGATATCGCTTGCCTCGGGTGATCACGTCGTGCTCGCCACGCCCACTGGTTCTGGCAAGAGCATGGTCGCCATCGCCGGTGTGCTGCTGGCGATGAACGAGGGCCGCAGGGCGGTGTGGACGGCGCCGATCAAGGCACTGGTGGCGGAGAAGTTCTTCGATCTCGTCAACCTCCTCGGAGCACAACAGGTCGGTCTCGCAACGGGTGACGCGGCGATCAACGTCGACGCCAGGGTGCTGGTGTGCACTGCCGAAATCCTCGCAAACCACGCACTGGCGACCGGGCCGAGCAGCGACTTCGGCTTCGCCTGCCTCGACGAATTCCACTACTACGGCGACCCTGATCGCGGATGGGCATGGCAGCTGCCGCTCCTCGAGCTGACGAACTGCCAGATGCTGCTGGCCTCGGCGACGCTCGGCGACATGACCACCATTTCGACCGATTTGGAGCAGCGCTCCGGTCGACCTGTCACCGAGGTCTCATCTGTGGTCAGGCCGACGCCGCTGTACCACGAGTGGCGGATGACGTCGGTGTCCGACAGCGTGCTCGACGCCGTTCGTGAGGGCTTCAGCCCGGTGTACGTCGTGCACGCCAACCAAGCGGCGGCGATCGAGCGTGCACAGGGGCTCGTCAGCCTCAACGTCACGACGCGTCCGCAACGAGAAGCCATCGCCACTGCGATGTCCGGGGTCAAAATGGGCAAGGGCTTCGGCGACACCCTCGGCCGGTTGATCCGCAACGGCGTCGGCGTTCACCATGCCGGCATGCTCCCCCGCTATCGGCGCCTTGTCGAACGGCTCGCCAGCGAGGGGCTGCTGGCGGTGATCTGCGGAACCGACACGCTCGGCGTCGGCGTCAACATCCCCATCCGCACCGTGCTGATGACGGCGTTGACGAAGTTCGACGGATCCCGCGTGCGGTTGTTCAGCATCCGCGAGTTCCAGCAATTGGCGGGACGTGCGGGTCGCCCGGGTTTCGATCCGGACGGCTATGTGTGGGTGCAGGCACCTGACCACGTGGTCGAGAACGCGAAGTCGATGTCACGCGCCGGAGACGATCCGAAGGCGCGGCGCAAAGCCAGCAAGGCGAAACCTCCGGACGGATTCGTGCACTACGACGAGGGCTCGATGCAACGACTGATGACGTCACGGCCTGAGCCGTTGACGTCCCGGTTCCGGGTCACGGCCGATCTCGTCGCCACGGTGCTCGCCAGGCCCGACGGCCCGAACGCCCTGAAACACCTGCTGCTCACCAATCACGACACGCCACTACGCAAACGTCAGCACCGCAAGCGGGCGATCGCCGTCTACCGCAGCCTCGAAGCCGCAGGCGTTGCCGAACGGATGCGTGACGCCAATGGGCGATGCCTCGGTGTCAGGGTCGGTTCGCTGATCGATGGTCAGGACGAGCGCGGCGCGCTGCGGTTCTCCGCTCCGCTGATGCCGTTCGCCATCGAGGTCCTCTCGCAGTTCGATCAGGACGATCCGGTCTATGTCGTCGACGTCGTCAGCGTCGTCGAGTCGGTGCTCGAAGATCCCCGGCAGATCGTCTTCGCCCAGCAGAACGCCGCCAGGACGGCCGAGATCGCCCGCCTGAAATCGGAGGGTGTGCCGTACGAGGAACGGATCGAACGGCTCGATTCGATCAGTTGGCCGCGTCCGCTGGCGCAACTGCTCGACGACTGTTTCACGACGTACCGCCAGCACCACCCGTGGGTTGCGGAGGGCCCGAATCCGAAGTCGATCCTGCGGGAGATGCTCGAAAGCGGTGACAGCTTCGCCACCTTCGTCAGGCGGTACCGGCTGGAACGCAGCGAAGGGTTGGTGCTGCGCTATCTCACCGACGCCTGGCGTACGCTCGATCGCTCACTCCCCGATGGCATCTACACCTCGACACTCGAGGACGTCGTCGAATGGCTCGGCGAACTCATCCGTGCCACCGACGCCACGCTGCTCGACGAGTGGGCGATCCTGGCCGGTCAGCCGGTTCACGATCACCAGGCACCCGAGGCGCTCACGGCAACGCAGTCCTGGCCGCCCCCGGCATGGCGGACGACCGTTCGGACCTCGGTGTTCGGCTGGGTCGAACTGTTGGCCAAGCGCTCGTATGCAGCGCTCGCCGACCGCAGCGGCTGGCCGGATTGGCGGATCGCTGCGGCCATGGCGCCCTACTGGTCCGAACACCCGTCGATCGGCATCGACACGGACGCCCGATCGAAACAACACTTCACACTCGTCGAAGAAGCGGATCGCTGGATCGTGACGCAGCAGCTGGCAGACCCCGCCGACAACGGCGACTGGCGGCTCGTCGCCGTGATCGATCTCGAAACGGCACGAGCCGACGGTGCGCCGACGCTGCAGCTGGAAGCGCTCGGACCCTACTGAAGCCCTGCGGTCGTCGCATCCGGCCGGCGCCGAACGACCCGGGATTCAGTGCTTGTCAGCGGTTGGCTTGACGAAGTTGGAGACGAGATCGATGAGCAGGCGCGTGCCGAAGGCCGTTGCACCGCGGCTGATCCATCCGTCATCGCTGTCGGAGTTCATCGTCCCGGCAATATCCAGATGGGCCCACGGGATGCCATCGGTGAATTCGTCGAGGAACAACGCCGCGAGTATCGCTCCGCCATACGGGCCGCCGACGTTCTTCATATCGGCGACGTTCGAATCGAGCAGCTTGCGATAGTCGCGTTGAAGCGGCAGCTGCCACACACGCTCGTTCGTACGGTCCGACGCCGACTTGACCTGGTCGATCCAGGATTGGTTGTTGCCGAGCACACCGGCGAGTTTCTGCCCGAGTGCACTCATCACCGCGCCGGTCAGCGTGGCGATATCGACGAGCGCGTCCGGCTTCTCCTCGGCGGCGAGGCTCAGTCCGTCTGCCATCACGAGGCGACCCTCGGCGTCGGTATTGAGGATTTCGACGGTCTTACCGTTGCGGATCGTCAGCACGTCACCGAGCTTGAAAGCACTGCCGGATGGCAGGTTGTCGGTGCAACACAGATATGCCGTGACCCGGGTGCGGACGCCGAGCGACTGCAGCGTGCTCATCACTGCGAGTACGACCGCTGCGCCGGTCATGTCCATCTTCATCATCGCGTGCATGCCGTCCGACGGTTTCAGTGAGATACCGCCGGAGTCATACGTCACGCCCTTGCCGATCAGCGCGACATGGCCCTTCGGCCGCGCCGGCGCGTACGTCAGCTTGACCATCCGCAGCGGCTCGACCGATCCCTGATTGACACCGAGAATGCCGCCGAGGCCGAGTTCGCGAGCCTTGTCGTTGTCGATGACTTCGACGCCGAGCCCGGACCTGGCAGCGATTGCAACCGCTGTGTCGGCGAGCATCGTTGCCGTCATATAGGCCGGTGGGGTGTTGGAAAGATCGCGGGCGAGCGTGGTTGCGTTGGCGATCGTCTCGCCGGTGGCGACTGCCTCGGCGACGACATCGGCATCTGCAGCGGAGACGATCAGCATCACCTCGGTCAGTTTCGAGCCGCCGGTCTTGTCGGACTTGAGGCCCTTGTACTGATACGTGCCGAGCACGACCCCCTCGGCGATCGCCTGGGCAGCTGATTTCGTCTTGACCCCCTCGGTGGAGACAAGCGTGGTTGCGAGCGTCCCGTAGTTCGCCGCCGATCGAACGAGCGACGCCGCTGCGTCGCGAACCGTCGCCGCGCTCCGCTTCGACACGTCGCCGAGACCGACGACGACGATGGTCGGCCCGTTCGGCGTCGGCAGCGTCAGCGTCTGGCCCTGCTGGCCTTCGAACCCGTGGAGTGCCAACGCTTTGCGATTGAGGCCGACGCCTTTCGGGATCGAGCCCTCGGTCCCGATGCCGAATCCGATCGCATCGACATCGGTCACCGCCTTGGAAACAATTCTCAGGGTGATGGGCATCTAGACCTCCGCTGGTCGCCGGACCGGTCGAGGATAGCCGCAGGCATCGTTCGTCCGTAGTCTTGACAGCTGATGCCACAGCAGTCCTACATGTCAGCCGTCGATGAGCGCGTCATCGTCTTCGACGGAGCCTTCGGAACATTTGTCCAGGGGCTCGACCTCGGTCCCGATGACTTCGGAGGCCTCGAACTCGAGGGCTGCAACGAAATGCTCGCGCTGACCCGGCCCGACGTGATCGCCGATATGCACACGGAGTTTCTCGATGTCGGCTGCGATGCGCTCGAAACGGCGACGTTCGGTGCCTTCGGCACGGTGCTTGCCGAGTACGGCGTCGCCGACAAGGCATACGAACTCAACGTCACCGCCGCACGTATCGCCACAGAGACGGCCAAGAGTTACAGCACGCCTGGACGCCAGCGGTACGTCGCCGGCTCGATGGGGCCGGGAACGAAGCTGCCCAGTCTCGGCCACATCCGCTTCGCCGATCTGCGCGACTCGTACGAGGAGCAGGCACGCGGGTTGCTCGACGGTGGTATCGATCTTTTCCTGATCGAGACGTGCATGGATCTACTGCAGGTGAAAGCGGCGATGATCGCCTGCCGCCGGGCGATGCAATCGACGGGAAAGCCTGTCCCGATCCAGGTGCAGGTGACGATGGAGACGACCGGCCGAATGCTCGTCGGCAGCGAGATCGGTGCCGCCCTGACGTCGCTGCTGGCGATGCAGCCCGACGTCATCGGGATCAACTGCGCGACGGGACCGGCAGAGATGCAGGAACATCTGCGGTACCTCTCGCAGCACTCGACGATCCCCATCTCCGTACTGCCGAACGCCGGTCTCCCGTCCGTTGTCGATGGCAGGACGCACTACGACCTGACGCCGCCGCAGCTCGCTGAGTTCCACCGCCACCACGTGACCGACCTCGGCATCGGCATCGTCGGCGGCTGCTGCGGGACAACGCCGGAACACCTCCGCCAGGTCGTCGAAGCGGTCGGCCATCTCGAACCGCGGCGGCGGACCCCCGACTACGAGCCGGGCCTGACCTCGATCTACTCACCCGTCACGTTCCAGCAGGATGCCAGCTTCCTGATCATCGGCGAACGCACCAATGCCAACGGATCACGGGCGTTCCGCGACGTGATGCTCGCCCAGGATTGGGATGCGTGCACGAAGATGGCGACCGAGCAGATCCGCGAGGGCGCCCACGTGCTCGACGTCTGCGTCGACTACGTCGGGCGCAACGGGGCGGTCGACATGGACCAGATCGCCGGCCGCTTCGCCACCCAGGCAAGCGTGCCGCTGGTGCTGGACTCGACGGAACCGGACGTGTTGGAGGCGGGGCTGCAACACATCGGCGGGCGGGCGATGCTCAACTCCGCCAACCTCGAAGACGGTGAACTGCCTGGTTCACGTCTCGATCAGGTGATGTCGCTCGCCCGCGAATACGGCTGTGCCGTGATCTGCCTGCTGATCGACGAGCGCGGCCAGGCTCGCGACGTCGAATGGAAGATGGAGATCGCCCACCGCATCCACAGACTCGCAGTCGATCGATACGGCCTCTCGGCGAGCGACCTGGTCTTCGACGCGCTCACCTTCCCGCTGTCGACCGGGGACGACGATCTGCGCCGCGACGCGATGCACACGATCGATGCAATCAAACGGATCAAGGCGGAGATTCCCGGCGCATTCACCACCCTCGGCGTGTCCAACGTCAGCTTCGGGCTCTCGCCTGCTTCACGCCGTGTTCTCAACAGCGTCTTCCTGCACGAATGCGTGCAGGCCGGCCTCGATTCAGCGATCGTTCATGCCGCCAAGATCGTGCCACTTGCGCGCCTCGCCGACGAACAGAAACAGGTGTGTCTCGACCTGATCTACGATCGCCGCAGGCCATCGGCTGACGGCGTACCGAAGTACGACCCGTTGCAACACCTGCTGGAAGTGTTCGCCGACGTCAAAAGCGTCAAGACGATCGTCGAGGACCGCTCCGACTGGCCGATCGACAAGATCCTCAGCCGGCGGATCATCGACGGAGACCGCGAAGGCCTCACCGTCGATCTCGAAGCGGCGATGACAGGTGGCATGGCTCCCTTGGCGATCATCAACGACGTGCTCCTCGACGGTATGCGCACCGTCGGTGAACTGTTTGGTTCTGGTCAGATGCAGTTGCCGTTCGTCCTGCAATCGGCCGAGACGATGAAGGCCGCCGTCGCCTACCTCGAACCGTTCATGGAGCACACAGGCGAGTCCTCGGCGAAGGGCAAGCTCGTGCTCGCAACCGTCAAGGGCGACGTCCACGACATCGGCAAGAACCTCGTCGACATCATCTGCACCAACAACGGCTACGAGGTCCACAACCTGGGCATCAAGGTCGGTATCAGCGAGATGGTCGCCAAGGTGAAAGAGGTCGGTGCCGACGCCCTCGGCATGAGCGGGCTGCTCGTCAAGTCGACGCTGGTGATGCGCGACAACATCACCGAATTGAACGAGATCGGCCTCGCTGCGAATCTGCCCGTCCTGCTCGGCGGTGCAGCGTTGACGCGAACCTATGTCGAGAAGGATCTCCGAGAGATCTACCATGGGCGTCTGTTCTACGGCCGCGATGCCTTCGAGGGCCTGCGCACGCTCGACACGCTGATGACGATGAAGCGGACGAACACGTGGGACGAATCCTTCGGCAGGGTTGCCGGTGGCCGCAATCTTCCCGCTCGTACCGGAGTCGCCAAGCCCGTCGTCGACATCCCGGCGCGCTCGCCGCAGATCGGGTTCGACAACGCTGTCTTCACACCGCCGTTCCTCGGCACGCGAATCGTCAAAGGCATCCCCCTCGACGACATCGCCCGCTTTGTCAACGAGACGGCGCTGTTTCGCAACCAGTGGCAGTTCCGCCCGCAGGACGGAGAAGACGACGAAGCGTTCAAGGCCGGACTGCGGCCGCAGTTGCGCGAGCAACTCGCAGCAGCGAAGGCCAGCGGCGTGCTCGTGCCACAGGTCGTGTACGGCTACTTCGTGGCGAACAGCGACGGAGACGAACTGATCATCTGGTCGGATGCAACCCGAACCCGTGAACTTGCCCGGTTTCACTATCCACGCCAGTCGTCAGAGCCGTTCTACTGCATCGCCGATTTTTTCAGGCCGTACAACGAAGGCACAGGGGATCTCGACTACGCCGCATTCCACACCGTCTCGATGGGTGCTGCGGTCTCCGATGCGGCTGCCAAGCTCTTCGCCGACAATCAGTACAGGGAGTACCTGTTCCTGCATGGCATCGGCGTCGAGATGGCGGAAGCGCTCGCAGAGTACTGGCATCAGCGGATCCGCACGGAATGGGGTTTCGCCGGAGAGGACGGACCGTCGATCGGCGGGCTGTTCCGACAGCAGTACCGCGGCGGACGCTACTCGTCCGGGTATCCAGCGTGTCCAGATCTCGAGGACAACGCTGTCGTCGCCAGACTGCTCGACGCAGACCGTCTCGGCATCGAGGTCAACGAGGAAACCGGCTGGCAGTACCAGCCGGAGCAGACGACGTCGGCGCTGATCTGCCACCACCCGCAGGCAAAATACTTCGTCGCCCGCTGACCGGCCCTCGGCGGGTTCACAGCAACTTCCACGATTCGTCGAAGCTAAAGTACTTGAATTCTCAAGTACGGTGTGGCGATGTCAGAACACCAGAACCTCGCAGACACGTCCAAGCCGCCGATGAAGCGGTGGAAGAAGCTCACCATCGGCGTGGTGATATTCGCAGTCCTCATCGGTGTCGGCGGACCGTTGATCTACAAGCTGCTCAACCCGGCAGCGAAGACGGCCACGGATGAATTGAACCAGCGACAGGCCGCAGCCACCGTCCCGACAAACGTCACGACGGGCTTGACAAGCGCGACCATTGGCGGTTCGATAGACGCGACAGTCGGCGGTTCGGTGGCCGGTTCGGTGGCCGGTTCGGAGGCGGAGAGTGCCACCAGCGCAGATTCGACCGCTGCGGCCACGACAGATCAGACAACGGCCGGTTCGGTCGAAGCTGCGACCGGAGCGGCGACATCCGGCTTGGACGGCGCGTGGAATGTCGAGACGACAACCGATGTGAAAGAGATGTACGTCGGCTACCGCGTCGACGAGGTACTGGCCGGTCAGAACGTCACTGCCACCGGTCGGACTCCGAGCGTCACCGGCTCGTTGACGATTTCGGGGACCAAGGTTTCGACTGCTGAGTTCACCGCCCAAATGGCAACGGTGAAGAGCGACAAGGATCAGCGTGATGGTCAGTTCAGCGGCAGGATCATGGAGGCGGCGAAGTTCCCGACGGCCACGTTCAAGCTGACCAGCCCGATCGACTTCAAGACGGTTCCCGTCGGCACGGCGAAGATCACGGCGTCGACAACAGGCGACCTCACATTGCACGGTGTGACGAAATCTGTGACTTTCGACATCAGCGGATTCGCATCCGGCAACGAGATGACGATCGCCGGCGAGATCCCTGTCAAGTTTGCCGACTACAGCATCGCCAATCCTTCGTTCGGCCCGATCACGACAGAAGACCACGGAGCGCTGGAGTTCCTGCTGGTCCTCAAGAAGGCCTGAGGCCCCCCGACGACACCTCAACGGCCCGTCAGAGGCACGTCGTGGTCACGTCCAGACCGCATCCCGGGAGGGCGTGACCACGCTGACGCCAACCGGCGACGCCTGGCCGACGAGGTGCGAAATGGCCCGCACGACGATCCACAGAAGGCCGAGGTCGTAGGATGCGTGACGTGAGCATCATCGGATGGATCCTCGTCGGCCTCATCGCCGGTGTATTTGCCAGATCAGTCGTCAAGGACGACCGAACCGGGTGTGTGTACACGATCGTCGTCGGGGTACTGGGTGCGCTGATCGGTGGGGCGATCGCCGGCGCAGCCGGTCACGACAACGTCGTCAGGCATTTCGGGCTGCGCTCGATCCTCGTGGCCTTCCTCGGGGCGTGTCTCCTGCTGCTCGTGCTGCAGGCGATCAGCGGGCGCGGGCCGAGAGGTATCCGGCGGCGCTGAGCGCCTCCAGGGAATCCACGTCGACCGGCGCGACACCGACAAGCGCAATGTCGACCCGCACGACGTCACCTATCCGGCGACGTCGGCGAAGGCGATGATCTTTGTCGGAGTGAGGCGTACGAGCATTTCGCCGGGAACAGCGTTGCGCTTCCCGAACTCCTCGCCACGCTCGGTTCCCATGTACCGTGCCCCGATCGAGGTCCCGAATCTGAGCAGCTCTTCGGTGTCGTCGGATAACGTAACGGTCCCGTTGACCTGCACGAATGCGTACGGCGGGGACTCAAGATCGACGACCAGACAGACACGTGGATCGCGTCTCATCGCCCTGCTCTTCAGTGTCGTATCGCCGGTCATGAACACCACGTCGTCGCCATCGAGCACGAACCACACCGGCACGACCCTCGCAGAGCCGTCGGCCCCGACGACGGCGAGCTTGCCGGTGCGCGTCCCGATGCGGAGGAAATCGTGGATCTCGTCAGGGGTCATGGAAGCAGCCACCGCACTGATGGTAACGAGACCGCCCACCACTCGTTGGTCGCCCGCCAGCGGGATTCGGCGACAGGCAAAACAACGTTGTGACACCCATTTGAGACGATGCACTCATGGCAACGACAACCCGCCGCAACAACCAGGAACAGCTCTTCCACATCGATTCCCGTCGCTTCCCGTACAGGGTCAAACTCGACGATCGCACGCGTCGAATCGGCCTCGCCGGGGTCGCCGCAGCACGTGCCAAGCTCGCTGCTCAGGCCGCTCGCAGGGCCGAAGCGGAGACCGAAACGTACCGCCCGCGACGCGCCGCATGATCAGCGACCGTATCGATGTGACCAGCTGGTCGTGGTGTGCTCACCCGGCGTTCGGGGCAAGATTGCGTACCGCTTCGCTGTGATTCACAGCAGGGTCGAGCGGCAAGATCGCCAGCGAACTCGTTGTCACTCCGTTGTCGAAGTACTGCTGGATCTTGGCCCGGCACTCGGCGAACGAACCGTGGACGATGAGCTGATCGACGACCTCGTCAGGGATCGCTGCCAATGCAGCTTTGCGGTCACCGGCCTTCCAGTTGTCCCACATCCCCTGGAGCTGCGGTCCGCGTCCGAGCCAGTCGTGAAATGCCGCATAGACCGGCACATTGAGATACGCGGCAATGGCGAACTTGCCGGCCTGACGCACGAGATCGGCATTCTCGCTCGGGCAGACGAAAATGCGGGCGACGATTTCCTTGTCCTCCCCGAACGCCCGGACGACGCTCGCCACTTTGGGGACATCGGTTGCCGCCAACCAGTTGATGATCGTGCCGTCGGCCTCACGCCCTGCCAGTCGCAACATTCCCTCGCGCAATGCTGCGATGAGAATCTTCGGCGGCTGCTCCGGGCGGACGCCCAGCTTGAAACCGCTGACCTCGAAACTGTCATAGCTCTTGGAGACCTTCTCGCCGCTCAGCGCGTCCTTGAGAAACCGGACGAGGTCACGCACGCGCTGGTACGGCTGCGTGAAGGGGATGCCGTTCCATTTTTCGATGATCACGTTGCTCGACGACCCCACACCGATCGCAAAACGGCCGGGCGCCGCGTCGGCCATTGCCGCAACGGATTGCGCGAAACACGCTGGCCCGCGTGTGAACGCCGGGATGATCGCCGTCCCCAACCGCAGTCGCGGTTCCCAGGCTGCTGCCAAGGCCAGCGGCGTGAATCCGTCTGCTCCATCGCTCTCCGCCGACCAGATGTCGGTGTATCCGAGGTCTGCCAACTCGATCAGTTTGTCACGATGGGAATGCAGCGGCCCCGGCAGCGGCACGGTCATACCCGGGCGGATCGGCAGTGTCATGTTGGACTTCCTTTGTCGGAGGACGCGACGGACGAACTCGTGTCATGTGCGTTGTCGTCAGGTGGCTGATTCGGTCCGGTGGCTTTGCCACCCTTCCAATAACGGACGATGCAACTCTGGCTTGCCGTCGCCAACAATGTCCCATCCTGGGCGAACATGTGTACGAGGCCGTGTCCGAACCCCCGCTGCACGCCGTGCACGCGGATGTCGAGCAGCACCCATTCGGTCGGGACGAGTTTGCAGACGCGCAACGTATTGTCCAGGCTGTTTCCCCCACCGGCGATGCCGAGAGCCTGCCCGACACCCATCGGCACGAAGTCGCCGAGAATCGCCAACGTCGTCGCATCGATCCCGGAGATGACCTTCGGTATCCGTGCCCACAGCACCGTCTGACCGCTGCCGTGGGTGCCGTCGAGCTCATCGAGTGGACGACCCATCGCGACACGCTCTTCGATCTGCGAGCTGATCGAATCAGGGATGTCGAAACGGTGTTCGCGACGCGGACACTCCTCCGGCGGTGCCACGATCGGCATCGTCTCCCACTGACCTGCGACATCCATCGGACGATCGCCGAGCGCTGCGTTGACCGTCAGGATCTCAGTATTCCCGACGCGGCAGACCGCCCTTGCCTGAGTCATCTGATGACCCGTCACCGCCAGCGTGACATCGATATCGAGCCATGAGCCGGGCTTGGCGTAGTCGAGGTATTGAGCGGTGGCCCACACGACGTGGCGTCCGCTCGTGCCCTCCATCGCCGAGATCGCCGCGCCGAGCCCGCAGCCCCCGTAGAGGAACGAGCCGCCTGCCGACACCTGCGTGGTGATCTCCATCGACCAGCGGAACGGGTTGTGACTCGGTGTCAGTCCGAGAAAGGTGCGCGAATCCACGGGCGCAGACCCTAGCAGGGTGCTGAAACTGGCATCTCGGCTGGCAGTTGTCGCGCAAGTACCCAGGTGATCGAGGCACTCCGCGTGGCCGACTGGTGAATTGCAGCACCCGGTAGCCGCTGCCGGCCGGACCCGGTGGCGGTTCCCAGCGATGGAACACCGACGGGATCGTCGTTACGGCAGCCGATCAGATGACGAGCACGGGTGAGCCGACGACGAGCAAGTCCCATGCTGCGGCTGAATCGTCAGGCCGAAGCCGGAAACACCCGGACGAATCTCCGCGGGTCGCTTCCGCGCCGATCTGATCGGGCGGTTCGACATACTGTCCGGTTCCGCTGACAATTGGATCGAGGTGGAACCCGATCCTGCCACCTTGACGGCCACGGGTGAACGGCAGAAAGTTGTGCAGCACACAGCCTCTTCTGCACTGTCCCTCGTTAGAGGTTGTCGTCGAAACCCGGGCGTATACGTGATAAAAACCGGCATCCGGCTGGGTGTTGTTGGCAGTGAACGGCATCGTCCGCACGAGCGACGGGCCGTTGCACAGGTACGAGATCTGCGCCTGCCTGTCGATCACCGCTCCGTGTCCCGTGATCGAGGCGCAGACAGTCTGATCGCCGGGCGGGGCCGGCAGCGGGGTCGGAGGCGACGGCGCTGCGGCACCGACCCAGCCACCCCAGCCGGAGAGCCCTGCCACCACGCTGATCGATGCAACCGACCCGTCCGAGGCGGCGACCCAAACGATCCATCGACCGTCGAGCGCCGCCGGATAGAGGCCGACAAAACTCGTCAGCGGTGCGCCGGGCGGCGCTCCGAGCGTCGACCATGCGGACCAGCCAGATCCTACGCCCGGCGTCGCTGCGGCGTGCCAGAGTTGGTGATCGTTGCCGATGAGAAAGAGTTCCTGGTTGTGTTGCTGGTTCTGCCAGACCGCTATGTCACCTGCGACGCCTACCGCCGGTGCCGCCAGTGAACTCCAGCCGGACCAGCCACTGCCGCTGCCCGGCGTGGAATAGTCGTGATAGACGACACCGTCGAGCCCGATGACGAAAAGTTCCTGATTGCCGACGCTGTTGCGTCCGGCGTGCACGTCGCCGACAACGCCGGCGTCCGGCCGGCCGAGTCCAGACCAGCCGGACCACCCGGATCCTCGACCCGGTGTGGCGAAGTCGTGGTACACGACGCCGTCGGAACCGAGCACGTAGAGCTCCTGGTTCGAAAAATAGTTCCTTCCGGCATGCACCTGTCCGACGATCGTGACCCCCACCGGCCGATCGAGCGAATCCCAGCCCGACCAACCGCCGCCGACACCGGGCGTCGAGTAGCTGTGGTAGACGTTGCCGTCGCTGCCAAGGACGTAGAGCTCTGGATTGTTCAGGTAGTTCATCTCAGCGCCGACCTCGGCTGATGCTGCGCCAACTGACGGCCCACCGAGACTCGAAGCATCCGACCACGCCGCGCCTGTCCAATAGGTGTGCAAGATCTGGCCGCCCGACACCCAGAACTGTTCGGGGTTTCCCTGTGCACTGCGCACAAAGCTTCCGATGAAGTGATCGAGCGTGCCCGCCGTGCTCGCCGGAGTTGCGGACTCAGGAAGCGAAACTTTCGTTGCGGGTGTCGCCTCGGCCGAGCGGATCGACAAGGCGAGCGAAGCGGTTCCGATACATCCAACTGCGGCGAGCATCCTGAGAGCCCGACCCGCAAATGCCATAACCCCTGTATAGCTTGCGTCAGCGCCGGCACGCCACATCGCCGCTGCGCCGGAGTTTGCCGCTCGCTGGCGCACGCCCCGAGCGCCGGGTGGCCGAGGCGGTAACGTCCTCGCATGGCGGATACACCGTGGCTCGGAGACAGTTGTTCATTGGTCGAGGCATTTCGTCGGGGTGAGCGAACCCCGTCAGAGGAATTGCGAGCGACCTACGCAGCCATCGATGCCAGCGAACTGAACGCCATCAGCTTCACCGATCGCGAATCGGCGCTGGCGGCAGCGGCAGCGGCCGACATCACCAAGCCGTTCGGCGGCGTTCCGATCGGCGTGAAGGAGCTCGATCACGTCGCCGGCTGGCCGGCGACGCATGCCTCTGTGCCGCTGCAGCACCTCAAAGCGTCGTACACCAATACCCACATAGCCCGCATCCGCGATCTCGGCGGCGCCGTGCTCGCCGCACAGACGACGGCGAGCGAGTTCGGTGGCGTCAACCTCACACGGACCGTCCTCCATGGCATCACCCGCAATCCGTGGGACCTCTCACGGACACCTGGCGGGTCGTCCGGGGGCACCGCTGCGGCGGTCGCAGGGGGTCTGGTGACGATCGCCACCGGCGGAGATGGGGGTGGGTCGATACGCATCCCTGCGGGCTTCACCGGCCTCTTCGGCCTGAAGTCGACATACGGCCGGATACCGCGCTGCCCCGGTGCCGACTACGGCAATATGACGGTGACCGTCGGGCCGCTCTCGCGATCGGTTCGTGACACGGCCAGGTGGTTCGACGTCTGCAACGGGTTCGACGCCCGCGATCCGCTGAGTCTGACGCGCGTCGACGGGTGGGAACGCGACCTCGGGACACATCTCGGCGAGCTCACCGGCAAGCGGGTAGCCATCGTCCCCGACTGGGGCGGCGCCACCGTGTCGCCGATCATGTGGGAGTTGCTCGAGGCAGCCGCCGAGGACCTCATCGGCGATGCAGGGCTCGTTCGCGTCGATGGTGTCGATACGAACCTGCCGCGCATGGGTGCCGCATGGTCGATCTCCGGAACCATCGCCATCGAGGCGGCACTCGGCGAGTACTGGCCGGACTGTGCCGACCAATTGACCCCGGAGATTCGAGCAGGGCTCGAACTCACGAGAGGCCAGTACGGCGTCGAGGCTCGCGCCAAGATCGAGCGGCGTCGTGTCGAACTCAACGAGGCGATGGCCCGGATCTTCGACGTCGCTCAAGGCGGACTCGATTTCGTCATCACCGCCAGCAACCCCGACATCGCCTTTGCCGCAGAGGGTCCACTGCCGAGCGTCTTCGGCGGGATCAAAGCAGGCGGGGCGAACAACGGACGACTGACGTTCCCGTGCAATCTCCACGGCAATCCCGGTGCCTCGATCCCAGCCGGCGAGGTCGACGGACTGCCGATCGGGCTGCAGGTCGTCGGGCGCCACTTCTCCGAGCCGCTGCTGCTCGATCTGGCCCTGCTGGCGGAGCGGAATCGTCCGTGGCCATTGGTCGCGCCGCAGCATGGCGCTGGTCGATCGTGACACTGCGCATGACCGAATAGTTTCATAAGAGTTAGCTTGTCTAATTCGAGCCGGCGACCTAGCCTGGACCGGATGGTGGTGAGCGAAAAGGATCACGGGGCAGCGCTCGCTGCTGTGAGCCCGCAGCAGCGGCTGCTCGCCGCCGGGCTCGTGTTGACAGTCTTCATCAGCGCATTCGAATCGACCGCAGTGATCACCGCACTGCCGACGATCGCCGACGAACTGCATGGACGATCGCTCTACGGAACCGTGTTCGCCGTCAGCCTGTTGGCGACTCTGGTGGCCATCGTGACCGCCGGAGAATACGCGGACCGCAAGGGCCCGGCAACGCCGTTCGTCGCCGCCGCCATCCTTTTCGTCAGTGGTCTGATCGTCGCCGCCACCGCCAGCACGATGATCCAGGTCGTCGGGGGGCGCTTTCTGCAGGGGCTCGGCATCGGCGGCTTCAGCTCGCTCGCCTATGTGACCGTCAGCCGAGGGTTTCCTGCGGAACGGCGACCGACGATGTATGCCGTGCTGTCTGCAGGTTGGGTACTGCCGAGTCTCGTCGCCCCGCTGCTCGCCGGCTGGATCACCGAGCGCTTCGGATGGGAGTGGGTCTTCCTGACGATGATCCCGGTTCCGATCATCGCCGGTCTCGTCGTCGTTCCGAAATTGCGAGCGCTGCCGCCCGAACCACAAACGACACGTCCGCCGACCCGGCTGCCACTGGCCATCGTCCTGACGATCGGCGCAGGCGCGGTACTTGCCGGCGTACAGATCCGTCCCGTGGTCCTCGGCGCTGTGGTTGCCGGCGTCGGCATTGCCGTTGCCACCAGACCACTCCGCATGCTGATGCCGGCCGGCACCTTCCGGGCTCGACGCGGCCTGCCCTCCGTCGTCGCTTGTCGCCTGCTGGCAACGATGGCGTTCCTCGGCGTCGACAGCTTCATTCCACTGGCTGCTGATCGCATCCATCACGCGACACCGACGATCCAGGGGTTCGTCATCGTCGGTTCCGCACTCACCTGGACGGCAGCCCAGGCCATCTCTGCCCGTCTCAACGGCAGGATCTCACCGTCAAAACTGACACGCACGGGGTTTCTGCTCCTCGCCGCCGGCGCACTGCTCGTGATTCCCGTCGTCCATCAGACCTGGCCGTTGTGGGCGACGTTCTTCTCGTGGGCGGTCGGCGGCTTCGGGATGGGCATGCTGTTCAACCCGACGACGGTCGTGGCAATGTCGTCGGCAGCATCTGGCGAAGAGGGTCTCGTGAGCAGCCAGGTCAATATCGCCGATTCACTCGGCTTCGCCGCCATTTCGACGCTCGGCGGTGCCATCGTCGCCATCACCGAACACACGTCACTGCAACTTGCTCCCGCACTGATCGGCCTGTTCACTGTCGCCATCGTGCTCGCATTGCTCGGAGCGGTGACGGCGGGGCGGATCAGCCCCGAGCGATAGCGACGGCAATCTGCGCGGCGACCGCAGCGTTGTTCGTCGCCAGCGCGAGGTTCGCCGGGATGCTGCGGCCTTCCGTCGCAGCGGCGATCCGCCCGAGGACGAACGGCGTCACGGCCGCCCCGTGGATACTCGTCCGCGCGGCGTCGCTGAGTGCACCATCGAGCACCGAAGCGAGTTCATCGGAAGGCAGTTCGTCGGCGACCGGGATCGGCACGGTCACCAGTACGCCGGTTTCCGCACGGCTACGGTTGGCCAGGATCGCAGCCACAGTTGCAGCGTCTTCGACTCGATGCGGGACGAGCACACCGGACGATCGTGTATAGAACGCCGGAAACCAATCGTGCTGCCACCCCAGCACTGCGACGCCGGCAGTCTCGAGGTATTCCAGCGTCCTCGGAAGATCGAGAAATGCCTTCGCCCCAGCACAGACCGTGACCACAGGATGATTGGCAATGGCGCCGAGGTCTGCGGAGATGTCGCCGGTCAGTTCTGATCCCCGATGAACCCCGCCGATCCCGCCGGTGGCGAACACGCTGATGCCCGCAGCGTGTGCGAGCGCACATGATGCCGACACCGTTGTCGCCGCGAAATCCCACCGTTGGGCGATCGCGACCGGCACGTCGCGCTCCGCTGCCTTCCGCGCCGTGCCGAGGATGCGCTCGTGCTCCGACGCGAGGAGGCCAACCCTGGCAACCCCGTCCAACACCGCGGTGATCGCCGGAACCGCCCCGCCTTCACGAATCGTCGACAGGCATGCGTCGAGCGCCTCCCGATTGACCGGCGACGGCAACCCGAGGTTGGAAAAGATGGTTGTCTCCAAGGCGACAATCGGTCGCTGGTGAGCGACGGCATCTGCGACTTCAGGGCTGAGGACCGGCTGTAACACGGAATGAGGATGCCAGTGAAGCGCCCGATACGCACGCGGTGCGCAATGAGACACATGACTCGGGCCCCATTCAGGCGCGGTCGAACCGCGAGACGACTTCGATATGCGGCGTCTGCGGGAACGGGTCGAGCACCAGCGAGCCGCGGTGCTGATAGCCGACCGCACCGAGGAGCCGGGAATCGCGCGCCAGCGAGACCGGATCGCAGCTGACGAGCACCAGCCTGTCGCAGGCGGTCGCCGCAACTGCGGCGACACCCATCTTGTCGAGCCCGGGCCTCGACGGGTCGGCGATCACGAGCGAGGCCCTCGTCGGTGACCACTGCTCGACGCGGCCTTCGACGACGATCGCTTGGCGATCAGCGAGGTTGAACCGAGCGTCGGCGCACGACGAAGCCGATGATTCGACGACGACCACCGCACGATCGTGCGGCGCAACCGTTGTGGCGAACAGCCCGACACCACCGTACAAGTCGATGATCGGCCCGTCCTCTGCGGTCACGAATTCCCCTCCGGCATCGGCAACCGCATTGATGATCGCCTCTGCGGACTCGGGTGACGACTGGAAGAAGGAGCGGGCAGAGACGCGTAGACGATGACCGCCGATGACCTCGGTGATACTCGCGTCCTCACCGACGAGCAGATCATCGGGAAGACTGACATCACTGCGCAGTTCGGTGTTGCGCCACCAGATCATCCGCTCACCAGTGCGCGCACCGACGCGCAGCGAGACCTCTGCCGACCGGCCCCGCTCTGCTCGACCGAATGCCGGCGGTGCCGCAGTGGTCGGCACGAATCGCAGCGCGTCGAGCAGCTCATCGATCGACGGATGGGCGACGAGACAGTCGTCGACGGTGACGATGGCGTTGGAGCGCGCCGCCCGGAAACCGATCCTGCCGTCTACGCCCACGCCGAGTCGCAACGTCGTCCTGAAGCGCTCTGCCGGCAATTCGACGCCGAGGTAGACCTCTGCATGCTTGAGGCCCGCCGTGCGCCGAAGAGCATCGACGACGATCAGACGTTTGAGTTCGTGTTGCGCAGCGGGATCGATGTGCTGCCAGCTGCACCCGCCACACCCGGCATCGACATACGGGCACGGGGGCTCGATCCGGTCAACCGATGCGTCGATCACCTCGATTGTTCGTGCCTTGACGAAGTCCTTCTTCACCGAAACGACTTCTGCCAGCACCGTCTCGCCGGGCAGCGCGCCTTCGACGAACACGACCCGCCCGTCGTCGCCACGAGCCATCGCCGCTCCGCCTGCAACGATCCGGTCTGGCCGCAACTCGATTCGGTCGCCGGAAACTGGAGACGCAACGAGGCTGGCCACGACGAGCGACGTTACCGGGCGGCGACCGACGTGTCACCCGATTGCGTCCGTGGCAGCCATCCCAACCGTTAGCGTCGCCATCGTGACCCGACCGATCGAGATCGCCCCGTCCGTGTTGCCGGCTGACTTCGCCCGTCTCGGCGACGGGATCGCCGCGCTCGAGGCCGCAGGGACCGACCGTATCCAATGGGACATCATGGACGGCCAGTTCGTACCGAACATCACCGTCGGACCGGACACTGTCGCCTCGTGCCGCGGCTACACGTCGCTTCCATTCGAGGCACACCTGATGATCTATCGACCCGAGACGCTGGCGAAGGAGTTCATCGCCGCCGGCTGCACCCGCCTGATCGTGCATGCTGAAGCGTGCACGCACCTGCATCGCACGCTCGGGGTCATACGTGAACTCGGTGCCACAGCGGGCGTCGCGCTCAATCCGGCAACGCCGATCAGCGCTGTTGAGCACGTACTCGACCTCGTCGACCTCATCCTCGTGATGACGGTCAATCCCGGGTTCGGCGGGCAGCAGTACATCGCCACGATGGAACCGAAGATCCGTCAGATGGCCGCGCTGCTCGAGGCCACAGGACGACGTGACGACATCGACCTGGAGATCGACGGTGGCGTGTCGTCGAAGACGATCGCCGGCGCCGCCGCGGCCGGTGCGAACGTTTTCGTCGCCGGCTCGGCACTGTTCAAACATGCCGAGGGCCTGAGGGCTGCGGCGAGCGAACTGCGCTCGATCGCCGAGGCTCATCGCTGATCAGGAGTGCGAGACCAGCTCGTCGTCGGAATTCGTCGCACGTCGCGGGTTCACTGCAGCAGGCGAACCGGGCTTGGCGAACGCCGCGTTCTGCGCTCGTCTGGCCGCCTTCAGCCGCTTGCTGCGGGCTCGGGACTTCTGCAGGCTGTAGCGAAACCGCCGCACCCACTGCCACATCACCACGCCGAAGTGCTTGAGAAGAACAAACGCCAGCAAGACCGCAAAGATCGCAGCGGTCGGCTTGGCAAATGCCAGCGCGATATCTTTCTTGTCGGCCTTGAACCGCGACAGCATCCCTGTGTCGACGGCCTTGCCATCCACTTCCGTCGTGATGATCGTGTCGACGACCTTCGGGCAATTGTTCGGTTTGTCATCGACACCGATGACTTGGTTGCCGCCGAACATCGCGGGCTGGATCTTCAGCTTGGAGACGAGTTTGCCTGTCACCGGGTCGGCGGCGACCGCAGCAACGTAGGTGTGGTTCAACAGCAGGAATTGCTTGTCGGCACCGAAGTTGATGTCGATCTGTCTGCCGTTGCCGAACCCGTCGATCGAGCCGGATCGCACGCTGTCGACATTAAATCGGGTCGTCGTGGCCAGACGCGGGTCGGTATTCGCCTTGCCGTTCCTGATCGGACCATCCATCAACGCAAAGGTGACGATGACGACGGCCTGAGGCACGATCAGCGGGTCACAGCCGACCGGAATCGTCGGGGTGACGGTGGCTGGCACCGTCGGAACGTCGAGATTCACCGGCGTCGAATCGGTCGGATCCCCGTTCTCGCCGTTGACATCGCCAGTCGACGGAGTCGAGTTCGATGAGCCGGAGTCCTGAGCGATGGCCCTCCCCGGTCCGCTCGCCAGCAGCACAGCGCTGAGCAGCATGACAAAGAGAATTCGGCGCACCTCCTCGACGCTAGTGCGCGCAGGTCGTTGACGTCAGTCATTGTCCTGTGAAGACCGGATCGCGCTTGTCGAGAAATGCCCGCATCGCCTCGGCCGTGTCGTTGGTGGAGAAATTGACGGTCTGGGCGACTCCTTCGTCGTCGAGCGCCTCTTCGAGCGTGACGGCAAAGGCATTGTTGAGGAGGCGTTTCGACTGCGCCAAAGCGATCGGGGGTCCTGCAGCCAATCTCCGAGCCCAGCCGTCGACGAACGCATCCAACTCGGCGTCCGGCACGACCCGATTGACGAGGCCGTAGTCGAGTGCGTCTGCAGCCGAAAGGATGTCGGCGAAGAACGCCAGCTCCTTGGCGCGATGCATCCCGACGAGCCTTGGAAGCAGCCACGATCCACCGAAGTCGAGCGACAGCGAACGCTTGGCGAAGATCTCGCTGAAGCGTGCATTGTCGGCGGCGACGACGAGGTCACAGCCGAGTGCAAGGTTGCAACCCGCACCGACAGCGACACCACGGACCTTGGCGATCGTCGGCTGCGGCAGGCGGTGAAGCGCAAGGGCGACATCGCCGACCAACCGCATCGTGCCACGCTGATCACGAGCCGGCACCTCGTCGTTTCGTGCTGACAGATCGGCACCACTGCAGAACGATCCGGCGGCACCGGTGATCACCATGACTCGGGTCGACGAGTCCTCGCCAATGCTGCGAAAGGCTTCGCGCAACTCCTCCCACATCGTTTCGTTGGCCGCGTTCTTCTTGGCAGGACGGTTGAGCGTGACCGTCACGATGTGGTCAGAAACGGTGACGTCGATGGTTTTCATACGGACGGACGATAATGAAACCATGGGCTATAACCCGAACCGCAAGTTCACCGCCAAACCGTTCGACTACTTGGTCGTGGCGCTGTCGTTCGTCGTGGTCATCGGTTTAGTACTCTGGGTTCTTCTAGCCTGAGGTGACTATGAGTATGTGGGATGGGATCTACGGCGAGATCGAAGTCAAACGAATCCAGCCGTTCGAGGCCCTCAAGCTGTACGTCTGCCCTGGATGCAATCGGGACATCCCGATCGGCCTCGGCCATTACGTCACCGTTCCGAGCGATGCACCGGACCTCCGCCGCCATTGGCACTACGCCTGCTGGGAACGACGCCCGCTCGATCGGTTCTAGAACGCAGATTCGTAGACCAGCACGTCGGTGCCGAGCACGGCAACCACGTCAAAGCGAATCGACGTCGCCCGGACATCGTGCGCCTTCAGCCATGCTGCGCCGAGTCGGTGTAACCGGGCTCGTTTGACCGGTGTCACGGCCTCGGCCGGCAACCCGTAGTCGGCGTTCTTTCGCGCTTTGACCTCGCTGAACACCACGCAGCCGTCGCGCCTGAGGACGAGGTCCAGTTCACCCGATCGCCCGTCGCGCCAGTTCCGGTCGAGCACTTCGTAACCATTCGCCACATACCACTCAGCAGCGCGACGTTCGCCGTACGCACCGCGTGCCTGACGGGAGTAATTCGGTTCGCCGACAGCCATCGGCGTTCAGATCTCCGGCGCCGGAAGCTCCTCGACGTTGACGTCCTTGAACGTCAACACACGCACGTTCGGAACGAAGCGCGATTTTCGATACATGTCCCAGACCCATGCGTCGGTCAGGCGAACCTCGACGAGCGGACGCGGCGAATCGGATTTGACCTGCACGTCGACATGGTTGCACAGATAGAATCGTCGTTCGGTTTCGACGGCGAACTTGAACATCGAGGCAACGTCCTGGTACTCCTGTGCGAGTTGCAGTTCTCGTTCAGCCTCGAAGTTCTCGAGATCGTCAGCGCTCAAGAGCAGCGTGCGCCTTGGCCTGGGTCAGGCCTGGCGCTTCTCCTTGATCTTTGCGGACTTACCGACGCGATCACGCAAATAGTACAGCTTGGCGCGACGCACGTCACCACGCCGGATGACCTCGATTTTCTGGATCGTCGGCGAATGCACCGGGAACGTGCGCTCGACACCGACGGAGAAGCTGATCTTGCGGACCTTGAAGCTCTCCTGTACGCCGCTGCCGGAGCGGCCGATGACGTTACCCTGAAAAACCTGGACGCGCTCGCGGTTGCCCTCGACCACCCGAACGTGCACCTTTAACTCGTCGCCGGGCCCGAAGTCGGGGACATCGTCACGGAGGTACTGCTGGTCAACAAGATCGGTGTTCTTCATGGCGCGGGCCTTTGTCATGTCAAAGAGGGACGGTCAAGGATAGGTCAGCGAGGGGAACTCTTCCAACAGTCGACGGTCAGCTTCTGAGAGTCCTCCGCGGGCTTCGATCAGCTCGGGGCGATAGCGCAGCGTTCGATACAGCGCCTGTGAACTGCGCCAACGAGCGATTTTGGCGTGATCGCCACCGCGAACGATGTCCGGCACCGGCCACTCGCGAAAGACAGCGGGCCGGGTGAATTGCGGCTCTTCGAGCAATCCTGATGCACTGAAACTCTCGGTGATCGGCGAGACGTTGTTGCCCATCGCTCCAGGAAGCAGACGGGCGACTGCCTCGATCACAACGCATGCTGCAACTTCCCCGCCGCTGAGGACGACGTCGCCGATGCTCAATTCCCCGTCGCAGAGGTGTTCACGAACACGATGATCGACTCCTTCGTAGCGCCCGCACAGCAGGCTGAAGCCGGAGTCGTTCGACGCCAATTCGTCGGCAATCGCCTGGTCGAAATGTCGGCCGCCGGGTCCGAGCAGGAACAATGGGCGAGGCGGATCTACCGCCTCGACCGACGCGAAGATCGGTTCCGGGCGCATGACCATGCCCGCTCCCCCGCCGAAGGGCGGGTCGTCGACGCTGCGATGGACGCCTGGGGCGTGCTCGCGCAGATCGTGGCACCGGAGGTCGAGTAAGCCGTGCATCCGTGTCTTGCCGAGCAGGCTTTCGCTGCAGAACTGATCGACGAGCGCCGGAAAGATGGTGAAGACGTCGATCCGCATATTCCCGTCATCGTAGAGACAGTGCAGCGATTGAGGGTGGTGCTCGCACTGCGAGTCAGACTTCGTACACCTCGAAGAGGCCGTCCGGAGGATCGATGACAACGACACCATCTGCCGCCTCGACGACGAACGGGGCGGGAACGAGGGCACCGGTGTCGAGTTCGAGGATGTCGTGAGCAGGGTTGGCGAGCACCCCGATACAGATGCCGCGTTCGACACCCGACACCTCGACGACCCGCGAACCGATGAGATCGTGTACCCAGTGCGCATCGCTGTCGGCGATCGGCGCTGCGAGCAGCGCAGTGCTCGAAACGGCTTCTGCTGCAGTGCGATCGTCGATGCCGTCGAAGCTGACGATCCAACGATCTGCGTGGCGACGTGACGCGAGTACGGTCAGCCACCGGCCCCGTGCCTGCAGACTCGATCCGACATCGACGCGCTCGGTTCGATCCGTCGTCAAATGAACGACGACCTCACCCTTGAGCCCATGAGCCTTCCCTATATACCCAACCTCCAAAAGCGGTGCAGGTGCCATCGTCGACTTGTGCAACCTTTCAGAGTGAATAGCCATCGGAAACAGGAGCCCGTCAGGACGGGAACGAGGGAAGGCTTGCCCGACCGAAGTGGAGAGCCTCCCGAGCCGCCATCAAAGCGACCCCGAGGGCGCGGAGATGGCGTGCGAGGCAATCAAGTCAGTCTTCGAACTCGATGTCGATGTCGGCGTTGTCGCGGCTGGCGGCGGCACGCACGACAGCACGAATGCTGGCAGCAGTGCGGCCACGACGGCCGATGACGCGACCGAGGTCGCCTTCGCCGACACGCACTTCCAGCGCCGTCTTACCGTGACGACCGGCGACGGCGCTGATACGCACCGCATCCGGGTCGTCGACGATGGACTGCACGATGTGCAACAGCACAGCGGACGCTGTCGGGACCGGGCTGATACCAGCGGTATCGGTCGACTCGCTCACCGAACTCACGCTGAAGCCTTTGCGGCAACCTTCTTGGGCGGCCTGGCAGCCTTGGCTGGCCTGCTGGCGGTGTACTCGCCGTAAGCGCCGGAGATCTCGAGGAGCTTCTTGACGCGTTCGGTCGGCTGGGCGCCTTCCGACAGCCACTTCACTGCTTTTTCGTTGTCGACAGTCAGTTCCGACGGCTCGTGGCGGGGGTTGTAATGCCCGATGATTTCGATGAAACGACCGTCGCGTGGCGACCGGGCGTCAGCGGCAATCAGCCGGTACTGCGGCTGCTTGGTCTTGCCAATACGAGTAAGGCGCAGCTTCACTGCCATGTTGTGTTTCTCTTTCTTCGAATCAATTGAAACCGGGCATCCCCGGCATTGCCGGCATCATCCGGCGCTTGCCTTTCTTACCGCCACCCATGCCTCCGCCGAACTTCTTCATCATCTTCTGCATTTCGCTGAATTGTTTGACGAGTCGGTTGACTTCACCGGTGGTGGTTCCGCTGCCGTTGGCGATGCGCAGACGACGGCTTCCGTTGATGACTTCTGGCTTGCGACGCTCCCCCGGTGTCATCGACCGGATGATTGCTTCGACCCGTTTGAGCTCGTCGTCACCGATCTGGGCGCCTTTGAGTTCTTTTGGAACGCCTGGCAGCATACCGAGAACGTTGCTCAAGGGACCCATCTTCTTGAGTTGCTGCATTTGTTGGAGGAAGTCGTCGAGCGTGAACGCTCCGTCCATCAGCCGCTGAGCAGCTTCTTCAGCCTGATCCTTCTCGAAATGCTGCTCTGCCTGCTCGATCAACGTGAGCATGTCGCCCATGCCGAGGATTCGCCCAGCCATCCGATCAGGGTGGAACTGCTCGAACGCGTCGAGCTTCTCGCCGGTGGACGCGAAGGCAATCGGGCGACCGATGACCTCCTTGACGGACAGCGCTGCACCGCCGCGAGCATCGCCGTCGAGCTTCGACAGGATCACACCGTCGATGGCCAATGTCTCATGGAAACGTTGGGCGACCTCGACGGCGTCCTGGCCGATCATCGCGTCGATGACGAGGAAGGTGTAGTTCGGGTTCAGCGCAGCCGAGATGCGCTTGACCTGGTCCATCATCTCCTCATCGATCGCCAGGCGACCTGCGGTGTCGACGATCAGCACGTCCTTACCGAGCCTGCGGGCTTCGGCGAGACCGCGTGTCGCCACTGCCACCGGATCGCCGGTTCCCGCCTTGGCTGCTTCGTCGTCGGAGTACACCGGGACATCGACCTGTCGGCCGAGGGTGCGCAACTGCTCGACGGCGGCAGGGCGCTGCAGGTCGGCACCGACGAGCATCGGATTGCGGCCCTGCGCTTTGAACCACTTGGCCAGCTTGCCGGAGTTCGTCGTTTTGCCGGAACCCTGCAGGCCCGCCATCAAGATGACCGTCGGCGGTCTGCTCGCATAGGTGATCTTGAGTGTCTCGCCACCCAGCAGGTTGGTGAGTTCCTGGTTGACGATCTTGATGACCTGTTGGGCGGGGCTCAACGCTTTCGAGAGTTGGAGACCGACGCATTGCTCACGAATACGGGCAACGACCTGGCGGGTGACGCGAACGTTGACGTCGGCATCGAGCAGCGCCGTCCGGATCTCCTGCATGACCTCGTCGACATCGGCCTCAGTGAGGCGCCCCTTGCCGCGGAGGCGCTTGAGAATTCCCTCGAAACGGTCGGAAAGTGTGTCGAACATGCGGTGTCCGAGGTTACCGCCCAGCGGCACCCGTTGACGGCAGTCGGCAGCGGATCACCGCTGCGAACGCTGGGTCACGAAGTGACGGGCGACGGACTCACTGCAGCAGACCCCACGACGGCGGTCCCGACTGCCGGGATCGGCCCGGGCTTCTGCGTCGATCCATCGTTCTGCAGGTACTGGTCTGCAATCCCGACGACGCTGTATTCGCCGCCGTCGTTCGACGTGAACACGTAGGTGGGAAGCAGCCAGACGGTGCCATCTGCGTCGTAGATCGACTTCATATCGATCCGCACACCGGTGAGCGTGATCTCGATGGGAGCAACGGGAGCGTCAGACCGGACGGCTCCGGAAGGCGTCTCCGGTGGCACCGTGGCGACGATGCCCGGCGACAGCGGGCACATCATCGAGTCGATGCTGTCGGCGGGAACGGCGTCCGACTTGCCGACCCCGTTCACCATCGGCGTGCAGGTCGACGGAGCAACCGCCGTCACCGCAACGGGAGCGGGCAGCAACGGAGCGACGGCGGGCGCACCATCACGGGCGGCGACGTCGCCGAGCGTGCCGAAGGCGGTCATCCAACGCTCGCTCTGGTCGTTCAGCCGTTGCAACGCGGCAGCGGTGCCGACGATCGGGAAGGTGGCATTCGGCTGTGGCACTGCCAGGAATCCACTGGCGGCTGACACAGCGCCTTCAGCACCGAAGCTGATCTGGTTCGTCAACTGCGTGCGATGCCCATCGAGTTGAATCGATGCCGTCACCGTTGCGGTCCATTCATCAGCCGTTACGACCAGCGTCTCGCCGCTGGTGTCGATGCCGGCCTTGGCGAACAGCGCGGTCGCCGTCGCAAGTGCAGCGTCCTTCGTCGGGACGCCGGCCGGCGGTGAGACCGGAGGGCACGGCTCCACAGCCGAGTCGCTCGGGACCGACGGATATCCCGTCTCGTTCGACCCGCAGGTTGCGCCGGCGCCCGCAGACGACATCACCGGGTTGTAGTACCACGACAGCGGGCCGTCGGCGACGACCGTGAGGTTCGGCGTCGTTCCGTCCTGCGAACCGACCTGCCAACCGCCTCCCTGATCAGCCGGCAACTGCTTCACCTCACCAGTGGCCCCGAAGGCTGCTGCGATCTGCGACACCCGAGTTGGCGCAACGGTCTGGTCGGCCGCCATCGACCACGAAGGTCCGCTGCTCCCGAACGCCGGAAGCTGACCGGCAAAGCGGTAGACGATCGAGCCTGGGGCGACTCGCATCTTCGAATCGACTGGCAGTGCTGCTGCGACCGCTGGCGTTGCACCGCTCGGGTGGCCCCCGACATGGATGACCGGTGGCGAACCCGGTGCTGCACTCGCGCGAGCTGACGAAACAGCCGAAGAAACGACCGTCGCGCTGGCGGAAGACGGTGGCGCAGGCGTGCTGCCCCCCGTAACCGAGGACTGCGCTGTGGTGCCCGTCGAGGTCGCAGATCCGCAGGCAGAAAGCGCCATTGCTGCGGATACGCCGAGAACACTGGTGATCCGTGAAAGCTTCATTGCGTTTTTGGACGCCACGAGCATCAGCTTGGTTCCGCAGTGCGACTCATCGAGAAGTTCAGCTCACCGGCACAGTGCCGCTCATCGACACGCTCGTCGAGAAGTTCAGCTCACCGACACAGTGCCGCTCATCGACACGCTCGTCGAGAAGTGCAGCCCATCGAGAAGTTCAGTTTATCGACGGAGATCGAGGCCGAAGGCTGCGGCGAACTCGTCGTAGTAGTCGTCGTCGAGTTCGTGGCGGCCGAGCGCGACCCATTCCTCGTCTGTCATCGCCGCTCGGCCCGCTGCCATCTCCGGGCCGCCCCAGCTCATCGCGTAGCGCAGCTTCGGGGACTCTGTCGTGATCGCATGGGCGATCACGGCGGCGACCTCCATCGGGTCCGTGGCGTTGCGGATTCCGGCGGCGTACATCTGCAGCATCCGCCGGTTGTGCGCCTCGTAGGCTCCCGTCTCGTTCGAATTGGGAATGCTCTTGACGAAGATCGAGGTTTTCGTCACGCCCGGCTCGATGATCGCAACCCGGATTCCGAATGCCGCGGCCTCCTGAGCGAGTTCCTCGCTGATCGCCTCGAACGCCCATTTCGACGCAACATACGGTGCCTGCGCCAGCGAGGCGACGCGCCCGGCAACCGAGGTCACGTTGATGATGGTGCCAGCACGACGCGAACGCATCCCCGGCATCACTGCTTTTACACAACGCACCGCACCGCAGACATTGACGTTGAAGACGTCGAGATAGGCGGCTGTGGCGGCCTCTTCGACCGTTCCGTTGCCGCTGATACCGGCGTTGTTGACGAGCACGTCGATGTGGCCGGCCTGTTCGAGGATGTCGGTAAAACCTCTTTCGACCGAGTCGTCGTCGGCAATGTCGAGCTCGACGAGTTGCACAGTGACGCCTTTCGCAGCCGCCAGCGACATCAGCTTGTCAGCCTTTTGGAAGCTCCGCACGGTGGCGAATACTCTGTGTCCCTGGTCGGCGAGGTGGATGGCTGTTGCTCGGCCGATTCCGCTGTTCGCGCCCGTGACTACAGTATTGAGACTCATAAGGTGATGGTAGAGCATCGCCCTCCGCTGCCTCGCTGGCCAGCGCCTCCCGTGATCCAGAATGATGGCTGCAACGTATGGAAAATGTGAGAGAACAACCATGGCCGGACTGCTCCGATGCCGCACTGGTCATGGGCATCGCCCGATACCAGTCGGAAGCGCTGGCAGAGGCCTACCGTCGCCACGCTGGCGCAGTCTTCGGATTGGCCAAGCGCCTACTCGGCGGGAAGGCTCTCGCTGAGGAAGTCGTGCAGGAGGTCTTCCTGCGATTGTGGAACGACGCCGACCGTTTCGATCCGGATCGTGGATCACTGCGCTCGTTCCTGTTGACGAACACGCACGGACGTGCTGTCGACATGCTGCGCAGCGAAACCTCACGACGCAATCGAGAAGACCGTGACGCCAGGACGACCGCCGAGTCTGGCTATGACGTCGAGCACGAGGTGTGGGACATGGCCTTGACCGACAGTGTAAAGACAGCGCTGAGCACTCTTGCGGTGGGCGAGCGGCAGGCCATCGAGCTCGCCTACTTCGGCGGGCACACCTATCGAGACGTGGCGACGATGTTGAACGAACCAGAAGGAACGATCAAGAGCCGGATCCGATTGGGATTGCGAAAATTGCGGGGGGAACTTCAAGCAGCCGGTATCGGCATGGGGGAATTGACATGACCGACGACCAGATGGACGAGCTGCTGGGTGCGTATGCGCTCGACGCGGTCGAGGAGTCCGAGCGTCGCGAGATCGAGACGTACGTGGCAAAGAACCCCCGTGCTCGAGCCGAGGTTGCCGAACACCGAGAGGTCGCCACGATGCTCTCCTCGACTGGCGCAACGGCACCGAGCGGACTGTGGGACAAGATCGCCGCTTCCCTCGACGAGCGAGCTCCGGAGCCTGGCAAGTTTTTAGCGCCGCTGATGCGCCTCGACACCCAACGCCAGCGCCGCCACCAGCGTTCGCAGCGACCCGCATGGTTCGTCGTCGGAGCGCTCGCCGTAGCAGCCTGCGCAGCGCTCGGCATCCTCGGGGTCAAGCTGAACAACCGCACCAACGAATTGAACAACGCACATGCGCAATCGGCCTCTGCACGTCTGGAGACCGCTGCGTCGACGGCGATGGCAACGGCGACACGCAAGACCGTGCTGCTGAGCAAGGATGGAACCACTGCCGCCAACGTCGCCATCGATGGTGCCCATGGCTATCTCGTCACCGATCATCTGCCATCACTGTCGGGCGATCGTACCTACCAGCTGTGGGGGCTGATCGACGACAAGGTCATCAGCCTCGGCGTCATCGGCGACAACCCGAAGGTCGTCGTCTTCCCGGCCGATTCGAGACTGACGACCGTGATGCTGACCAACGAACCGGCTGGCGGTGTCTCGGTGACCACGCAGACGCCGGTCACGATCGGAACGCTCTCCTGACATCTTGACGTCGGCCGGCTCGCTTGGCTCGCCGACGGTGAGGGCCGAACTGCTCTGTGTCGCCGCTGCGCAAAATGACTCGGAGCACTGAACCGTTGCGATAGGCAACTGCTGAGGAAGATGCCAATGCCTCGTTTGGCGCTGTGGGATGCGTTCGTGACGCTGACCTCGCTCGACACGTTTTGGGAACTGAAGCGAACTCGCACGGTGTCACCGGAATTCGGTGACGCCCCGTAGCAGCGGTCCGTCGGCCGTGCCGCCGTATCGGAGTGCGGTGCCGTCGGTTGCGGTTGTCAGGACACTTGATCGGCGGAATTCATGCGCGGCGCTAGCCGAAGAGGGCGTCGACGAATTCGTCGGGATCGAAGTCGACGAGGTCACCGATCTTCTCGCCGAGACCGACGAGCTTGACGGGGATACCGAGTTCGGTTTCGATGGCGAAGACGATGCCACCCTTGGCGGATCCGTCGAGTTTGGTCAGTACAACGCCAGTGACCGCTGTCGCCATTGCGAACTCGCGTGCCTGCGTCAGTCCGTTCTGACCGGTGGTCGCGTCGATCACCAGCAACACTTCGGTGACCCGTCCGGGTTCGCGTGATGCCACCCGACGGACCTTTTTCAGTTCCTCCATCAGGTTGGCTTTGTTGTGCAGACGGCCGGCGGTGTCCCCGAGGACGAGATCGCAGCCACGCGCCGATGCCGCCTGAACGCCGTCGAAAATCACGCTGCTCGGATCGCCACCCTCCGCTCCTCGCACGAACTCCGCGCCGGCACGGTGGGCCCATGTCTCCAGCTGCTCAGCCGCAGCCGCTCGGAACGTGTCGCCGGCAGCCATCAGCACCTTGTGCCCGGCGCGACCCTGCATTGCGCCGACCTTGCCGATCGTCGTCGTCTTGCCGACTCCGTTGACTCCGACGAAGAGCCAGACGTTCGGCGAGCCGGCAGGTCCCTCCTCGAGACGCAGTGAGCGGTCAGCACCATCGAGCCGCGATTTCATGTCTGCCTGCAGCGCTGTGAGCAATTCGTCCGGTTTGGTGATCTCCTTCGCCTTCACCCTCGCCCGTAGATCGGCGAGCAATGCGTCAGTCACTTTGACTCCGACATCGGTACGCAGCAGCGCCTCCTCGAGATCGTCCCACGTCTCGTCCGTGATTCCCGCCCTGCCGCGAATGCCGGTGATCGCCCCAGCAAGCGTCGCCCTGGCCCTGGCGAGGCGGTCACGGAATCGTGGCCGCTCATAGACCTCCTCGACGGTCGGTTCTGCAACGCTCTCCTGTTCGGCAACGTTCTCCGGCTCGGCGACGTTCTCCTGCTCGGCGATCGCCTCATCGGTCGTGTCAGCAGTGTCCGGAACCTCGACAGGGGGAGATTCGACGAGAGCGCCGGGCCGTGAGGGCGGCTTCGTCGGCGGCTTCGGAAGCGGACGTTGTTCGGTGGTGGTTCGGCGAGCAGCGGTACGCGAATAGAGCACTACTCCGATACCGAACGCGAGCACGACGAAGACGAGTATCAGCGGGATGATCGGGAACGAGGCGAGGAGCAGGGCAGCAATCAGTGCAGTCATTGGCGCCGACGCTATCTGTACGTCGTCAGCGCCACGGCCCGACGTTTGTGCGCCGCGAGCGATGGGTAGGCGATGACCATGCTCCGCAACACGAAGTCCGACAACACAGCGAGACACATCGACGTCACGATCTTGGTCCGGCGATGAGTTCCGAAGCGTTAGCTCCGATTGTGATCGTCGGCGGTGGTGCCGCCGGGTTTGCATGCGCCGAAGCGTTCCGCAAGGCCGGTGGAACCGATCCGCTGATCATCATGTCCGCCGATGACCGCGCGCCGTACTTCAGACCGGATCTCAGCAAGGAGTTGCTCGCAGGTGACAAGCCCGCCGCCGACAGACTCGCAGACGACGACTGGTTCGCCGACAACGACGTCGACCTGCGGCTCCATAGCCGTGCGTCACGTTTGGACGCGGAGGCGCACACGATTAGCGCCGGCACAGGGGCCGACAAACGGACGGTGCAGTGGTCCCGGTGCGTCCTCGCCACAGGATCGTCAGCGGCGAGACTGCCTGTTCCAGGCGGCGACGACGCCCGGCTGTTGACGATCCGGTCGGCTGCCGACGTCGAACGGATCATCGCTCAAGTGGACGGCACCGGACCGGTGGCCGTCGTCGGCTCCGGCTTCATCGGCTGCGAAGCGGCCAGCTCGCTGCGCGCACGCGGCATCGACGTGACGATGGTCAGTCTGGAGATCCAGCCCCAGCAGGACCGGCTGTCAGAGTTCGTCGGCGCGATGATCGCCGGATGGTTGGCAGATGCAGGCATCGACTTCCGCGGAAGTAGGTCCGTGGAAGGCATCGAGTTCACCGACGACGGTGCAGCCGTTCTGCTTGCCAACGGTGAACGAGTCGAGGCAGCCCACATCCTCGTCGCCTCCGGAGCGCTCACCAATACCGAACTGGCGGCGTCGGCCGGTCTCAGGGTGACGAACGGTGGAATCCACGTGGACAGCTCGATGCGATCGACGGCGGACGGCGTGTTCGTCGTCGGCGACCTGGCCTTCGCCGACAACGTCGCAGCAGGCCGGCCGCTCCGTGTCGAACACTGGGACGACGCGCAGTCCATGGGGGTGATTGCGGGAAAGGTCATGGCGGGCGAGGGGGCCGAGTGGGACGGTTTGCCAGGATTCTGGTCGACAATCACTGGCGAGACGTTGCAGTACGTCGCTTGGGGCGACGGTTGGGACGAGGTCACAGCCCGCCGTTCCGATTCGGGGATCAGCGTGTGGTACGGGAAGAACGGAACAATCGTCGGGCTCCTCACCCATCGCCACGACGACGACCAGGAGCGCGGCAAGAAGCTCATCCTGTCAGGTGCCCCATTCCCGCCGAAACAACCGTAAGAACCGGCCGGCCATTTGTCAGCGGCCGCCAGAACCGCCGTCGGTCAGGCGCTGCACGACCCAGACCGGAATGATGGACAGCAGGACGACGGCAGTCGCGACGACGTTGACGACGGTGACCTGTTTACCCCGGAAGACGTTGTCGAGGATCCACCTGGGCAGCGTCTCGCGCGCTCCGCTCGTGAACGTCGTGACGACGACCTCGTCGAAGGACAGCGCGAACGCCAGCATCGCCCCGGCGAGCATCGCCGTCCGAAGCGCCGGAAAGGTGATATGGGCGAACGTCTGGAACGGATTGGCGCCGAGGTCCGCCGAGGCTTCCTCGATGTTCGGTGAGCTGCGCCGCAGGCGGGCGATGACGTTGTTGTAGACGACGACGATGCAGAACGTGGCGTGGCCGATGACGATCGTCAGGAACCCGAGCGAGATGTCGAGCCGGTCGAATGCTGAGTGCAGGGCGATGCCGGTGACGATGCCTGGCAGTGCAATCGGGAGGACGATCAGAAAGCTGATGACATTGCGGCCGAAGAACTTGAATCGGTACACGGCGAACGAAGCGAGTGTGCCGAGCGCCAGCGCGACGACGGTTGCGACAAGAGCGACCAGGAGCGAATAGCGCAAGGCGTCCGTCCACCCACCGTTGCCCCACGCCTTCGTCCACCATTTGAACGTCAACCCGGTCGGCGGCCAGGCGCCAGCGGCGGAACTGTTCAGCGACTGAACGGCGATCACGAGCAGCGGTCCGTAGAGGACGATCAACACCAGACCGGAGAGGGTTGCGAGCAGCAGCTTGGCGCGTATTGTCAGGGTCATCGCACGGGCTCAGAGGTTGTCGAAGGCGCCGAGGCGGCGCGCTCCGGTGAGGTAGGCGCCGACGACGACGATCGATGCGGCGGCCATCGCTGCGGCAAAAGGAAGGTTCGTCGAGATGTTCGAGTTGACGACGGATCCGATCACCGACGTCGTGCCACCCACCAGACCGACGGCGATGTAGTCACCGAGCGACAACGAGAAGGTGAAGATCGACCCGGCGGCGATCGCTGGAACGAGTAGCGGCAGGACGATCGACCGCAAAGTCCGTATGTTCCGACCACCCAGATCAGCTGACGCCGCAAGCAGCGAATCAGGCAGGCGCTCGAGTCCGGCGACGATTGGCAGCACCATGTACGGCAACCACAGATAGGCCAACAGCATGATCAGACCCGTCTGGCCGAATCCCGGCGAGACATGGAACGTCTTGCGGAAGACGCCGCCGGCAGGGTCGAGCAGTGTGCGCCACGCATAGCCCTTGACGATGTAACTCGCCCACAGTGGCATCAGCACGGCGACGATGCCGAAGCGCCGCCACCTCGGCGACAGCACCTTGGCGATGAAGAACGCCAGCGGCAAGGCCATGACGATGTCGATGACCGTGACCCCAGCGGCGATGCCGATGGTGCGGACGATCTTCGCGAGGTACGGACCGTTCGTCGAGATGACCTGGCGGTAGTTCTCCAACGTCGTACGGCTACGGTCGACCTTCCCGGTGAAATCGTTGAGGCCGTACAACGACGTCAACAGCATCAATACCAGCGAGCCGAGATAGGCGACGATCAGCCACGCTCCCGGCCCGCTGAGAAACGACGCCAATCGCAGACGCGGATGCCGATCGAAGAAGCGGGCGAGCCTGGCGACGGATCCACGTTGCACGCCCCCGCTGTCCTGTGGCGTCATCGGAGTAGCCGCGTCTGCGATGTTGGCATCGGCTGGTTTCACCCCTTGATCGCGTCCCAGGCCTGAACCCAACTTGCGTACGGCACGCAGACGTCACCACGGCCATCGAGGCAGGTCTTCGTCGGTGTGGTCCAAAAGTGGATCGAGTCCGAATACGCCTTGTCGTCAGCGTGGTAGTCCGCGCACAGCGTCTTGCCATCGGCGTCGGTGCATGCGCCCTTGCTCGCCGGTGCCTCACCGAAATAGCTGGCGACCTGCTCGTTGATCGGGCCGGAGGCGATCCAGTCCATCCACATGTACATGCAGTTGGGGTGCTTCGCCTTGGAGGCGACCATCCATGTGTCGGACCAGCCTGTGGCACCTTCCTTGGGGATCACCGAGGCGACCTCGACAGGCGGGTGCTGCGCGGTGAGCGCGTTCTGGATGACCTGCCAGCTGGTGCCGAGAACGATGCTGCCGCTGGTGACCGCCTGCTGGTATTTCGTGTAGTCGCTCCAGTATTCGCCGATCAGCGGCTTCTGCGCCTTCAACAGCGCAACGCTGGCGTCGAACTGCGCCTGGTCGAGTGCATAGGGATTGGTGATCTTCAACTTGGGCTTCGTCTTCGAGAGATACAGCGCTGCATCGGCGATGTAGATCGGGCTGTCGTAGGCCGTGATCTTTCCCTTGTAGGGCGAGGCCGGATCGAAGACCGCGCTCCACGAGTCGGGGGCTGTGGTGACGACCGACTTGTTGTACATCAGGACGTTGGCACCCCAACCGTGGGGGATGCCGTACATCTGACCGTTCGCCGAGTTCCACGGGCGGTTCTTCAAGAAGTCCTGGATGTTGGTGTAGCTCGGCACGAGTGCGGTGTTCACCGGAGCCACATCTCCGCCGACGATCAACCGGAGACTGGCGTCACCGGACGCGGATAGGCCGTCGTAGCCGCCGGACTGGATCAATGACACCATCTCGTCTGACGTGCCTGCCGTCTTGGCAGCGACCACACATCCGGTCTTCTTCTCGAACGGCTTGACCCAGTCGACCTTCGGGTCATTCGTGCCGTCCTCGGCGTATCCCGCCCAGACGACGATGTCGAGCGCACCCTCGCCCGCACCGAGCTTGTCGAGCGTCGGCACCTTCGGGATGTTGAATGTCGGCGTGCCGGCGGCGGCAGTTCCGGCGGCTGTGGTTCCGGCGGTCGTCGACTTCGCCGAACTGCCGCAGGCAGCCAGGGCGAGTACGCCCACTGTTGCGAAGGCGACCGATCTCTTCGTGGATTTCATGGCTCTCTCCCCCCGGGCGAACCCGGATTCATCGCTGATGACACTTCCCTGAAAACACTGGCCGACAGGACGGCGGCATCACGCCGCCAGGACAGCACGGCGGCGCTGCCGACAGCGATCGCCGGAAGACCGTCGCTCCGCACTCCGGCGACGACGGATGACCCGTCGACGAGGCGAACGCGTACCCGGGACTCGGCACCTAAATATTGGATGTCCTCGACGGAACCGGTGACCGAAACATCGATGTGCGGGTCGATCGCCGAGGCGTTGATGGTGATGCGCTCCGGCCGCACTGTGTAATGGCCGGCGGACGTGCTCGCGGAACCGCTGCCCTGCGTCGTCATCTCGGCGGCGATGACATTGGAAGTACCGACGAAGTTGGCGACGAACGGCGTGCTGGGACGTTCGTAGATCTGCTGCGGCGTTCCGACCTGTTCGATACGGCCGTCGTTGAACACGGCGATACGGTCGCTCATGCTCAGCGCCTCGCCCTGGTCGTGGGTGACGAAGATGAAGGTGATGCCGACATCGTGCTGGATCGTCTTCAACTCGACCTGCATCTCCTCCCTGAGCTTGAGGTCGAGCGCCCCGAGCGGTTCGTCGAGCAGCAGCACCCTCGGCCTGTTGACGAGTGCTCTGGCGAGGGCGATGCGCTGACGCTGACCGCCGGAGAGTTGGCTCGGCCGACGACCGCCGAGTTGACCGAGTCGCACTGTTTCGAGCATCTCGGTCGCCCGCCGCCGACGCTCAGCCTTGGCGACCTTCTTGACTCTGAGTCCGTATTCGATGTTCTGCAACACGGTCATGTGCGGAAACAGCGCATAGTCCTGGAAGACGGTGTTGACGTTGCGATCGTATGCGGGGACGCTGCTGACGTTCTGTCCGTGAAGCAGCACTGCCCCGGCGGTCGGCATCTCGAAGCCGGCAATCATCCGCAAGACGGTCGTCTTACCGGAGCCGGACGGGCCGAGCAGTGCGAAGAATTCTCCGTCGGCGATCGACAGGTCGACGCCGTCGACCGCCTTGACCTCACCGAACTGCTTGCGCAATCCGACGAGTTGAACGGCAGGCACCACGTCGGCGGACGCCGTCGCGTCAGCGAAGTTCATGTCGCTGACGACGGATTCACTCACGTTGGTCGCACTCCTGCTCGGGAATCAGTCGGACAAAGACAATTCGGCAACGATAGTCGATCCAAGCGACTCCCTCAGGAAACCCCTTGGAAACCTCAGTCGCGCAACGCTGCGGCCTTTTCGACGATCACCTTGCTCGAACCGCCTGGTTGCATCGTCACACCGAGCAGGCAGTCGGCAGCTTCCATCGTGCGCTTCTGGTGACTGACGATCAGCAACTGGGCCTCGTCACGGAACTCGGCGATGAGGCCGAGGAAGCGGTGCAGGTTGACGTCGTCGAGCGCCGCTTCGACCTCGTCCATCACGTAGAACGGCGACGGCCGGCTACGGAAGACGGCGAACAGAAAGGCGAGCGCCGTCAGGCTTCGTTCGCCACCGGACAGCAGCGACAGCTTCTTGACGTTCTTGCCACTCGGCTTCGCTTCGACCTCGATCCCGGTGTTCAGCATGTCGTCCGGATTCGTCAGGATCAGCTTCCCGGCACCGCCGGGGAACAGCATCGAGAACAAGCCGGTGAAGTTCTCGCTGACGTCTGCAAAGGCGGTTGCGAACACGGATTGGATCTCCTGGTCGACTGCCTTGATCACGCGCATCAGGTCGCGGCGAGTCGACTTGACGTCCTCGAGTTGCGCCTCGAGGAAGGCGTGGCGTTCCTGCAGTGCCATGAACTCCTCGAGTGCCAGCGGGTTGATCGGGCCGAGCAGCCTCAGTTCGCGTTCGAGTTCGCGGGCCCGTTCAGACGGGTTGGCGCTCTCTGCACCCGACGGTGCCGCTGCTGCCATCGCCACATCGGGTTCGACATCGAGGTCACGACGCAGCCCGTCGATTGCCGCTTCGAGGCGAGTGCGGACTTCGGCATGTTCGATCTCGTTGCGACGTTCGCGCTCGCGCAGTTCCTCCATCTGCTTCTCCGCAGCGGTTCGACGTTTCCGCGAGGCGTCGAGGCGTTGGGCGATGACGCGGACCTCGTCGCTCTGACGGCGGCGCAATTCGTTCAGCCGCTGGTGTTCGCTGTCGAGCACACCGCGATGTGACTGCACGAGAGCGCCGATGCGATCAAGCGCGATGAGTACCCGTTCGACGTGAACCCGCCGTTCGGCCGCAGCGACGCGAGCCACGACGTCGGCCTCCAGACGACGCTCGACATCGATGATGCGCCGCTCGAGATACTGCTTGCGTTCGTTCAGGCCGGCGTTGCGGACTTCGAGATCCTTGCGCCGAGTCGCCAGTTCACGGGCTTTGAATTCCATCTGCGCACGCCGTTGTCCGCGCAGTCTGGCGGCATCCGCTTCCGCTGCCTCGTCTGCCTCGAGTGCCGGCAGCAGCGTCGTCAATTCTTCGATGCGGTGTTTGCGGAGTGTCGCCCGGTCGGTGATGCCGGTCTGCACGAGTTCGAGGCTCTCGAGATCGGCAGCGACCTGGCCGCGCTCGTTGAGGGAACGGGTCAGCTGATCCGCTGCTGCGGAGAAACGCGTATCGTGCGCCTCGAGGCGGCGCAGCAGTTCCTGCTCATCGGCCTGGGCTTCGAGTAGCTCCGCTTTTGCCGCGCTGAGCGCTGTGGACCGGCGGGCCAGTTCCTCCGCAGCCTCGTCGGCACGTTGGCGCGCGTCGTCGAGCGCTGCGGCCGTCGCTCCCCCGCCGGCTGCTCCGAGCCGCCAACCGGACGGACCGAACCGATGTCCGTCCGGGGTCACGGCCATTCGGAGCGGACTGAGGACGACGGCGTCGACGGCGGACTCCCACGAACCGACGCGAATCGCGTCGCCGAGCAGACTGTCGAGCAATGCGCTTACACGCCGGTCACTGGAGCGGACATGATGACGAACGCAGTCATCAGTCAGCAGTTCCTGTTGGTGGGCGCGAACCACGCCGAGAGCGAGGACCGCGCCGAAAGCATCTGCCTGGCGCAGGTGGGCAAGTGCCCGCCGACCTGCATCGGGGTCATCAACGACCACCGCCAGCAGTGCCTCGCCGGCGGCGGCTTCGAATGCCTGACCCCAGTCCTCGTCGACCTCGACGAGATCGAGCAGAGTCCCCAGGACGCCATCGAGTCCGGCGACGCGCTCTGCCCCCGCACGGGCGCGCGCGGAGTCGAGCGCCATGCCCAGAGCGTCTGCGCGGGCGCGCCAGCCTGCCGAGTCCGAGGCCGCCGTCTGGCGGGCTTCTTCGATCGCTGCCAGACCTGCCTCGGCACGCTGACGCCGTACCTCGGCAATCTCCAGCTCGGCGACGATCGGCGCCTCGGCACCTTCTGCCTGCTCGCATTCGATCTTGAGCTTGTCGATGTCCTCGCTCAGCTGTTCTGCCCGCCGGCGCAACGACTCCGCCCGGCTCGACACCCTTCGCTGTTCGGCATCGTCGCTGTTGACGCCGTTGCTCAGCGAGCGCAGTTCACCGCGCACCTCCGCCGCAGCATTGGCGCTGCCGTCTCGTTTGGCGACCGGCGTGATCGGCTGCGAGCTGTCGCGGTCCGCTGCAAACGCTTCTTCGTCCTCTGCCAACTGTTCGGCCTGTGGCGCGATGGCCTCGATCGAAGCGGTCACCTCGGCGAGTTGCGAATGCGCCGATGCGGCTTCAGCTTCGAGGTTGGCAACGACGCCTTCGTTCATCAATGCGCCACGATCTCGCTCGACGGAACGCCGGCGTTCGACGATCACATTGGCGAGTCCGCGTGCGCGCTCGCGGAGCTGCTCGACGCGAACCAGTGAGTCTCCGACGTCGGTATGACCGCGGGCGCTGAGTTCGGCCTCGCACGCCATCACCTCGGTGTCAAGTCGTGCCAACTCGGCTCGCAGCTGGAGCTCTTCGGCTTCGGTGACACCGTGCTGGTTGGCGAGTATGCCGAGCCGGGTCCGCAGTCCGGCGATCTCACGGCCTGCAAGGTACAGCCGCAGCGAACCGAGTTCGGCAACGAGATCACCGTGGCGCCGTGCGGCTTCGGCCTGTCGTTCGAGCGGGCGCAGCTGGCGGCGCACCTCTCTGAGCAGGTCTTGGACTCGGGTGAGGTTGGCTTCCGTCGAATCGAGCCGGCGCTCGGCTTTCTCCTTGCGGCGGCGGAATTTCAGCACTCCGGCGGCTTCCTCGATGATCGAACGCCGATCCTCCGGGCGAGCGTTGAGGACGGCGTCGATCTGCCCCTGGCTGACAATGACGTGCTGTTGGCGGCCGACACCTGCATCGGACAGCAGTTCCTGAATATCGAGCAGGCGACATGGGGCGCCGTTGATCGCATACTCGGAGTCGCCCGTTCTGAACAGTGTGCGGGTGATCGTCACCTCGCTGAACTCGATCGGCAGGATGCCGCTGGAGTTGTCGATCGTCAGCCCGACCTCGGCACGACCGAGCGCCGCCCGCTTCGACGTACCCGCAAAGATGACGTCGTCCATCTTCTGGCTACGTACCGCACTCGGTGCCTGAGCACCGAGCACCCATGCAATGGCATCGACGACGTTCGACTTCCCGGACCCGTTAGGGCCGACCACGACCGTGACCCCTGGCTCGAGGTGCATCGTGGTGGCTTCAGCGAAGGACTTGAAGCCTTTAAGGGTCAGAGCTTTGAGGAACACGGTGGTGCACGAGTCTATGGCCTCAGCCGGCCCGCTCGCGGGGTACCCCCGTTCGCCGGCGCTCCCGCGCCCGTCAAGGGAACCTTGCGACGCCTGTGGTTCATGCTGGCGACGATGAACCACCGATTCGACATCCCCACCCAACTCGCAGAAGCCAACCACAACGTGGTCTCGATGACTCAACTCGACCAGTTGGGAATCGGCCCGTCCCTGCGAGGCCAATGGATTGCCCAGCATCGCCTTCGGCCAGTCGGCCAGAGGTCGTACACGTTTGCTGGAGCGGAACTGACGTGGCTCGGTCGCATCGCCGCCGGACTCGCTGATCTGCAGGTGTCGGGGTCGTGGCAGGGCACGCAGCCTCCCGGCTCCACCGACTCGACGGGTTCGACAAGGCCGAACCCGAGTAAGTGGTTCCGCGTAACGTTCGGGGCCGGCAGACATCGATTGCGGTCCGTTCGTCCAGCATGCCGATGACCGAGGGGACCTCGTGATCATCGATGGTTTTCCCGTCACCAGCGCGATGCGAACCATCCTCGACGGGCCGCTCTTCGGGTTCAGCAAGCACGAGGTCGAGAACTCCATCGACTCGGCGATTCGGCTTCGTCTCGTCAGTGAGCAACGGCTCCGTACGCAGGCAGTCAGTTGGCATCGGTCAGGCATCAACGGGAGCCGCCTGCTCCTCGATGCGCTGCTGGACACCGGAGGTGAGAGCCGACTCGAAAGGCGATTCCTGAAATTGTTGCGAGATGCCGGCATTCCGAGACCGATGACGCAGAAGGTATTCCGGGATGGAACACGGTTGATCGCCAGGGTCGACGCCTAAACTCCGAATGACCTCGTTGTCGAGGTGTCCGGCCACGGCACGCACGCAAGCAGAACGCAGCGCCGAGTCGATGTGCAACGCCAAACGGAGTTGATGCTGCAAGGAAAACGCGTGGTGACGTTCACGTACGAGGACATCAACGAGCGCCCGGCATTGGTTGCCTCGCAGATCCGGACTGCGTTGCGTCGAGCAGCGTGAGGCGTTGGTCCGGCGCTGGCAAGAATGCTCGCAGCTGCTGCGAGCATCACTGCCGGCGATGCCACTACTTCTGGCAGCGGGGGCAGTAGCTGGTAGAGCGGCCGCCGGTCATCGAACGGACGATGTCCACATTGCCGCAGGTCAAGCACCGCTGGCCGGCGCGGTCGTAGACCCGATGGTCGAGTTGGAACGAGCCACCGTCGCCCATCACGTCGACGTATTGTGTGTCGCTCAGCGTGCTGCCGCCGGCCTCGATCGCCTCGGTCAGAATCGACAGAATTGCTGCGTGCAATCGGGTGATCTCCGGCCTCGCCAGGCTGGAGCCGGGGCGGAACGGACTGATCCTGCTGCGGTGGAGGATCTCGTCCGCGTAGATGTTGCCGATGCCGGCGATGACGTGCTGATCGAGGAGCAGCGCCTTGATCTGGCGACCGCGACCGGCCAACAGGGCCGCCAACCGAGCTCGGCTGATGCCGTCGGTGATCGGATCGATGCCGAGTTTCGACAGTTCCGGCAACTCGACGGCAACGTTGTCCGGATCGAAGACGACCATCTCGCCGAACGTCCGCGGATCGACGAACCACAATTCTTTGGCAGGCTCGCCGGAGAGATGCAGAACGACATGGGTATGCGGCGGACGCACAGCGCTCGGCTCGGAGAGCAGTACTCGCCCACTCATGCGGAGATGGATCATCAGCTGCTCGCCGGAGTCGAGATGCACGAGCAGGTATTTTCCCCGGCGACTCGTCCCGGTGAACGTCACTCCGGTGAGACCGTCGATCAATGCTTCTGCAGAGGTCCGCCTCACGGTCCGCAGACGACCGACTTCGACCCGTTCAACCTGACGACCGATCAGATGCTGATCGAGTCCGCGGCGGACCGTCTCTACTTCGGGTAATTCTGGCACGGGTGCTGCTCACCCATTTCGTTGGAGCGACTCGTAGGCAGCGCGCGCAGCCTGTTGTTCGGCCTGCTTTTTCGACCTGCCCTCGCCGGTTCCAACGGTCTGCATGCCGACGACGGTCCTGGCGAAGAAATGCTTCTCGTGGTCTGGGCCTTCTTCTTCGATCGCGTATGTCGGTGCCGGGTCGCCGCGTTGCGCGAGCAACTCTTGGAGTGCGGTCTTGTGGTCGAAGTGATCGATCGTATTGACCGCCGTGTCGAGCACGCCGTCCAACAGTCGCAGTATCAGCGGCCCGACAGCGACCGATCCGCCGTCCAGATAGACAGCTCCGAATACCGCTTCCAGCGCATCCGACAGGATCGACGTCTTGTCACGCCCTCCGCCGGCGGTCTCACCTTTGCCGAGCAGCACGAAGCGACCGAGTTCGATTTCGCGGGCGACGTTCGCCAGCGCCGTAGCGTTGACAACGCTCTTGCGCAGGTCCGTGAGACGGCCTTCGTTCGAGCCGAGTTGCGTCCGATAGACGTGCTCGGCGACGACCCAACCGAGCACGGCGTCTCCGAGGAATTCGAGACGCTCGTTGCTGTCGTGGCCGCCGGGCACCTCGGCACACCACGATCGATGAGCCAACGCCGTCAACAGCAGCGAACCGTCGACAAATGTGTAGCCGAGGGTCTGCTGTAGTTCGTCGAGGTCGACAATGCGTTCCGCCAGTTCAGGCGCCTTTGACTCGGGTGTAGACGTAGTCGACGGCGTCGCGGACGGTCTTCATGTCGACGAGGTCTTCGTCTTCGATCCTGAACCCGATCGAACGCTCGGCGAATTCCTCTTCGAGTCCCTCGACGAGTTCGATCAGTGCCAACGAGTCGGCATCGAGGTCATCGACGAACGACTGACCCTCGCTGATCGTCGCCGGATCGATTTCCAGGATGTCGGCGAGTTGATCGCGGACGATGGCGAAGACGCCGTCCCGGTCGAGTGGGGCTTGATGTGCTGGGGTTTCGGCTGACACGAACGTTCCTCCGGTGACATGGGTGACGGCTGAGCAATCTAACAGGGTGCTGCAATTCACCAGCTGGCTCGGCAGAGCGCTTCGATGATCCGGCCGTTTGCGACGATTGCCAGCGGTTCTGCCGGATTCGTTCGGCTATGCAGGTGCCACGGCGGAACGAAGCGACCCCACGAGGTCGGCTTCGACCATCTCTTTGGCTACGTTCACGGCGTTGAAAATCGCCTTCGCCGACGACGACCCGTGGCTGATGATGCAGACCCCATCAACCCCGAGCAGCAACGCCCCTCCGTATGCTTCCGGGTCGATCGACGTGTACAGCGGGATGAGTGCCGGCAACAACGTGTCAGTCGCCTGTTTGTATTCGGGTTTCGATGCGAAGGCGTCGAGCATTGCCTTGACGATCGTGCGCAGCGCTCCCTCGAGCGTCTTCAACACGACGTTGCCGGTGAAGCCGTCGGTGACGACGACGTCGACTTCTGTCGTCATCAGATCTCGGCCTTCGACATTGCCGATGAAGTTGATCCCCGTCGCAGTCGCCAGCAGGTCGTAGGCCTCCTTGCGCAGCGAATCACCCTTGTGAGGCTCCTCGCCGATCGACAACAGGCCGACGCGCGGGGAGACGATGCCGAAGCGTCGCGCCGAAAACACCGAGCCCATCTGGGCGAACTGCACGAGCCATTCTGCCTGAACCTCGGCGTTGGCACCGGAGTCGAGCAAGACCGTCGGGGTCGAACCGGGCACCGGCACCGTGGTGACGATCGCCGGGCGGCTGACGCCTTTGATGCGGCCCATCCTGAACAGCGCCGACGCCATCGTGGCGCCGGTGTTTCCCGCGGAAATCATCGCGCTGGCCCTGCCATCTCGAACGGCCTCTGCCGCGCGGACGAGCGTCGAATCCTTCTTGCGGCGAACTCCGGCTGCGGGATCTTCGTCCATGGCGATGACTTCGCTGGCTTCGATCAGCGGGATGTCTCCGCAGCCTTCGAGTCCGGCCGGGCCGACGAGCACGACGGGAATGCCGGCTTCGAACGCTAGACGGGCTCCGGCAACGATTTCACCGGGGGCACGATCGCCGCCCATGGCGTCGATCGCTATCGGCAACATGCCGCCGGACTGGGTCACTCGACGTCGATGACGACGCGGTTCTTGTACCAACCGCAGGCGCCACAGACCGTGTGCGGGGTCTTGGCCTTGCCGCAGCGTGGGCACATGCTGCGGGACGGGCTACCGAGCTTCCACGCGCCAGCGCGGTGGCTGCGCGACTTCGACTTCGATTTCTTCTTCTTGGGAACAGCCACGTCGGCCTCCGGGTCATGGCACCCGAATTCTCGGGCTCCGCTGTACGAGCCGTGGCATGGTATCGCCGAAACCGCTCGTTACCGACTCGCTCAGTTGAGGCGGTCCTTCAACTCGTCGAGAACGGAGAATCTGGCGTCGCGGACCGTGCTGTCGCACTTGCAGGACTCGAGGTTGCGGTCGATGCCGCACGTCGGGCACAGGCCGGCACAGTCGGGGCGGCACAGTGCGGCGAGCGGCAACTCGAGAAGCGCCAATTGGCGCAGCATCGTCTGCAGATCGAGCTGGTAGCCGACGATCGGGAATGCCTCCTCGTTGGTGACATGCTCCTGGTACAGCTCGTGGATAACGGCGACGGTGGTGGTGTCGATGTCTTCGAGACAGCGCCGGCAGGTGTCGTGCCACGGCACCGACAAGGTGCCGGTGACGACAACCCCGTCGGTGAGGCTCTGGATGTGCAGCGCTGCCTGCAAGCTGTCGATTGCGTTGATGCGCGGCTCATCGATATCGAGGTCGATCGGCAGCAACGCCAGCTTGAGATCTTTGTCGTTTCCCGGCCGCCTGAGGAGCTCGGAAACATTGACCAACAGCGGATTCATGCCATCCGACGCTATCGACTGGATCGGGAGGGACGAGCGGCCGGTGCAGCTGTGCCGGTTGGGTTCAGTTGCGTCAGCCCTGCTCGGTTCAACCCCGGTCCTGGTCGAAGAATCCTCTGGCCAGTTCGTCCTGGGCAATACGGTGCGAACCGGTCTGTTCGGCTTCGACCTGCTGCGCACCGATACTCAACTTCTCCCGCCCCTGGTGGATCTGGCGCTGGATGCGATCGACGAGAACTTCGAAGCTGCCGAGGCGCTGATCGAGGAAGTCCTCGGTCACATTCTTCATATGACGTGATTCGGATTCAGCGGCTTCACGGACCTGTCGGGCTCGATGTTCGGCGGCGCGGACGACTTCGGTTCGCTGCACCATCCGTTCCGCTTCGCCGCGTGCCTGATCGAGGATCTCGTCCGCTTCCCGACGGGTCCTGGCAACGAAGTCAGCCTTCTCCTTGAGCATCCAACGGGCCTGACGGAGTTCGTCCGGCAGCCGGTTGACGGCTTCTTCGAGTAGTTCGATGATCTCGTCTCGGTTGATCATCGGCGATGCAGACAGTGGAATGGTCCGCGCCGTCGAAATGATGTCGATCGCTCGGCGTAGCAGGGTTTCGGAGTCGTAGGCACGCCCGGCGCGCTCCTGCGGCGGCAACTGGTTGCGGCCGAGTTGCGGGTCGTCCTCATACTCTTCGTCGTAGTCGAGTTGGTCGTCTGGCGGACCGTATCGGTCGTTGCTCATTACTATTTTCCTTGTGCCAGAGCGGCGAGGCGGGAGGCGACCGCGGGCGGTACGAGATGGCTGACATCACCACGGTAGTGCGATATCTCACGGACGAAACGTGAGGACACGAACGACCACGTCGAACTCGTCGGGAGCAGGACCGTCTTCATCCCTCCGACGAAGAGGTTGGTGTGTGCCATCTGCATCTCGATCTCGAAGTCGCCGCCTGTCCGAACGCCCTTGACGATGAAGTCGGCACCGACGGCTTTGGCGGCATCGACGACGAGCCCCTCGAAGGACCGTACCTCGACACCTGCGAGGTGCGACGTCGATTCGATGATCATCGACTGACGCTCTTCGAGGTTGAACAGGCCTGACGTTTTCGACGGGTTGTACATCGTGCCGACGACGACGTCGCCGAACAGATCCACAGCGGTCACGATGACGTCGAGGTGCCCGAGATGGAGAGGATCGAAACTGCCGGGGAAAAAGGCTTTGGTCGACATGGGTGCCTCACCGTATCCCGTCCGCCGCAGCGAACACCGTCACACAGGTTCTGCCGTAGGTCCGTTCACGGAGGATGTCCCATGCCGGCTGAGCTGGGATCGGCCGCGCCGACTCAGCCACGACGAACTCCGCATCGAGCTGTTCGAGCAGCGCCGCCCAGCCTTCGAATTCGTACGGAGGGTCGGCGAACACGAGATCGACCGAGCCGATGGAGCTGAGCATCGCCGTCACGTCGGCCGGTACGACAGCGCAGCGATCCTCGATCTTCAGGGCCGCCACATTCTCCCGGAGGACGCGTAGCGCCTTCTGGTCCTTCTCGATGAACGTGCAGCGGGCTGCACCACGTGACAGCGCTTCGATACCGAGCGCGCCGGTGCCTGCGTACAGGTCGACGACCACAGCGCCGTCGAGGATGTCCATCGCCCGCAGCGAGTTGAAGACCGCCTCGCGGACCATGTCGGTCGTCGGCCGTGTCGCGTTTCCCGGAGGAGCGGCCAATCGCCTGCCTCTGAACTCGCCGGCAATCACCCTCATCCCCGAACGACCTTCATCCCTGAACGACTTCCACCCACGGCAGACTAAGGGTGTGCTGGAGCCGGAACCAACGATCGTCTGCGTCGACTGCGGTGGACCCTGCTCGCTGCTGACCCATCCGCGAGAGGATGACGTCTGGTATCCGGGTGACATCGTCAGCTATCGCTGCCGGGACTGCCTCGACCGCTGGGACCTGGTCCTGCCGGACGAAGACGAAGACGGCTCCCCGGACCCCACCTACTGATCGTTGCTGCACCACAACCGATGTTCAGGGCGCGCATGTCGCAGTCGCTGCGATATGCGGTGCCTGGAGTTTGGCGTGATCACGACTTGAACAGGAACTCTTCGTCTTCTGCCGAGAACAGGAGCTGCAACTCGTCGACCAGTTCGGGGTGGCGCTGCAGCACCGGATCGCTGTCGATCACCTCGAACGCTGCTTCTCTGGCGAGGCCGACGAGTTCACGGTCGCGTCGCAGCGACGCCAGTGACAGATCGCTGCGACCCTTCTGACTCGTGCTCATCAACGTTCCTTCACCACGTAGGTCGAGGTCGACCTCGGCGAGGTGGAAGCCGTCGGTGCTGGCGACGAGCGCCTCGACGCGGGGATTGACCTCGGCGACGTTCGGATCGGCGTCCTCCTTGGGGTTCGTGACGAGCCAACAGCGACTGGCGTGCTTGCCTCGTCCGACGCGGCCACGCAGCTGATGGAGTTGGGCGATCCCGAAGCGGTCGGCGTCGAGGATCACCATGATCGTCGCGTTCGGCACGTCGACGCCGACTTCGATGACAGTCGTCGCTACGAGCACGTCGAGTTCGTCGCGCCGGAACCGGTCCATCGTCGCGTCCTTGTCGACGGACGTCATCCGTCCGTGGAGCAGGCCGAGACGCAGGCCGACGAGATCGACGAGGCGCAGACGGTCGTAGGTCTCCTGGGCGGAGGCGACCTCGAGCTTCTCCGACTCGTCGATCAGTGGGCACACGACGTACGCCTGGCGACCGGCGGCGACCTCGGAAAGTACGTCGGCCCACACCATCTCCTCCATCAGCGGGGTGTTGGCCCACTGTGTGGTGATCGGTATGCGGCCAGGCGGCAGTTCGTCGAGCACGCTGACATCGAGGTCCCCATAGACGGTCATCGCTGCCGTACGCGGGATCGGCGTCGCCGTCATCACCAGCACATCGGGCACGATCGCCTGCCCACCGTCGCCGGCGCTGCCCTTGTCGCGCAGCGCTGCACGCTGCTCGACACCGAAACGGTGCTGTTCGTCGATGACGACGACACCGAGACTCTTGTATTCGACACCCTGCTGGATCAATGCGTGTGTGCCGATGGCGATATCGATCGAGCCGTCGGCGAGTCCGGCGAGAACCCGCTTTCGTTCGCCGCCCGTCACCCGGTTGGCGAGCAGTTCGACTCGCAACGGACGGGATGGGAACAGGCTTCCGCTCTTGTCCTCCACGACCAGTCCGTCGAGCAGCCGACGGACGCCGCTCGCATGTTGTTCGGCGAGCACTTCCGTCGGGGCCATCAACGCACCCTGGTGACCACCCTCGACGGCGGTCAGCAGCGCGGCAACGGCGACCAACGTCTTGCCGGCACCGACGTCTCCTTGAAGCAGGCGGTGCATCGGGTGGGGACCCGCAAGATCTGCTTCGATCTCGGCGATCGTCCTGACCTGCGCCGATGTGAGAGGGAACGGCAACGCCGATCGGAATCGTGCGACGAGTTCACCATCGATCGTGTGGCGGATGCCGCGCGACTCACGCTCGTAGGCGCGTTTCCTTCCGACGAGCACCAGCTGGACACGCAACAGTTCGTCGAACGCCAATCGCCGCCTGGCCTGTTCCTTCTCACCCATCGACTCCGGCAGGTGGATCGCGCGGAAGGCACGCTCCCGTCCGACGAGCCCGAAACGCTTGCGCACGTCCGCAGGCACCGGGTCGAGAATCCCTCGCGGAGCCGCCTTGGCAAGCGCTTCCTCCACCCAGCCGGCGACCTCCCAGGTCGACAGCTGGGCCTTTTCGCTCTGCGGATAGATCGGAACGATCTTGCCGGTGCGATCGCCGATCATGTCGACGATCGGATTCGTCATCTGCAACGCACCTCGGTAGAGCTCGGCCTTACCGAACAGGGCAATCGTCGCGTCCGACTGCAGTTGGCGTTCACGCCATGGCTGATTGAAGAACACGACCGTCATCCGTGCAACCCCGTCGCCGACGACCGCCGTCACCATTGTCTTGCGGTTCTTCGTCAAGCGCTTGGTGACCGATCGGACATCGACGAGCACGAGCGCTTCGACACCAGGGACGAGATCGCTCAGTCTCGCCTCGTTCGTCCGGTCGACCCAGCGCCGGGGATAGGTGGTCAGCAGGTCGTAGACCGTGTTGATCCCGACTTCGGCCAACGAAGCTCGCTTACGGTCGCCGACACCCTTGAGCCGTTCGACCCCGATCTGATCGAGGTCGCGGAGCGAGAGTGGCGATGTGGCCCGTGCCGCCTCGCTCACCGATCCTCACCAGGGTGCGGAAATTCACCAACCGGCTCGTCGGGGCGTCTCGATGGCATCGGTGCTCGCAGCGACGATGGCCAGCCGGGAGACAATGGCAGCACCCTGTTACTCGACGCCGAACAGGTACGGATACAACGGCTGCCCACCCCGATGGATCTCGACCTGGACCGCTGGCTTGGCGTCGCTGAGCCAATTCGTCAGTGCATCGGTCGTCTTGCGGACGGCGTCTGCACCGGTGACGATCGTGACAATCTCGCGCTCCTCGGTGATCAGGTGTTCGAGCAACGCAATCGCTGCACCCTCCGCCGTTCCGGCAATCGAGATGATCCCGTCGCCGCGGACAATGCCGATCCAGTCACCCGTCGTGATCGGCCCGGCATCGCTGTTGGTGTCGCGTACGGCCTGGGTGATCTCGCCGGTGGCGACCGACTCGGCGGCCGCAGCCATGTCGATGGCATTCGATTCTGCCGTCGATTCGGGATCGTAGACCACGAGGGCGGCGAGCGCCTCCGGCATCGAACGGGTCGGCACGACGACGACCTTCTTGTTCGTCAGCGCATTGATCTGTTCGGCGACCGGAATGATGTTCTTGTTGTTCGGCAGGATCACGACCTGCTCGGCGTTGACGTGCTCGACCGCATCGAGCAGTTCGGCGGTCGACGGGTTCAACGTCTGACCGCCGGTCACAACACACTGCACGCCGAGTTGTCCGAACAGTTCGCCAAGGCCATCGCCACTGCACACAGCGACGATCGCCGTGGTGACCGGTGGAAGTCCAGCGGCTGACGCGCCGGCTCGGACCATACGGTCACTCTTCAGGGCTGCCTCGCGGTGCGCATGCTCATCCGCGATCTCTTCGAAGAGATCGGTCACTCGTATCTGCTTCGGCCGGCCGGCGTTGATCAGGCCGGCCTCGATCGCCGCGCCGATGTCGTTGGTGTGGACGTGACAGTTCCAGATGCCGTCGCCGCCGACAACGACGATCGAGTCGCCGATATCGCTCCAGGCGGATTTGAACGCTTCGATGTGGCAGTCCTCGAGATCGAGGAAGAACATGACCTCGTACCGGAGGTCGGAGACGTCACCGTCTCCCCGATGTGCGACAGCGGCGAAATCCTCGCCAGTCACGCTGTTGGCGACAGTCGGTTCGGGGATCGGACGGCCGTCGACGACATGCAGCGCCGCGTCGAGCAGTAGCAGGAACCCTGCGCCACCGGCATCGACGACGCCGGCGTCTTTCAGTACCGGTAGCAGTTCCGGGGTGTTATCGAGAGAAACCTTGCCGGCGTCGCGTGCAGCGGCCAACACCTCGAGCAGCGAACCGCCGGCGGCAGCAGCGGCCTCGGCAGCGTTCGCCGATTCGCGCACCACCGTGAGGATTGTTCCTTCGATTGGTTTGAGAACCGCCTGATAGGCGCCGGCAGCAGCAGACTTGAACGCAGCAGCAACCGCCGTCGGCGTGGCGTCGCCAGCCGTTTGCAGCACACCGGCAAGTCCCCGCAGGATTTGCGAGAGGATGACGCCGGAGTTGCCACGGGCACCCATCAACGAACCGTGGCTGATCGCCTTACAGGTCGGTCCGAGTTCCGGCGGCGCAGATTCCATCTCGAGCACGACGGCGTCGAGCGTGCGTGCCATGTTGGTTCCGGTGTCGCCGTCTGGAACCGGGTACACGTTCAGCCTGTTGATCTCCGCCTGATGGGTCCGCATCGCATCACGGAAGGCGACGAGGGTCTCTCGGATGGCATGAACCCCGAGCCGTTCGAGTACTGGCACGCTCGGAAGGCTAGTGGCTGCCGACGCCGCTCGACTGGGTAGGCATCAGCACCCGACGCAGCCGATATCCCCGAAACCGATCGGATGTATCACGATCATCGTAAACGCAGAACTTGTCAACGCACGCACCCTCGCTGGTAGCGTTGGGTCGTTCTAACGAGAGCCTAAAGGGGCGCCGGTTCAATGGCAGCAGTGTGTGAAGTTTGTGGAAAGCACCCATCGTGGGGGATGTCGGTGTCTCACTCCCATCGTCGCACCAAGCGCCGTTGGAATCCAAACATCCAGAAGATTCGGGCGATCGTCAACGGCAGCCCGAAGCGCCTGGCTGTCTGCACAGGCTGCATCAAAGCCGGCAAGGTCGTCAAGGCCGGTAGCCCGGCACCGACTGCTCGCTGAACGACCGGGTTCTTTCACGTGCAAGGTGTGATCAAGTCATACGATCCGAGCACGGGTGATGGGGTCGTTCTGACCGATACAGATCTCAGCGAGTTCGATCTTGCTGCGAACGCGCTCGACGGGTCCGTGTTCCGCATGGTCCGTCAGGGTCAGCGCGTGATTTTCGACCTCGACCCCGACGGTTGTGCCACAGCGCTCCGACTCGGTTCCGAAGTCGACATGCGTACTCCGACGCAACACTGAGTAGGCAGCACCGAGTGCTGGTGGGCGACGACGCTCACCAGTTCCCCCACAACTGAACAAGGGAGTCTCACCGTGGCTTCGACGACGACCAATGAACGGCTGAATGAATGGGTGTCAGCATGGGCATCGATCCTGCAGCCGGCAGACGTGTACTGGTGCGACGGCACTGCTGAGGAATACGACCAGCTCGCAGCCGAACTCGTGGCCTCCGGTACGTTCACAAAGCTCGACGAGACAAAGCGCCCCAACAGCTACTGGGCGCACTCGGATCCAGGCGACGTCGCCCGCGTCGAGGACCGCACGTTTATCTGCTCGGTCGATCCCGACGATGCGGGCCCGAACAACAACTGGCGCGACCCGGCGGACATGAAAGCCGAGCTCAGTGCGCTGTACTCCGGAGCGATGCACGGTCGCACGATGTACGTCGTGCCATTCAGCATGGGCCCGCTCGGTTCCCCCATCGCCCACATCGGTGTGCAGCTCACCGACTCCCCCTACGTCGCCGTCAGCATGCGCATCATGACTCGAATGGGTCAGGGTGCACTCGATGCGCTCGGTGACAATTCGTGGGTGCCGTGCATCCACTCGGTCGGCGCTCCTCTCGCTGATGGCCAGGCAGACGTCGCATGGCCGTGTAACCCGGACAACAAGTACATCGCCCACTTCCCGGAAGAGCGCGAGATCTGGTCGTTCGGTTCGGGCTACGGCGGCAACGCATTGCTCGGCAAGAAATGCTTCGCGCTGCGCATCGCCTCGGTCATGGCGCGCGACGATGGCTGGCTCGCCGAGCACATGCTGATCCTCAAGTTGACGAATCCGGCCGGTGAAGCCAAGTACATCGCTGCAGCGTTCCCTTCGGCATGTGGCAAGACGAACCTGGCGATGCTGGTGCCGACGATTGCCGGTTGGAAGGCCGAGACGATCGGCGATGACATCTGCTGGATGAAGTTCGGTGCCGACGGACGCCTGTATGCGATCAATCCTGAGGCAGGCTTTTTCGGCGTCGCCCCCGGCACCGGCTACGACACCAACGCCAATGCGATGGAGACGCTTCGGGGCAACTCGATCTTCACGAACACAGCTCTCACCAGCCAGAGCGACGTGTGGTGGGAGGGCATGAGTGAGGACAAGCCTGCTCGGGCCACCGATTGGCGCGGCAATCCATGGACTCCTGAGACGGACACGCCCGCCGCACACCCGAACGCTCGCTTCACCGCCCCCGCAGACCAGTGCCCGTGCATCGCCCCGGAATGGCAAGACCCGGCAGGCGTGCCGATCAGCGCGATCCTCTTCGGCGGACGCCGGCGCACCACCGTTCCGCTGGTCACCCAGGCATTCGACTGGGAGCACGGAGTTTTCCTCGGCTCGATCATGGCCTCGGAAACCACGGCCGCCGCTGCCGGTGCGGTTGGCCAACTGCGGTTCGACCCGATGGCGATGCTGCCGTTCTGCGGCTACAACATGGCCGACTACTTCGCACATTGGTTGTCCGTCGGGAAGGACACCGATGCCGCCAATCTGCCGAAGATCTTCGTCGTCAACTGGTTCCGTCGGGGTGACGACGGGCGCTTCCTGTGGCCAGGTTATGGCGAGAACAGCCGCGTGCTGAAGTGGGTCTCCGAGCGCGTCGACGGCACTGTCGAGGCCGAAGAGACTGCCATCGGATGGCTTCCGAACCTTGCGGACCTCGATCTCGATGGCCTGGGAATCGACCAGGCAGACCTCGACGAACTGCTATCGCTCGACGTCGACGGTTGGAAGCAGGCGATCCCACAGATCACCGACCACTATGCGAAATTCGGTGAGAAGCTGCCGGCACAGTTGTCGATGGCCCTCGACCACTTGGCATCCAGCCTCGGCTGAGTCGCAACGCACCGGCATTCTCGCCCGGCGCGCTCGCTCGAGATGAATGTCCCTACGCAGCCGGCTCGCCTCGCGCCAGCACGGCCCTATCGGGCTGACCCGAATGCGCCGACCGGGAATCGGCGACTCCATGCGCCAGCGCTGGCTGCGTCAGTGCCGCCCGGAGCACACCGGGGTAGGCGCACGTTCTCCGGCGGTGGCAGCGAGCCGACCTGGTAGACGCTGCTCAAATCGAGCTACTCTCCGAGCGTGACCCGTTCGAAGCCCACACTGCCAGACGGACTCGTCGTCATCGTCAAGGAGGAGTGCGCGACCTGTCAGATGGTCGTGCCGCTCCTTCCTCTACTCAACGACGTCACTGTCTACACGCAGGACAACCCGGATTTCCCGGCGCACGTCGATGCCATCTCGGACGCAGACCTGGCGATCAGTTGGCATTATGACATCGAGACGGTGCCGACGGTGATCCGCGTCGTCGACGGCGTCGAGGTCGAGCGCACCATCGGCTGGCATCGAGACAGCTGGCGGGACATCACCGGCATTGCCGATCTCGGCGAGGAGCTTCCGGTGATGCGGCCGGGTTGCGGCTCGATGAGCGTCGATCCGGACAAGGTCGACATGCTGCGTGCCAAATACGCAGGTGACCGGCTGAAATCCCGCCGCATCGAATTGGCTGACCTCGACGACGAGATGGAAGTGCTCTTCGACCGCGGTCTCACCGACGGGCTGCCGGTTACCGCCCCCACGGAGGAGCGTGTACTGCGCATGCTCGAAGGAACGACGCGCAACGCCAGTGATGTCGTCGCCATCGTGCCGCCGGACCTCGTCGAGGTGACCGTCGAGAAAATCGCCATCAACGCTGTCATGGCGGGCTGCAAACCGGAATACCTCCCGTGGGTGATCGCCTCGCTCGAAGCGATCTGCAACGACGAGTTCAACATCCACGGTGTTTTGGCAACGACGATGCCGGTCGGGCCGGTGATCATCTGCAACGGCCCCGGCACACGGGCAATCGGGATGAACAGCGGCGTCAACGTGCTCGGGCAGGGCAACCGCGCCAACCTGACGATCGGCCGGGCGGTCCAATTGGTCGTTCGCAATGTCGGCGGCGGACGACCGGGCGAAGTCGATCGGGCAGCCCACGGAAATCCCGGCAAGCTCAGTTTCTGTTTCGCCGAGGACGAGATCGGCTCGCCATTCACGTCGCTTGCGGTTTCTCGCGGAGTTGGTCCGGGCAGCAACGCGGTGACCGTCTTCGCCGGCGAGGGCCCCCGATGCATCGTCGACCAACTGGCACGTGACCCAGATCAGCTGGCGAATTCATTCGCCGCCTGCCTCCGTACGGTGCATCACCCGAAGCTGCCGCTCGGCTTCGATGTCGTGCTGATCGTCGGGCCGGAACATGCAAGGGTGTTCGCCGAGGCGGGATGGGACCGGGACCGTCTGCTCGCCGAATTGCACGGCAGACTGCAACTTGCCGGGGCCGACATCGTTCGCGGTGCGCACGGGATGGCCGAGGGCGTGCAGGACGCGTTCAAGCATCTGACGCTCCCGAAGTTCCGCGACGGAGGCATCCTGCTCGTGCACGCCGGCGGCGGAGCGGGACTGTTCTCGGCGATGATCGGTGGCTGGGCCAACGGCTCGACCGGATCGACGCCCGTCACCCGCCTCGTCGGGACCTGACCTCACCTCGGAACCACCTGCACTGGCCAGCGTTTGTGCACCCGAGCCATGATGCATGGCCGTTGTGCACAAACGCCGCTCTTTCAGGTCGTGCTGAAACGGCCTTCGTGCTCGATGGCGAGTCCGTTGCGGATCAGACGGGCGAGATGCATGTCGATCGATCGGCGCTCGACCGAGATCCCCCAACCCTGCGGTAGCGCTCCGGGACGGTAGATGATGCCGGCGGCCGCAAGTTCACCAAGTGTCCTCGGCGTTTCGAGCAACGTCAGTAGTCGTTCGTCGCGACGATCGATGACACTTG
>JAYTOR010000234.1:0-20961 GCA_043747685.1 Actinomycetota bacterium
GGCGTGTAGAGCGTCTCGAGGCTGAGCACGTGGGTTCCCGGTGTCCCCATCGACGGGTCCAGCACCGTCGGGATGTTGGCAAAGAATGCGGGTCTGTCGAGCACCATTCCGGACTTCATCATCGCTGCGCCCAGCACCATGTCGGCAATGCTCGGCGCGACGTACGTCGTCGCCGCCAGCGGATCGAAGTCGAGCTGTGTCGCAAGCTTCGGATCGAGGCGCTTGTAGACGGGCAGCACCGTCATCGCAGCGTCGATTTTCGATTCGTAGCCTTCGGCATGTGGCGTTGCCTGCCAGCGATCGATCAGTGGGCCGGCACCGGCAGGGGGATTGCGCAGCCACGACAGGAACGTGCTGTGCGGGTCGCAGGCAGAGACGACGATCGGTGCGGTGATCTCCGTCCCGTCGTCCACGGTGATGCCGGCGACGCCCGTCGACGCGCAGTTGATCGCCGTCACGCGTGTCGATGTCCGCAGCGTCCCACCGCTCGCGAGGAATGCAGACTGCAGCGAGATCGGAACCATGCCGCTGCCGCCGATCGGCCGTCCGACTGTCGACACGTGGCGCATTGCATAGCTCAGCGCTCCGAGGCCGGTTCCTGGCGTTTCCGGTGAGATGCCCCAGACCATCGGACCGGCGACCATGCCGGGTGCCTGCAACGCATCGGTCGCGAAAAACGATCTCATCACGTCGGCGGCGCTCTTGCGGCTCCAGCGCAGGAGTGTCGACGCGCCCCTGCCTCTGTGCTGCAAGACCTTGCCGATCAGGCGACGCGCCGAGGGCGGCTCCGCAGCGGCATCGAGGATCAGGCGAACGGCCGGCATCGCCGCAGCGGCGTATCGGCGATAACCGTCGACCTCGTTGGGATGGGTCATACGGAGGCCTTCGAGCGTGCGTTCGAGCGAATGGAACGAGGGCCAGATCGCTCCGCCGGACCACGCCATGTTCATCGCCCCTGGGTCGACGTCGAGGTAGTGCAGGCCGTGGGCACCGAGGCCCAATTCTTCGATGACCGGCGTCGTCCGAAACGTCAGGTGATCGCAGTTGCAGATATTGACGCGTACGCCGAGCACGTCTTCGCTCGCGGCGCAACCGCCGACCGTCTCCCGCGCCTCGACCAGCAGTGTTTTCATTCCACGCTGCGCCAGGTAGGCGGCGGCGACGAGCCCGTTGTGGCCCGCACCGACGACGATTGCCTCGAAGTCGCTCATCGCTGCGCCGCCCACGTGGCGTCTAGTCTGGAATCGTGAATGCTTTGCAACGACTCGAAGAACTCAGAGGGCCAGAAGTCGCCACGGCGCTGACGGAGAACAGCATTATCGTCCAGCCGCTCGGGGCTATCGAACAGCACGGCCCGCACCTTCCGTTCAACACCGACACGGTCGTCGCCACCGCCGTCGCCGAGGCAGCGTGTGCCGAAGCCCGCACCAATGGTCTGGATGTTTGGTTGCTGCCGACATTGGCCTACACGAAGTCCAACGAACATGCCTGGTCGCCCGGCACGATCTGGCTCACGGCGGCGACGCTGCTGAGCGTGCTCGACGACATCGGTCGCTGTATCGCCACCACACCGGCGAAGCGGCTGGTGTTCCTCAACGGGCACGGTGGAAACAGCGCGCTGCTGAATGTCGCCTGCCGCGATATCCGTCTTGCTCATGGGCTGAAGACCTTTCTCACGCATCCGGGTATGCCGGTCGATCAGGGTGGCGTGTCGCCCTCGTTAGAACTGGGGATGGGTATCCACGGAGGCATCCAGGAGACGTCCGTGATGATGCACCTCCGGCCCGATCTTATTGATATGACAAATATTTCGCGCAAGGTACCGGAGAGGATGGCGGCAAACAAGTATGTGCGCTTCGGCGGACGCGTCAGCTTCGGGTGGCTGTCGAACGACTTCGACCCCGAGGGATACATCGGCGACCCGACGGATGCCACCGCCGAGCTCGGTAAGCAGCTCTTCGAAGGTTCGGTAACGGGGCTCGTCGAGGCCTTCGAGGAGATCGCCGTCTTCGACTTCGGACGCTGAGAAGCGCAGCCCTGGTGGCGGCCGAACCCGGTAGGGAGGAAGCGGATCCGCCTGGGAAAGCAAAAGGGCGCCGACCTCGCGGCCGGCGCCCTTCTTCATTGCATCTCACATATGGATGGTCTTGTCGATGAACTGGTTGGTCACGATGTCAGACGACTTCAACCCCGCCTTGGGCGCTGAACCGAGCGCTGCGTAGATTGGCGTCGCCAGCTTGATGAGGGCGTCGACACGACTGCTGTCGAAGCTGCCGAGCGTTCCATCGGGGCTGTTGGCCACGAGGCCGTCCTTCTTGATGGTGGCAACGGCGTAGTCTGCTACACCCTGGCTGTATACCCAGCCATTGTTGTATTTGGCGACGAGGTCGAGGACCAACGCGTTCGCAGCCTTCGGGTCAGCCAGATAGTCGACGCTCGATTGCTGGATGATCGGAACGAGGAGCTTGAAGCAAGCGGCCAGCTTGGTGATGTTCTCCGGCTTCGTGGCGATGGACTCTGCGTAGTTGTTCCACCCTGCATCGTTGATGTATGCATAGGAGATGGGCTTCTTCCACTGGGCGATTTCGTTCTGGTAGATGTACGGCTCTGCCGATCCGAAGCCCTGCTGTGCTTCCTTGCCCTGCTGGGCGACGAAGTTGGCCGGCGTGCCGTCATAGTCACCGGCGACATCGGCCTTCGGCAGGATGCCGGCCGCGGTGAAGTAGTCCATGTAGGCGGCACCGGAGAAGTAGTGCACCTTGACGTTGGCCTTGCCGAGGTCGGCAATCGTCTTCACGTTGGGATAGGTCGCCGGATCCCACATGATCATCTGCGGGTTCTTAATGAACCCGTTCTCGATGGCGACGGTCGGGAACTTGTCCGACAACTGAATGGCCTCGTCCGTGTAGACGAACCCGAGCGTCAGCGCGAGATCCGAGTACAGCTGCGACGTCACCGTCTGGAAGCCGATCGCCGGGCCGCCCGAGCGGACCTCGATCTTGACTCCGGTGTCGACGCCACCATGGGCGACGAGTTCGCCGGTGACGATCTTCTTGTCGGCGTTGACCGACGGGCTCGGCCCGAACAGGTTGTAGAGGAAACCGTGCTCGCCTTCTGGGTTCCAGTCCGTCTGGATGGCGATCGTCGCTGGGCAGGCGGTTTTCAGTTCGCCGGCTGTGACGACAAGGCCTCCAGCCGACGTCGTGCCAGCCGTTGTTCCTTTCGTGGTTGCTGCGGTCGTTGCTGCAGTGGTACCGGGGGTGGTTGCCGCGGTGGTGCCGGCGGTTGTCGCTGCGGCACCGGTTGTCGCTGCGGCACCTGTAGTGGTTGCCGATGTCTTGGACGACGAGCTGCCGCAGGCGCTGAAGACCAGTGCCGCAAGCGGTAGGGCGGCCAGCAGCTTGGTCTGCTTTCGCTTGATCATATGTACTCCTTGTTTGTTCACGCTGTTTGGTTTTCTCAATCAGGCCCGAGGACCGTGATGATGAGATGTGGTGAGGTCTCAGCTGGTTTTGCGCGTCGTCTCGTGCCAGCTGCCGATGACCCGTTTGCCGATCCATCCGAAGATGATGAAGAAGGTGATGCCGAGCAACGCAGCAAGGATCACGGCGCCGTACATGACAGGGTTGTTGAGGCGCGAGCGGTATTGATCGATGAGGATTCCGATACCGGGGCTGCCCTGGCGGAAAAAGGTGTCACCGACGACGGCGCCGATGACCGAAAGGCCGGCGGCGATACGGAAGCCGGCGAAGATCGCCGGCATCGCCGCCGGCAGCTGCAACTTGCGTAGTCGTGTCCAGCGCGAGGCGCCGCGCAGTGTGAACAGGTCGTGCTGGCCCCGTTCAGCTGAGAGCAGGCCGAACAACGTGTTGGCAACGATCGGGAAGAGGGCGATGATCACACAGACGATGACGCGCGATCGGAAGTTGAACCCGTAGATGTTGCCGATCAGCGGAACGAACGCAAGGATCGGGATCGCCTGGATGGCGACGAGATACGGCCAGACGGACTTCTCGATCCAATTCGCCTGACTCATCAAAATGGCCAGTAATACCCCGAGGACAATGGCGATGATCAGTCCAACGAGGGCCACACGTGTCGACAACCACAGGGCTTCGAGGAGTGGCTTGGTGTTGATCCACATCATGAACGAGTCGTGGATGACGATGTGCGGAGGAGTCAGCAGGAAACTGGGCTTGCCGAACAGATGTTTGAGACCCCAATACGACATGAAGTACCAGAAGCCGACGAACACACCGAAGAGCGAAATCGGTCCGGCGTATTCACTCCAATGCTTGGCAGCCTTGTACTGCGGCGGAGCGGTGGCGTCCTCGTGAGCCTGCGCGAGGTCGTTCTTGGCAAAGATCGACGTCGCCGGTGCTTCAGGATCGCTGTACTGCGTCAGGCTCATGAATGCGCTCCTCGCAGGGCATGCGACACGTCGCCGCAGAGTTCGGCGAACGCTGGATCGAAACGCAGTTCGGGGCTGCGCGGATATTCGAAGGGGATCGCGAAATCGCCGACGATCTTGCCAGGGCGGGCCGACATCACCAGCACCCTTGTCGACAGGAACACGGCTTCTTGAATCGAGTGGGTGATGAACAGTGATGCAAATCCCGAGCGCTTGAAGAGGCTGAGTAGTTCGTCGTTGAGACGTTCACGGGTGATTTCGTCGAGCGCACCGAATGGTTCGTCGAAGAGGAACAATTTCGGATCGAGGACGAGTGAGCGGGCCAGCGAGGCACGCATCTTCATGCCGCCTGACAATTGTTTCGGATACTTCGATTCGAAGCCGTTGAGGCCGACGAGGTCGATCGTCTCCCGTGCCTTTGCCTGACGTTCGGCCTTCGGGACGCCGTTCAACTCGGCGAGCAACTCGATGTTCTTGCGAACGGTTCTCCACTGCAGCAACGTCGCGTCCTGGAAGACGTAGCCGAGGCTGTCATGGTCGACGGTGACCGTTCCGGTCGAGGGCTTCGAGAGGCCGGAGGCGATGCGCTGCAATGTCGATTTGCCGCAGCCTGACGGGCCGACGATCGTGACGAATTCTCCTGGATAGACCTCGAAGTTCGTCGAATCGAGGGCGAACGTTCCGTCCGGATAGGTCATCGAAACGTTGTCGAACTTCAGCGCGGCGATACCCGGGATGTCACCGATCGAATGCGAGCCTGCGACTGCGGTCATTGCATCATCATCCCACCTGTGACGTTCATCGCCTGCCCGGTGCAATAGTCCGAATCCGCTGAGGCGAGGAACAGGGCCATCTTGGCAACATCACCCGGGCATCCGAGGCGACCGAGCGGCGATTTCGCCGACCAGGCGTCGATCATCGCCTGCGTGCGCGTCGCCGCGCCCATCTCCGTCAGCACGTAGCCGGGGCAGATGCAGTTGACGTTGATCTGATGGGGGCCGAGTTCCATCGCCGCCACCTGTGTCAGCGAGATCACTGCACCCTTGGAAGCTGCGTAGTGCGCCTGATTGGGTGCGCCGAGCTTGCCGCCCATCGACGCCATGTTGACGATCTTGCCGCCGGTCCCGTCGGCGATCATTCGTTTCGCTGCGACCTGCGTCGTGACGAGCATCGCCCGGACATTGACATCGAAGGTGAGATCCCAGTCCTCGATGTCAATATCGAGGAGCGGGGAGAACTTCAGGACCCCGGCATTGTTCACCAGGATGTCGATGCCGCCGAGGTGGGTGATCGCTGCGGTCATCGCTGCCCGCGTGGCCTCAGCGTCGCTGAGATCGGTCCCGACCGCGAGACCATCGATTTCCTTGGCGATGATCGTCGCCTCGTCGAGCAGTAGATCGAGGACGGCGACGGAGGCACCCTCGGCGGCAAATGTTCTGGCGATTTCGGCACCGATGCCGCGAGCGGCACCGGTGACGACGACGCGCCTGCCGGCGAGCCTGCCGATCGCCGCGGGGTTCACTAGGTGTTCTGCCGTCCGTACTGTGACGGGCGATCCAGCGCGTTCTGCGGCGGGTTCTGCAGCGTGAGGATGCTCAGTTGTTGACATCGCCCGGACAGAATACGTCAGCGGCCGACAGCGGGCGGCCTTCGACCGTGAACTCCATATTTCGGGAACGTTTCGTCGCTGCTCAGCTGCCCTTTCGGGCGACGATCCGGCCTTGACGAAACGTCAAGCGCGACTCCGGTTGGTAGGCAATCGACTCTCGGATGTTCGGGACCCGGATGGCGACGAAATCGCCGGACTGCCCGACCTCGACCGACGCCGACACGCCGAGCACGGCGATCCGCGCGTTCGTCGTCACGGTTGCGTAGGCGTCGACGGGCAGGAGGTGCCCAGCCATGACCATCAACGCTGCCGTCTCCAATGGATCGCCCTTGCCGACGAGGTTGAACGGGTCCTGCAGGTTGTCGGCTCCGGCGGCGACGTTGACGTTCGCCGTACGCAGGGCGGCAACGGCGGTCAGCCCTCTCGGCGCACCGACAGCGTGGCCCCTCGCCTGGAGATAGAGGTTCGTCTGCGGCAGTGCAACGACGCTGATCCCGGCTTCGGCGACGAGTTCGGCGGTTGCACGCTGCTGTGATTCCGGTTGCATGCCCAGGCTGACGCAGTGGCTCGCCGTCACGCCGTGGGCAAACCCGGAGGCGATCACCCGTTCGGCGAGCAGACGAAGGCCGACCGCGCAGGGGTCGAGCGTCTCGTCGGTGTGCAGATCCATGCCGACACTGTGCTCTGCGGCGATCTCCATCAGCGTCTCGGTCGCCGCCACGGGATCATCTTCGAGGTGCGGGACACCGCCGACCAGATCGACGCCTGCGCCGAGTGCATCATGAAGCAACGCCCGACCATCCGCGCCCTCCTGCCCGGACACCGGCCAGGCGCCGAGGGCAACGATCTGCAGATCGACGAGGCCTGTCACGCGCCGGCGAACCTCGGCGAGCGCGGTGACCGAGGCGAGCCCGTTGTCGATCGTCGTGTCGGCATGAGAGCGGATCACCGTCACGCCATTGGAGGCGAGTAGGCGAACCGCCCGTTCGGCGCGTTCGACGGTGTCGTCGAAGGTGATCAGGTGGCGATTGTCGCGCATCGCCGTGATCGCACCGTTGAGGTCACCGGTCGGGTTGTCGAAGCGTTCTGCCAGGAAGGCCTTGTCGAGATGGGCATGCGGTTCGACGAACGACGGTGTGAGCAGATAGCCGGCAATGTCCTCGACCGGCTCGCCCTCTGCCGCAGCAAGTGCACCGATTTCGCTGATCAATCCGTCGTCGCCGATGCGGATGTCGACCACTCGTCCATCGGCCAGCATCGCCGACGTGATCAGCCGGGTCATCGGTTCGGCTGCCGGTCGGGTCATCAGAGCAGTGGTTCGAGGCCGGAGGCGAGCGGCCGCGAATCGACCTTTTCACCGAGGCGCGGCAGTACTTCTTCGACGACCAGATGCATCTGCTCGGCGATTTCATCACGGGTCAGACCCGGATAGTCGAAGAAGAAGCAGACGTGCTCGAGATCGAGCAGATCTCGCCAGAACCCGAGGATGTCGACCGCGTCGTCGATCGAGCCGACGATCTGGATCTTCTGGTCGAGCGAATCCTGGACGGTCGGCGAAAAGTCGAACGCAGCCTTCGATCCGTCAGCGTTCTTGTACGACGAGAACCGGCCGTACGGAGACAGGAACTTGACGAACTCGTCGTGTCCGGGGCCACCGCGAGCGATCGCCTTTTCGCGTGTGTCGGCGACGTGAATATTCATCACCAGGCATCGGTCCTCGCCGGGACCTACCGGTGTCCCGATCTCCTCGCGGATCGCCGCATAGCGGTCCCATTTGGCCTTCTGGCTGTCGGCGTTCTGCAGCCAATAGATCGCCTTGTGACCCGCACGCGGCACGTACTCGATCGTCTCCGGCGAGGTCACCGGCTGATAGATGTCGACGTGCCTCATCGGTTTGGGGATCAATGTCAGATCGTTGACCAGCGTGCCGCGGTCCGGCACGTCGTGCGGTGGCAGGGTGAACTGCTTGCCGTCGTACGAGAATCGTTCGTTGTACCAGGCGAGCTTGATGATCTCGATCGACTCTTCGAATATCTGGCGGTTGATGCGGTCGTGCTCGACGGACATCGCATTATCGCCGCTGGCGACGACGGTCCCCAGCGCCCAAGCCTCACGCGGCACCGTTCCGCGCCCGACGCCGAACTCCATACGGCCGCCGGTGATGATGTCGGCGATGGCGAAGTCCTCCGCCAGGCGCAGCGGATGCCACTGCGGAACGACGTTGAACATCTGCCCCAGTCGCAACTGCTGTGTTTGCATTGCCAAGTGCTGACCGAACTGGATGAGGTTCGGCAGTACCTCGTAGCCCTCGTGCTGGAAGTGGTGCTCGGTGAGCCACATCGTGTCGAATCCGAGTTCATCGGCGGTCTTCGCCCACGACAACAGGTTGCGGTAGCACTCGATGACGGCATCGTTCCCGTAGCGGCGCGACGTCGCCGGGATCGAGGGATCGCCGGCGTCCGGCATCGGGACAGTGCAGAAGAAGTTGGTGTCGACGCGCATGACTGCCGAGGCTACAGCGCGACCTTTTCCAGATTGTTTCCTGAACGCATTTCAACTCGTCTCAGCATCTCAACTCGTCTCAGCCCGTCTCAGCCCGTCTCATGTGTCGAGACCGTCGATCTCGGCGAGCCACAGGGAAGGGGATGCGTCGCTCGGCATGCGCCAGTCGCCTCTCGGTGAGAGAGCGACGGAGCCGACCTTCGGGCCGTCCGGCATCGCCGAACGCTTGAACTGCTGGCTGATGAACCGGCTCCAGAACGTCCGCAGCCACCGCAGGATCGTCGCATCGTCGTAGCTATCACTAAACGCCAACTTGGCGAGGGCGAACACCTTTGCGGGTCGCGCTCCGCCGCGGATCGCATGGAAGAGGAAGAAGTCGTGCAACTCGTACGGTCCGACCGTGTCTTCGGTCTTCTGGGCGAGTGCGCCGTTGTCGAGCGGCAACAGCTCCGGGGTGATCGGGGTGTCGAAGATGTCGTGGAGTATGCGACGTGTCTCGCCGTCGAACTGGGCGTCGGCAGCCCACGTCACCAGGTAGCGCACGAGCGTCTTCGGCACGCCGATATTGACGTGATACATACTCATGTGGTCGCCGTTGAACGTCATCCAGCCGAGCGCTGCCTCGCTGAGATCGCCCGTACCGACGACGAAGCCGCCGATCTCGTTCGCCAGGTCCATCAGAATCTGTGTGCGTTCGCGCGCCTGCGAATTCTCGTAGGCGATGTCATGTGTCGACTCGTCGTGGCCGATATCAGAGAAGTGATGCCGTACGGCAGCGGTGATCCCGATCTCGCGTCTGTCGACGCCGAGTTCCTCCATCAGCCCGAGTGCGTTCCGATAGGTCCGATCGGTCGTACCGAAGCCCGGCATGGTGACAGCGAGGATCTGTTCACGGGACAGCCCCAGGCTGTCGAACGAGCGTGCTGCCACGAGCAGCGCAAGTGTCGAATCGAGTCCGCCGGACACGCCGATCACGACGCGTTCGGCGGTCGTGTGGCGAAGCCGTTTGGCGAGTCCCGCCGCTTGGATCGCGAAGATCTCTTCGCAATGGCGAGCGCGCTGCGACTCGTCGTCGGGGACGAACGGCAGGCGGTCCACCCGGCGGAGCAGCATCGCCGATTTGGCGACGACGGCCCGGGGTGAACATGCAATACGTCGCATCGGTGCGATGGCGTCGGCGGCGAAGCTCGAGTTGTTCAGACGCTCGTGTGACAGCCGGCCGAGATCGACGTCAGCGACGGCACTCTGCGTCCCGAACTGGAATCTCGCCGTTTCCGCAAGAACCGAACCGTTCTCGGCGATCAATGAATGACCGCCGTAGACGACGTCCATCGTCGACTCGCCTGGGCCTGCACCGGCATAGGCGTACGCAGCCAGGCAACGGGCCGATTGCTGGGCGACGAGCGACCGGCGATAGTCGGCTTTGCCGAGCAGTTCAGGACTTGCGGACGGGTTGGCGATGATATTCGCACCGGCAAGTGCGAGCGGTCCGCTCGGCGGTGCGACTGTCCACAGATCCTCGCAGATCTCGATACCGACGACCATCTCGCCGACCTCGAAGAGCAGGTCGATCCCAAAGGGAACGTCGGTGCCGTCGACGCCGTCGATGCGAACCATATCCGGCTCGGTGCCGGACGGTCTCGTGAACCAGCGGTCGTCGTAGAACTCACTGCGGTTCGGCAGATACCGCTTCGGCACGACGCCACGAATCAGACCATTGGCACAGAATGCGGCGACGTTGAAGAGGCGGTCGCGCACCATCAATGGCAGACCGACGATCACGGCGGCACCGTCCGTCGTGGCGACGGCGATCGTGACGAGCGCCCGACGGGCTGCATCGAGCAGCGTTGGCTGGCGGTACAGATCGCCGCACGTGTACCCGGTGAGACCCATCTCCGGGAAGATCGCCAGGGCGGTCGACGGGTCGAGTTGCCCGAGTGCCTCGACGGTGGCGTCGGCGTTGAACCGCACATCAGCGACCCGCAGCGCCGGTGACACGACGGCGATACGCGCGTAGCCGAGTGCTGTCAGATCGAAGGTGCCGGCCACACCCAGCACTCTACGGTTTCCACCCCCTCCAGAAACTGAGTCCACTGGTGCACCGCCGGCGGTGCAAAACGGTCCACAGAACCTTCACGCAGCGAGGAACGAGTCCGACCAGCGGTGCGTGGGGCCGTATCGTCGTGCGATGCTGTCCCGCCCGATGCTCGCCAAGGCTGCGGTTTTCGCCGGCGCGATCGGTGTCGTGGCGTCGACGTTCATGCCATGGCTGCAGTCTGGGCAGGAGCGGAGGACGAGCTACGAGCTCGTCAGCGTTGCCCGCCGGATTCAGGAGGCGCCGACCGAGGCGATCCGCGTCGCGACATTCTGGTGGCCGGCTGTCCCGCTGCTCGTCGTCGCCTCGGTGGTCGCCGTGTTGTGGGGAAAGGCCAGACTCGGCGCGCTGCTCGGCCTGCTGGGAGCCGGGTACGTCGGGACGTTCGCTCTCGTCTTCTGGAGCCTCGACATCCCACCTCTCGCAGGGGTGCAGATCGGCAGCACTGTCGGTGCCGCCACTGCGTCGAGCGCCGCATTCGCCGTCGCCCTGATTGTCAACGTGTTCTGCTGGACTCCGCACATGTCACCGAATGTGCGCAGATCCGGCGACATTCCGTGACCTGGGACGTGTCAGAGGGCGAGTCCTCGCTTGACGTAGACGTCCTTGAGCCGCTGCGTCTCGTCCGTCATGATCCCGTCGACGCCGAGATCGAGCAAGCGGTTCATCTCGGCAGTGTCGTCGATCGTCCATACATGGACGGCGACGTTCTTGGCGTGCGCTCTGGCGATTGATCGTGGCGTCACTACCACGATGCCGGACTGCTTCGTCGGAACCTGAGCGGTCTGAGCAGTCGTCGATGTGAATCCGAGCAGGAAGCGGACAACCTCGAGCGGTGCCATCGATGTACACAGTTCCGACCCGAACATCGCCCGAAGTCGATGAATGCGCTTGTCGGAGAACGCTCCGACGCAGACCCGGGGGAGTGCTGCACATCGCCGCAGGATGGCGGAGAGCGGGAGTACCGCAGCGTCCGTTTTGCAGTCGATGTTGACACGCGCATCGGGGAACGCATCGAAGAGATCGGTCAGCAGCGGGATCGGTTCCTTCCCGTCGACCAACGCCGTGCTGACCTGCGACCAGTTGAGCTCGCTGATCTTGCCTGGCAGCCCGCATGTCCGGCGGAGGTCATCGTCATGGAAGGCGACGAGTACGCCGTCAGCGGTCAACTGCACGTCCGTCTCGAAGTATCGGTAACCGAGATCGTACGCATGTTGGAACGACGCCATCGTATTCTCCGGCAGGCCGTTGTTGGCCCCGCCGCGGTGGGCGAAGGGGATCGCACCGTCGTGGTCGAGGTAGGGATGTCGCGCTGTCGTGCTGACCATCTTGGAAGTATCGTCGCTGCCATGGCTTACGTACGCGCATTGCCCCTCGCCGGGGAACGCTTCACATCCGAGTCGACGATCACCGTGCGCTCCCCGTTCAACGGCGCAGTGATCGGGCTGATCCCGGAATGTGTACCTGCCGACGTCGACCGGGCCGTGGCCGTTGCCAAACGTGCACTTGCCGAGCACCCGCTTCCACTGTGGAAACGAGCCGAGGTCCTCGACAAGGCGGCCGAGCGATTGACGGCACGGCTGGAGGAATTCGCCAAGATCATCTCGGCGGAGGCTGCGAAGCCGTTGAAGACCGCCCGGGTCGAGGCGAGCCGAGCGGTCGGTACGTTCAAATTCGCAGCAGCGGAGGCGCGCAAGCTGTCTGGCGACGTCGTGCCGCTGGACGCGATGTGCGGTGGAGAGGGCAAGCTCGGCTTCACGCTACGAGTGCCGATCGGCGTCATCGGAGCGATCTCGCCGTTCAATTTCCCGCTCAATCTCGTCGTCCACAAACTCGCTCCGGCGATCGCTGCCGGATGCCCGGTGGTGCTCAAACCGGCAACGCAGACGCCCTTCTCGGCGATCACGCTCGCTGAGTTGCTGATCGACGAAGCTGGGCTGCCTGCTGATTATCTACACGTCGTCACGGGCGGCGGCCGCACCGTCGGCAATGCGATCGTCGAGCACGACGACATTGCGCTGATCACCTTCACCGGTTCGCCGGAAGTCGGCTGGGGAATCCGTGCGGCTGCTCCACGCAAACGGGTCGGCCTCGAACTCGGTAACAATGCACCGCTGATCATCGAGCCGGACGGCGATTGGCAGACGGCGGCGACGAAGGTCAGGGTTGCCGGGTTCTCCCACGCCGGCCAGAGTTGCATCTCGACGCAGCGGATTTTCGTTCACTCCTCGATCGCCGACAGATTCACGGAGGCACTCGTCGAGGGTGTCAAGACGCTCAAGGTCGGCGATCCGTCCGACGAGGACACCGACGTGTCGGCATTGATCTCGACCGGCGAGCGCGATCGGGTCAAGTCGTGGATCGACGAAGCCGTCGCAGGAGGCGCAACGGTCGCCATCGGAGGCGACTTCAACGAGGACGGGGTGCTTCATCCGACGATCCTGACCAACGTGCAGCAGGACATGAAGGTCTGTGCCAAAGAAGTCTTCGGACCGGTCGTCGGCATCGCCGTCTACGACGACTTCGACGATGCGCTGAGGATGGCCAACGAGACCGAATACGGTCTGCAAGCCGGCGTCTTCACCACAGACATCGGGAAGGCCATGAAGGCCTTCACCACCCTCGACTACGGCGGCGTGCTGATCAACGAAGTCCCGACATGGCGAGCGGACCAGCAGCCGTACGGCGGCGTCCGTGACAGCGGCAACACCCGAGAGGGCCCGGCCTACAGCGTCAAGGAAATGACCGAGATCCGCTTCGTCAGCATCAACGCGTAATCTCCTTCGACACGCACTCGGTCGCTGACTAGATCGTGCGGCCGGCAGTTGCCCAGTATTCGTCCTTGAGTAGACGCTTGTAGAGCTTGCCGGTCGGGTGACGTGGGAGTTCGGTGCGGAAATCAACGCTACGTGGGCACTTGACATCGGCGAGATTCGCTCGGCAGAAGGCAATCAATTCCTTCGACAACGCTGCGGCCTCCTCGTCGTTCGCCGGCATCGTCACCGGTTGTACGACCGCCTTGACCTCTTCACCGAAGTCGTCGTTGGGGACGCCGAAAACGGCGACATCGATGACCTTCGGATGAGTGACCAGCAGGTTTTCCGACTCCTGCGGATAGACGTTCACGCCGCCGGTGATGATCATGTACGCCTTGCGGTCGGTCAGGAACAGGAAGCCGCCCGTATCGAGATAGCCGACGTCTCCGAGCGTCGACCAGCCTTTCGGGTGTCGCGTCCCCTTCGTCTTCTCGGGATCGTTGTGATACTCGAACGTCGCCCCACCCTCGAAATACACCGTGCCGGTCTCTCCCTGCGGCACTTCCTCGCCGTCCTCGGCAACGATGTGGACAGTGCAGCCGATCGGCATGCCGACCGTTCCCTCGTGCGCCAACCACATCTCGCTGTTGCAGTAGACGAAGCCATTTCCCTCGGTACCGGCGTAGTACTCGTGGATGATCGGCCCCCACCATTCGATCATCTGCTTCTTGATCGGTGCGGGACACGGTGCCGCTGCGTGGATCACGTACTGCAGGGACGAGGTGTCGGCAGCGGCGCGGATTGCCTGGTCGAGTTTGAGCATGCGGATGAACATCGTCGGGACGACCTGGGTGTGCGTCACCTGATACCGGCTGACGAGTTGGAGGAACTCCTCGGGGTCGAAGTGTTCCATCACCACGACCGTGCCGCCGAGGGCCTGCGTCGACATGCAGAACCGCAACGGGGCGGCGTGGTACAGCGGGGCGGGCGACAAATAGATCGATGCGTCGCTGGTGCCGAAGATCAGCGACAGCATCGTGCTGACGCCACTCGGCTGGCCGAGCGGGGTCATCGCCAACGGTCTGGCGACGCCTTTCGGGCGTCCCGTGGTGCCAGAGGAATAGAGCATGTCGTCACCGTCGACACGATTCTCGAGCGGCTCGGCCGAACAGCGCTGCACCACATCCTCGTACGCTTCATAGCCGTCGACGACGCCGTCGAGCATCAGGCGGACCCTGACCTCCGGGATCTTGTCGACGATGTCGGTGGCCTGGTCGGCCTTGTAGATGCTGGTGATATAGGCGGCGGCGCCGCAGTCGTTGATGATGTACGCCAGTTCGTCGCTGGTGAGTCGCGAAGAACACGCTGTGTAGATCAAGCCTGCGTAGTGGCAGCCCCAGAGGACCTCGAAGTAGCGGGGATGGTTCTCCATACAGAGCGCAACGTGGTCGCCGGGCTGGAGGCCGGCGTCTCGGAGCAACCTGCTCAGCCGATTGGCGCCGGCATCGAGTTCGGCAAAACTGATCACCTGACCGCTACGAGCCATGATGACGGCGGGTTTGTCAGGTGTGGACGAGGCAAAGTCTCCCGGGAACATTCATCGGACGGTAGCGCACGGTACCGTCGTCGCATGGGAGTGGAGCGCTTCGCTGAGCTGATGGCAGCTGGCCCCGATGCGTTCCCGCTGGACGAGGCGTGTCTGTTGATCGCCGCAGAAGCCAACCCTTCACTCGACGTCGAGGAAGGCCTTCGGCGTCTCGACGAGATCGCCCATGCGTGCGCAGCGCCGCTGCTGGCAACGCTGCTCGAACATCTCTACGTCGATCTCGGATTTGCAGGCAACCTCATCGACTACTACGACCCGCGGAATTCGCTGCTCGATCATGTGCTCGATCGTCGTCTCGGCATCCCGATCACGCTGGCTGTCATCGCCTTGGAGACAGGACGCCGGATTGGTGTCCCGATGAGCGGCATCGGCATGCCTGGTCACTTCCTGCTGCGTGACAAGGTCGACCCCAATGTCTTCGTCGATCCGTTCAGCGGCCGGCTGCTCGGAAAGATCGACTGCCTGCGCCTCCATCAACGCCTGACGGGTGGGACACCGTGGACCGACGATTTTCTTCTGCCGGTACCGAAGCAGATCATCGTCATCCGAGTGTTGTCGAACCTCAAGGAGGTCGCCAAGCGCACGTCTGATCTGCGGATGCTGCAATGGGTGATGCGGCTGCGGGCGACGATCCCCGGCATCGGCGAGGCAGAACGGGCGGAGTTCGCCTCGATGATGTCGCCTTTGAATTGACCCCGAGTTGCATCGAAGCGGATTGAAATTGACATGGCGTCGATTTTTCTTCGGACTTGAGCAGATACGGCCCGTTCGACACTCCGGCGTTTCCTTGCGATCGCTAACGTCAGAGCCATGACAGTGATCGACATGGCCCCGCAGGAACAACTGGACTCCGACAGCCAGCGAGTCGCCGACCTCGTCGAAGAATTGCTGTCCGAATTTCCACCTGCAACCACGCACTACAAGGTCTTCCTCGGAGCGCAATTCGACAAAGGCCTCGCCTGGGTGCATTTCCCGGTCGGCAACGGTGGCCTCGGACTGTCGCCACGCCTGCAGAAACTGATCAACGAGCGTGTCTTCGGCGCTGGTGGGCCGAGTTGCAACAATCGCAACCCGATCGGCTACGGCATGTGCGGCCCGACGGTGATGACATGGGGAACCGATGAGCAGCGGGCGAAATACCTGCGTCCGTTGTTCGCCTGCGAGGAGATCTGGTGCCAGTTGTTCTCCGAGCCGGGTTCCGGTTCCGACTTCGCCGGCCTGTCGTCGAGGGGCGTCAAAGATGGTGAGGAGTGGGTGGTCAACGGCCAGAAGGTGTGGACGACGCTCGCTCATCTGTCCAAGCGTGGCCTGCTCGTGGTGCGTACCGATCCTGAGGCGGTCAAGCACGCCGGTCTGACGGCGTTCGTCGTCGACATGGAGGCCGAAGGCGTCGAGATCCGGCCGTTGTACCAGATCACCGGGGAAGCCGAATTTAACGAGGTCTACTTCACGGACGCCAAAGTGCCGGATGCAGAAATGCTCGGCAAGCCTGGTGACGGATGGCGCGTCTCGTTGACGACGCTGATGAACGAGCGGGTTTCGATCGGTGGCGTCATCCCTCAGCGCGGCACCGGTCCGATCGGCGACATCGTCAAGTTGTTCCAGGCACTGCCGCCGAAAGCGCAGAACCCGGCGACGCGTGACGAACTGATGCAACTGTGGATCCGCTCCGAGCTGTTCCGTCTGACCAACATCCGTGCCTCGCAGTCGCGCAAGATGGGCGATCCGGGACCGGAAGGCTCGATCAGCAAGCTGGCGATGGCTGAGCTGTACAAGGACATCTACGCCTTCGCCGTCGACCTGCTCGGCGCGGACGGCATGCTCTTTCCCAGTGGTTACAAGATGATCCGCCCCGATCACGCGATGTTCTCGGCGACGCCACAGCAGGCGTTCCTGCGCAGCAGGGCGAACTCCATCGAGGGTGGCACCAGTGAAGTGATGCGCAACATTCTCGGCGAGCGCGTCCTCGGGCTGCCCGGCGACGTCCGTGTCGACCGCGATGTCGCCTGGAGCAAGGTCCCGCGCAACTAGTAGGTCGTGTCGACATTCGCTGATCTCGGGCGCTACCGCCCCCGAACGGAACGCTCGAACGCTGCGTCTCGCTACCGGTTGCACTTCGCCTCTTTCAATTTTTCCAAACGGATACCCTGACGCCCGGAGGCTCACGATGGAGACACGATCTATTGCCTACGAGGTCGACGGGCTGGAATGCATCGGCCACCTCGCTGTCCCCGACGGTGACGGTAAGCGACCGGCGATCCTCGTTTGCCATGAGGGAGGTGGTTTCGACGAGCATGCCCGGAACACGGCGAACCGGATTGCAACCGAACTCGGCTACGTCGCATTCGCATTGGATTATTTCGGCGGAGGCAAGCCGATCGCCGGCGATCAGGTGATGGGCAGCATTGTCGCGTTGATGCAGGCTCCGGGCCTAATTCGGGCGCTGGCCAATGCCGGTCTCACGCAGCTGCTGAGGGAGGAGCGAGCCGATGCCACGCGGGTCGGGGCCATCGGCTTCTGCTTCGGAGGCACGATGTCGCTCGAACTCGGCCGGAGCGGTGCCGATGTCAAGGCGATCGTCGGGTTCCATTCAGGCCTCAGCAACCCGAGTCCCGGCGACGAGAAGCACTTCGTCGGCAAGGTCGTCGTCTGCGTCGGTGACGCCGATCCATTGATCCCGACGGAGCAACGGGCGGCGTTCGAAGCCGAGATGCGGGCGACAACGGTCGACTGGCAGCTGCACCTGTTCGGCGGAGTCGGTCACAGTTTCACCAATCCGGCTGCCGATGGCACGAGGATGGCGGCGATCAAATATCACGAACCGTCTGCGAAGCGCAGCTGGAAGGTGATGGTCGACCTCTTCGCCGAGACCTTCTGACCGGCGCCCGGCCCGACTCAGCCGGTTCGCAGGAGGATGCCGAGGAACAGCGCTGCCAGTCCTGAGAGACCGGCGAGCGCGCCGCCGAGCGCCAGCGTCAGTTTGGTCTTGGCACCGGCGTGAGCAGCCGCACTGATCCCCGACACGGCGACGATCAGCAATTTGACGAAGAGCGTGACCAGGTAACTCGTCGGGCGATCGGACACGTTGACGACGAGCAGGTTCCATAGGCCGGTGGCGATCAGTACGGCGAAGGCAGGCCACGCGATGCGGTTGAATTGACGAGCAACGATACGTGGTGCCTGTGGGCTGATCGAGCGCAGTACCGGCACGAGTCCGCCGAGTGTCAGCTGCCCCCCGACCCAGACACATGCTGCGAGAACGTGCAGGAACAGGCGGACCGTCGTCCAGTTCGGTGAAATCACCTGCACTGTCTACACAGCTGTGGGACGAAGCACGACGGCTTGGGCGATGAAGTCAGCGTGGTCGCTACGCGCTCCGCAGTTCGGCGAGGACGTCGCTGGCGCTGATCGAGCGATCATCGGCGATGCGGCCCTCGTGGCTCGTTCCGCCGAGGAGTGCCGTCGCCGCTCGTTCGATCGCCATCTGCAGCTCTCGCAGGTTTCGCGGCGGCGGAAAATACTCGTCCTCGTCGGTGACATCGACTTCCTCGACACCACGACGCGGGGCGAGGCGCTCGATGACGGCCTCGACGAGTTCCTCGGGAGCCGACGCACCTGCAGTGATACCGACGACGCCGCTGAGGTCGTCTGGTAGTTCGTCGACATGGTTGATGCGGAAGACCTGGGGACAGCCTGCTTCGGTCGCCAACTTCTCCAACGCTCGGGTGTTGGACGAATTCGCCGACCCGATGACGACGAGCGCGTCACACCTTGGCGCCATCGCCATCAGCGCAGACTGCCGGTTGGTGGTCGCAAAGCACAGATCGCTGCGACCCGGCTTCCACAGATCGGGGAAGCGCTCCTTCGTCGCCTCGGCCACGCCGGACCAATCGCGATGCGACAGCGTCGTCTGGGCGAGGAGGGCGACGGGCTGGTCGAACTGCGGGAGGTTGGCAACCTCGGCGATCGACTCGACCCGGTGGATCGAATCAGGTGCTACGGCCATCGTGCCGACCGCTTCCTCGTGGCCATGATGGCCGACGTACACTATTTGATAGCCCTTGCCGGCACGGACCTTGACCTCGTGGTGGACCTTCGTCACGAGCGGGCAGACGCTGTCGACGACGTAGCTGCCGCGTGCGCGGGCGGCCGAGACGACTTCCGGTGCTGAGCCGTGTGCCGACAACATGATCGGACTGCCGATCGGGACCTGGTCGACGTCGTCGACGAAGATCACTCCGAGCGCTTTGAAGCGGTCGACCACCAGCTTGTTGTGGACGATCTCGTGGTAACAGTAAACCGGTGCGTCGAAGGACCGCACCATCCAGGCGAGTGCCTTGATGGCCATCTCGACGCCAGCACAGAAGCCGCGGGGAGACGCCAGCAGCACATGGTCGACATCCACATCTCCAAGGCTACCGGTGCGAAAACGAGCAAAGACCGGGAGATGTCTGCTGTCGGTAGCCTGGGAACTCATGTCCTTCCCGCTCGTGGTGGGCGTCACACCTGGCTCTCCGGCCGATCTTGCCGGCGTCGTGCCGGGTGACGAGGTCCGCAGCATCAACAGCATCGTCCCGCGCGACGTGCTCGAATGGCGCGCCCTGACGGATGAGGCACAGCTCGAACTCGAGGTTTCCCGCGGCGGTATGGAGTTGACGGTCGAGATCGTCAAGCGCGAAGGCGAATTGCTCGGCATCGACGTGCACTCTTCGGTCTTCGACCGCGTGCGTACCTGCGACAACCACTGCGCCTTTTGCTTCATCTACCAATTGCCGAAAGGTCTTCGCTCGAGTCTGTATCTGAAGGACGACGACTACCGACTGTCGTTCCTCTACGGCAACTTCACGACTTTGACCCGTTTCACGGAACTGGACTTCGAGCGGGTGCTGACCGAGGGGCTGTCACCGCTGAACGTCAGCATCCATACGACAAACCCGGAGTTGCGCTCCTCGATGCTGCGCAACAAACGCGGTGCCACGAGCCTGCGCTGGTTGCGCCTGCTGCTCGACCACGGCGTGAAGGTCAACGGTCAGCTCGTGATCTGTCCTGGCGTCAACGATGGTGCGGTGCTCGACGACACGCTCGCCGGGGTGCTCGACGAGTATCCGGAACTGGCAAGCATTGCCGTGGTGCCGCTCGGCATCTCGCAGTTCAATCCCGAACCGACGATGCGGCACCACACTGTCGCCGAAGCTCAGGCCGTCGTCGATTGCGTCGACAAGTGGCAGCACATCTTCAGCTTGTCGCTCGGGCATCGACTCGTGTTTGCAGCCGACGAGTACTACCTGCTCGCAGGTCGACCGTTTCCATCACCGGACACCTATGGCGACTTCGAGATGTACGAGGACGGCATCGGCATGGCCCGGTCGTTCGAGTCGGAGTTCTTCGGGACGGCGTCAGCCGCTGACCGTGGTATCGGTGGATTCTTTGCCTCCGTCGACGCTGCACCCGCAGAGGGATACCGGGCCGTCCGCAATCCCGCAGTTGACACGGCGATGCACTCCACGGGCTGCGCACCGCCCCGCTCGCCGAGCGGTGCGCTCGGTCTGATGCTTTCCCCTCGACGGGATGCACCGATCGGCGTGCTGACCGCCCCGTATGGCGCTCAGGTCATCACGCCGATGATCGAGCGACTCGGCCGCGACGACGTGCGCGTCATCCCGGTCGCCAACGAATTCTTCGGTGGCAACACAGCAGTCACCGGCCTGATGGTCGGTGCAGACCTCGTTCGCGTCCTCGCTGATGAGCCACAGGGACACCGCTACCTGCTTCCCGACGTGTGCCTTTCCGAAGGCCGCTTCCTCGACGGTCTGACCGTCCATGACCTACCACGGCGCGTTGAAATCGTGCCAACTGATGGCGCTTCGCTACGACGCGCTCTGGAGAATACAACAGCATGACCTCGACCGATCAGATCCCCACCGTGGTCATCGTTGGACGCCCGAACGTCGGCAAGAGCACGCTCTTCAACCGTTTCGTCGG
>JAYTOR010000235.1:0-6006 GCA_043747685.1 Actinomycetota bacterium
AGCGATCTTGTCGCCACGCTCGCAGGCATTTCGACGGTTGCCGCACAACACGTCGGCGCGTGGTCGGATACACGTCGAGATCGACGTCTCCATAGCACCGAGAACAACGCTGACTCCGACGGATCAGCCGGACTGCCAAAGCGCATCGATCGGAGCTGCGATCATTCGGTCGCCGAACGGTAGGACCTCCGTGCCGGCATAGAGCACGACGCCGCGATGGAGCTGTTCGCCGGTCCGGCATCGAAGGTGGGCGAGATGCCGAAAATCATCGATGTTGACGGTCGAGGAGGCCTGAGCTTCGATTCCCAAGACCCTTCCATCGTGATGCTCTATCACGGCATCGACTTCTTGGTCGTCTCTGTTGCGGTAGTGGTTGAGCGTTGCACAAGCCAATGTCCACGTCAGCTGTCGAGCGAGTTCGCCGAGCACGAAGTTCTCGAGAACCTGTCCGAGTACGGCCGGCGTCCTGGCGGGACGTCGCCGAGTTCGACCATGCAGGAATGCGTTTGATCAGAAAGACCTCTTCGAGGAGCGAGACATAACGGTCGACCGTTGTCTTTGGCACTGCGACGTCGTTACTGACGTTCTCGATCTTCAGCGGCGTCGCCATACGAGTTGCGAGCAGCCGGACAAGCCGCGAGAGGTCGTCGCAGCGATGAATGTCGCTCAGCTGTAAGATGCCCCGGTCGATGAGGTCGTTGACATACGACTCGAAGGAACCTCGAACGTCGATTGCCCTCTCGTTTGGTCGCCACTGGGAAACCTTCCCCGCAGCGCTCTATCGACATAGTCCAATTGCAGGAGCGACCCTGAGGTACGTATCTCCGGCTCGTCACCGACAAGTTCGTCGACGAATCCATCGGGACGGCGATCGAGTTCTCCTCGAGCGAATGGCCACAACTCGATCGTTTCACTGCGTCCGACAAGGGCATCGGGGAGCGATCGCAATCCGAGCAGTATGGCTGTCCCCGTGAGCAGAAACTGACCAGGAGACGAGTCTTGATCCACGACTGCTTTGATCGGGAGCACGAGCTCAGGCATTCGCTGAATCTCGTCGATCACCATCAGTCCGTCGTGGCGAAGGAATTCGACGGGATCGGCGCGGGCGGACTGGAGCACGCTCGGCAGGTCGAGACGTCGTTCGATCCCAGACTCCAAGGTCAGCCTCACGGCACCGACGGCGGTGTCTTCGACTTCCTGGTGACGACGTAAGCTCCGCCGGCGACGATGACGACGAGCACGACGATGAGGATGATCAGCGCCGTATTGCCGTTGTCGGTCGTCTTGTCTCTGTTGGCCGCCGGTGTCGACGTCAGAGCACCAGGCGTCGTGACGGTGGCAGCGGACGTCGCGGCAGCCGAGTCGCTGTCGTCATCAGGGGCAACGGCGAGATCATCTGATGTTGGCGGGCCGGTCGTGATCTTGATCGTCGGCGCGGGGTTGGCCGGTTCTGGTTGTCCGGTGACAATCGGATCGAACCAGTCGATTTCCCCGACAGCGCATTTCTGCACGATCAGCCAGGAGATCGAGCCGACGGCAGTCGAGGCCGTGAAGCTGATCTCGAAATCGCCTGGCGTGTGCGGATCGAGCGAACCGCCGGAGAACGTCACGGACGTCGCATCCTGCGTACCGTTCCAACCGGCCGGCGGAATCGCTTCGGCGTCGGTCACACCGGCGGGAATCTTGAACTGCAGACTGCTGGTGGGGGAGTCTCCGCAACTGTGCTCGACGTTGAATGTCACCGTCGTCGCCAGTCCGGACTGCACTGCGGGCGGGTCCGGCGCGATGTGTGCTGATGCGGCTGCGGCGAACATCACGATCATCGCTCCGCTCGCTCCGACAGCAGTTGCAAGCTTTGCAACGGAACGCAACTTCGACATCTGACGACCAGCTTTCTCTCGACCCGAACAGGGACAAGGTCGCAAGCAGCAGGCGAAAAGTTCACGAATATTCGTGGCCCTCACCCGCGAGCAGCTTTGGGTACGTGTCCGGTACGTTCGCAGTATTGCGACGCAAGCTGATCGGATTCTTCATCGCTTCCGTCGCCGTCTTCGGGCCGGCGGCTCCGGTCTGGGCGCACGACGGACAGGGCGGCTCGGCGAGTGACTATCACGTCACGATCACCGGATTCCAGGGCGACGCGACGGGCATCTCGATGCGGTTCACGAAGTTCGGCCAGTTCGTCGAACTGACCCGAACGACCGCCAAAGAGGTCTATGTGCTCGGCTACGAAGGCGAGCCATACCTGCGCCTCGACAGCACGGGCGTTTGGGAGAACATCAAGTCGCCGGCCCACTACCTCAATCGCGATCGGTACGCGACGACGACGCCGCCGCCGGCCGACGCCAACAAGTCGGCAATCCCGGAGTGGGTCAAGCGGGCCGACGGCAACACCGCTATCTGGCATGACCATCGCACCCATTGGATGTCACCGGTGCCGCCGCCCGAGATCGAGGCGAATCGCGGTATCGAGCAGAGCGTTCCCGGCGACCATCACCTGGCGCTGACCGTAGACGGCCGACCTGTCAGTGCGCTCATCTCGATCGTTTGGATCCCGCCGCCGAACAGGACTGTGTGGTTGGCGATCACCTCGCTCGGGGGCTGCTTGATGGTATTCCTGCTGGATCGCAGGCGTGTGCTCGTGCTGTGGTTCGCGCTGCTTGCGACGCTGGCTGCGGTGTGTGTACATGGCGGCGGAGTGCAGGGCACCATTGTCACGGCTGGCGTGGCCGTCGTCGCTCTCGCAGCGGCAATCAGGCAGTGGTGCCTCGTATCAGCGGTGACGGCTGCCATCTCTGCTGCCTACGGTTTCGTCCGTATCGATAGCTTTTCACATGCACTCGTCGCAGGCACGTTGGCGAACTCATGGGCCAGGGTGGCTGTCGCCGTCAGCCTCGGAGCAGCCTGCGCCGTCGTCGGTGCGATCGTGATCGAGAAGATCAGCCCCGTTCGGACCGACGAGGTTGGTCGTCCTGCAATCCCTCGATGAGTGCCAATCTGGCCCTGGCAACGCGGCTGCGGATCGTCCCGACGGGACAATGACAGACCTCGGCGGTCTCGTGGTATGACAGGCCGAGATACTGCGTGAGGACGAACGCTTCGCGCCGCTCCCGGTCGAGCCCATCGATCAGCGTTCCGAGCTCGACCGAGCCGGCGCCATTCGGGGTCTCGACGATGGTGAACGGCCGCAGCCTGCCGAGCAGATTGCGCCGCCTGATCTGGCTACGGACCTGGTCGGCACAGACACGCCTGGCGATCGTCAGCAGCCAGCTCCGCACATCGCAGTCACCTCGGAAACGTGGCAGTGCAGCGATCGCCCTGCCGAAGGTGTCCTGCGTCAGATCGTCAGCCTCCGCTGCACCGTTCAGGTAGGCGCAGTAGCGCCAGACATCTGCCTGCGTCTTCTCGACGAGCAGCGCAAGTGCAGGGCGATCGCCACGTTGTGCCTCGACAGCTGTTCGGGTGAGTTCGTTCATGTCCTACCGTCGTTCTACCAAGTCGGGCCGGAAAATCGGAATCAGGCGAAGGGAACCAACTGCGGTTCCCGGGCGACTGTATCGGTATGGACTGCGACCATGCGAAGATGACCTACTCGGCGTCCGTCGACGGCGAGGCGACGGCACTCGAACGACGCTCGGTCGATGCCCACCTCGAGAGCTGCTCTGACTGCAGGGAATTCGCGGCCGCAGCGGACCGGGTGCAACGGATGAACCGGGTGAGGCCGGCAGAACACGTACCGGACCTCTCGCAGGTCATCATGTCGGCCGCTCACCCGCCACGGCTCGGGCGCGGTGAATGGATCCGCTACTCGTTGGCGACCGTCGCGCTGACGGAACTGGTGCTGGCATTGCCTGCCCTGGTGTTGGCAGAGGAGCCCGGAACAACGGCGCACCTAGCACGCCACATCGGAGCGCTGACAGCGGCGATGGCCTTGGGCTTCCTGTACACCGCGTGGCGCCCGCAGCGGGCGTACGGCGTGTTACCGATCGCAGCCGCATTGTCGGCGACGATGGCTCTGAGTGCGCTCTTCGACATCGCTGGCGGCGTCACTCCGTTGATCAGCGAAGCGCATCACGTCGTAGAACTGGCAGGCTTCCTACTCGTGTGGATGCTTGCCGGAACCCCAGGTCTGTCTCGCCTGTATCGTGTGCGGAGTCTCCGACGAGCAGCGATTTTCGAAGCCGATGTTCTCGACGAAGTTGCATGATGTTCCCATCGACGTTGCCTGATGAAACAAGCACCCGGCGTAGCCTTCGCCGACCGCTGATCCTCCTGGTCGGCGCTCTTCTCGGGCTGCTCGTGTTGCTCTGCGGCCCGGCGACGATCGCTTCGGCTCATGCGGAGCTGCTGTCGAGTTCTCCCGCCGCAGGCTCGGTGTCGGCAGTGCCGCCCGACCACATCACGCTGGCATTCGGCGAGAATGTCGAGATCGGCCTCGGTGCGATCCGCCTGCTGGACGGCACCGGCAAAGAGGTCTCGATCGGGCCGGCCGAACATCCCGCTGGGGACCACTCGGCGGTCAGGATGTCGTTGCCGGTGCTCGCTGAGGGTTCGTACGTCGTCGACTGGCAGGTCATTTCCGCAGACTCCCACCAGGTGCATGCCGCCTACACGTTCCAGGTCGGAACGAAGACGACCTTGCAGTCCGGCGTGATCGAGGCGGCGATTGCCGGCAGCGGCACCGGCCGGGCAGCTGGCGGAGCGCTGGACGCAAGCCGGGGCCTCGTCGCTGCCGGTTTCGCCGTCGTGCTCGGCTCGCTCGTGGCGGTTGCGGCCGGCATCGTGACGATGTCGAAGCGCCTCCGGCTGACGATCGTCGCCTCCGGTCTGATCGCCGCTGCCGCCGGGCTGGTGGCGATTCCGCTGGAGGCCGGGTACGCCGCCAACAGACCGTTGTCGGTGCTGACGGACGGTTCGAGCTGGCGGGCGGTGATGGAGACCCAGGTCGGACGCGACTGGCTGCTGCGAGCGATACTGATCGGCGTCGGAACGCTCGTGCTGGCGAACACGACGGCGTTCAGCGACGGTCGCGGCTGGCGAATCGCGGCGTCACTGACAGCGCTCGCTGTCGCCCTCACCTTCGCCTTCGGGGGCCACGGCGACACCGGGCGGTGGCACCTCCTCGGTATCGCGCTGACCGTCGTCCACGTCCTCGTCATGGGAATCTGGCTGGGTGGGCTCGTCGCCCTGATGTTGGCGATGGCGAGCGTGGAGGAGCATCGGGTGCGCCAGTTCTCGCGACTCGCCTTCGTCTGTGTGTCAGCGGTGGTTGTCACCGGCTCGGTGCAGGCGATCCGCCAATTGGGATCGGTGTCGGCACTGACATCGACGCGCTACGGCCAGCTCCTCATCTGGAAACTGGTGGCTGTCGCCCTCGTCCTCTTCGTCGCGTCGATGAGCCGGCGGCTCGTCTACGGCAAGGTCGTCGGCGTTTCCACGATCCAGGCATTGCCGGCCGGTGCGGCGGTCGCCCGGCTCGACCGCGAGACACTTCGACGGTCGGTGACGCTGGAGGTGATCTTCGGCGTCGTGATACTCGCGGTGACGTCGAGCCTGATGGCGTCAAACCCCAGTGCCGCCGGGAACTTCAAGCCCTACGCATCGTCGCTGACCCAGGGCGGTTACGTCGCCTCGATCTCTCTCGATCCGGCGCGCGTCGGCAGCAATCAGCTCCACGTTTACCTGTCGAGCATCAACAGTTCGCTCGACAATCCGGACAATGTCACCGTCGAGCTGTCGGACCCGGCGCGCAACGTCGCTCCGATCGGACTCACCGTCACCCCTGCGGGGCCTTCGCACTACGTCGCTGTTGCCGAACTGCCGTACGCGGCGAAGTGGACGATGACGATCACCGCCAGGTACCACACCTTCGATCAGGTGATCTTCAGGACGGTCGTCCCGATCCGCGCCTGACCGACGGCGACCGGCTTACAGCGTGACGCCGTAGGACTCACCGAAGAAGCCGGCGTTGATGTAGTCCGGGGAGACGTAGCCGAAACCCTGGTC
>JAYTOR010000236.1:0-29442 GCA_043747685.1 Actinomycetota bacterium
CCGGAATTATCGATAAGGACCTGCCGCTCAACGCCAGCAATGTCGCCTACCTCCACAAGGGAAAGCCGACTCGAATCGGTTACCGCCTGGAAGAAGACGGCACCAAGGTGCGGATCGCCAGAAGCACCGGAGATGTGATCCGATGAGCGATGCAACCGCCACCGCAGGAAACTCAACAGCGACTCTCGTCGCTGAAAACAAAGAAGTACCCCGCCTCAAGGCCCGTTACGACTCCGAGATCCGCGACGCCCTCCAGGCGCAGCTGAACCTCGGCAATGTAATGGAAGTCCCGAAGTTGACGAAGATCGTGATCAACATGGGTGTCGGCCGTGCTACGCAGCAGCCTTCGCTGCTCGAGGGTGCAGTCGCCGACCTGACGAAGATCGCTGGCCAGAAGCCGCTCGTTACCAAAGCACGTCAGTCCGTTGCCGCATTCAAATTGCGCGAAGGCCAGGCAATCGGAGCCAAGGTCACCTTGCGTGGTGACCGGATGTGGGAGTTCCTCGACCGTCTGATCGCTGTTGCGATCCCGCGTATCCGCGACTTCCGCGGCCTGCCGGCTCATTCATGGGACGGCCGTGGCAACTACACGTTCGGTATCTCCGAGCAGACGATCTTCCCGGAGATCCAATACGACAAGATCGACACGCAGCACGGAATGGACGTCACCATCGTGACCTCTGCCAAGACCGATGCCGACGGCAAGGCGCTGCTCGATGCCTACGGTTTCCCGTTCAAGCGCGGCCAGGCCGCTCTCGATGCAGTCCCAGCCAAGAATAAGCGCCGAGGCCCCGGCTCCGGGCCCAAGGGACGTCCAGCTGCCGCTGCTGCTCCCGTCAAGAAGAAGAACTGAGTAGCTGACCATGGCGAAGAAGTCACTGATCAACAAGTCGCAGGCGACACCGAAGTACAAGGTGCGTGCCTATACACGTTGCCGCCGCTGCGGCCGTGCGCGTTCCGTATTCCGTAAGTTCGGTCTCTGCCGCATCTGCCTGCGTGAACTCGTTCATGCCGGCGAAGTGCCGGGCGTGACCAAGGCCAGCTGGTAAGGGGAGGACAACCACACCATGATGACCGACCCTATTGCCGACATGTTGACCCGCATCCGCAACGCCAACGTGGCAATGCACGACGAAGTGAAGATGCCGTCCAGCAAGCAGAAGATCGCGCTTGCCACCATCTTGAAGTCAGAGGGCTACATCGGGGATTTCTCCGTCGCCCCATCCACCACCGGTCCCGGTGAAGTACTCCTCGTCTCGATGAAGTACTCCGCCGACCGCAAGCGCACCATCGCCGGTCTGCGTCGCGTTTCCAAGCCAGGCCTTCGCGTGTACCGCAAGGCCGGCACGGTCCCACGCGTCCTCGGCGGCCTCGGCGTCGCAGTTCTGTCCACCAGCCAGGGGCTCATCACCGATCGCGAAGCGCGCAAGCGCAACGTCGGCGGCGAAGTTCTCTGCTACGTGTGGTGATCAGGAGGATCTCGAATGTCCCGCATTGGTAAAGCCCCCATCACCGTCCCAGACGCCGTGAACATCTCCATCGTCGATGGATTGGTCACCGTCAAAGGCCCAAACGGCACGCTCTCGCGCACCGTCCCCGGCGAGATCACCGTCCGCCAGGACGCCGCGACCCTCGTGGTCGAGCGCCCGAACGACGAGCGTCAGAACCGCTCACTCCACGGCCTGACGCGCACACTCGTCGCCAACATGGTGACCGGCGTGACCACCGGGTTCACCAAGGAACTGGAGATCATCGGCGTCGGATACCGCGCAGAGGCGCAGAGCCCGACGACGCTACGTATGGCGCTCGGCTTCAGCCATCCGGTCATCGTCGAAGCGCCAGATGGTGTCACCTTCGAGTTGGCACCGGCGATTCCCGGACCGGGCCGTGGGGCACGCATCATCGTCAAGGGAATCGACAAGGAAAAGGTCGGCCAGGTCGCCGCCAACATCCGTTCCATCCGCAAGCCCGAGCCCTACAAGGGCAAGGGTGTCCGCTATGTCGGTGAGCGCGTCCTGCGCAAAGCCGGCAAGACCGGGAAGAAGTAAGTCATGGCCGATATCTCTGCCGTCCGTCGCAAGTCCCGTATCCGTCGTCACGGTCGTGTCCGCAAGCGTGTCCATGGAACCGCTGCCCGTCCACGTCTTGCCGTGTTCCGCTCGAACAAGCACCTCGTGCTGCAGGTCATCAACGACGACGAGGGCACGACGCTTGCTGCCGCCTCGACGGTCGAAGCCCCCCAGCGTGCTGAGGGTTCGACCGGGTCGATCGACGGCGCAGCCCGCATCGGCAAGCTCGTTGCCGAGCGCGCCAAGGCAGCCGGCGTCGAAAAAGTTGTCTTCGACCGTGGAGGATTCCTCTTCCACGGTCGCGTTGCTGCGGCTGCGAATGCCGCCCGCGAAGCTGGTCTGGAGTTCTGATGAGTGTTTCCGTAGATCCCACAACGCTTCGTGAGTCGCGTGTCATCGCCATCAACCGCGTTGCCAAAGTCGTCCAGGGTGGCCGTCGCTTCTCGTTCACTGCGCTCGTGGTGATCGGTGACGGTAACGGCCACGTCGGTCTCGGCTATGGCAAGGCCAAGGAAGTGCCGCTCGCCATCCAGAAGGGCACAGAGGAGGCGAAGAAAAATCTCTTCGCTGTTCCGCTGGCCGGCTCCACTATCACCCATCCGGTCACCGGAATCATGGGCGCCGGTCGCGTCATGCTCAAGCCGGCAGCTCCGGGTACCGGCGTCATCGCCGGGGGTGCAGCCCGTTCGATCCTCGAAGAAGCCGGCATCCACGACGTCCTTGCCAAGTCGCTCGGCTCGTCGAATGCCATCAACGTTGCCCGGGCGACGATCAACGGCTTGATGTCGTTGCAGCGTCCGGACGAGGTCGCCAAGCGCCGCGGTCTCGCCGCCGAGGACTTCGTTCCCGCCGGCATGCTGCGCGCCTACAACGCACGTCAGAAGTCCGCTAGTTCGCCGGAGGTGCACTGATCATGGCTGATGAGAAGTGTTTGAAAGTCACCCAGATCAAGTCGAAGATCTCGAGCAAACCGAAGAGTATCGGCACGCTCCGTGCCTTGGGCCTGCGCACGATCGGTGACACCAACGTGTTGCCGGATCGCCCGGAGATCCGCGGCATGATCAACCGTATTCCTCACCTCATCAAGGTAGAAGTCGTCGATGGCCCGTACGTGGCGATCGATCGCACGAAGAAGAGAGCAGTCTGATGCGCGTCGACGAACTCGCCCCATCCCCAGGATCGACCAAGAGCCGCAAGCGCGTCGGCCGCGGTATCGGTGGCAAAGGCGGCAAGACCGCCGGCCGTGGCACCAAGGGCCAATATGCCCGCAACACCGTCGCTCGCGGTTTCGAAGGTGGCCAAATGCCACTGAAGCAGCGTGTCCCGAAGTTGAAGGGCTTCAACAACCCGTTTCGCGTCGAATATCAGGGCATCAACCTCGACTCCCTCGATGCCATGACCATCGACGAGATCTCGCCAGCCACGTTGCACGCCGCCGGCGTGTCGCACAAGGGGGCACTCATCAAGGTCCTCGGTCGCGGAGAGATCAACCGTCCTGTGTCCGTGACGGCGCATGCCATTTCCAAGTCAGCCGAAGCCGCCATCACCGCTGCTGGCGGTAGTGTCACCGTGTTGCCGTCGCCGTTCCGGGTACGCCCGCCGGCCAAGGGCAACCAGTTCGCCAACCGCTAATCCGGTTCGCCCTGTGCCAGACCCGTCCGGGTCTGGCATCATCGGTTTTTTCACACAGAACTTCGGACGAGGAGATATTTCGTGTTTTCCAACTTGAAGAACATCTTCAAGGTGCCCGATTTGCGGAACAAGATCCTCTTCACGATTCTGTGTATCGCGATCTACCGTCTCGGCACCTCGATCCGTGTTCCCGGCATCGACAACCAGCAGGTCAGGGCGCTACGTAGCCAGGCCTCTGACGGTGCGCTGGGTTTCTTCAACCTGTTTTCCGGCGGTGCCTTTGCCAGCTTCGCCATTTTCGCGCTCGGCATCATGCCGTATATCACCGCCAGCATCATCATGCAGGTCCTCGGCGTCGTCATCCCCAAGCTCGAGCAGTGGCAGAGCGAAGGTGCTGTCGGTCAGCGCAAGATCACACAGTGGACCCGCTATCTGGCAATCGCCATCGCCACCCTGCAGGCCACCGGCCTGACATTCCTGTTCGGCCAGGGCAACGGGCAGGCGTTCTTCACCGCCGGTCAGAACGTTCCCGCTGTCAAGCTGCTCGATCCGTTCATGCCGCGGGCGTTGCTCGTGATTCCAACCTTGGTCGCCGGCACGGCGTTCATCATGTGGATCGGCGAGCTCATCAGCCAACGAGGTATCGGCAACGGTATGTCGATCATCATCTTTGCATCCGTCGTCAGTGCCCTGCCCAATGGGTACTACTCGATGTTGAAAGAGAAGAAGTGGATCGTTTTCGTGATCCTCGTGCTGGTTTCGCTCGGCATTCTCGTGGCGATCGTCCGCATCGAACTCGGCCAACGTCGCATCCCCGTACAGTTCGCCAAACGTGTCGTCGGGCGTCGGATGTACGGCGGGCAGAACACGTACATTCCGTTGAAGGTCAACCAGGCCGGTGTCGTCCCGATCATTTTCGCCAGTTCCGTGCTGCTCCTACCGGTGCTCGCCTCGAATCTCATCGGTGGTACCGCCAACGGCAAGGGATGGCGAGATGCCATCAGTCGCTTCATCAGCCAGAACGTCGTGAACAGCAAAAGCCTGCTCTACGTCTCGGTGTTGGCGATTCTCGTCGTCGCCTTTGCCTATTTCTACAACGCTATTGCCTTCGACCCGATCAAACAGGCCGACCAAATTCGTAAACAGGGCGGTTTCATTCCCGGCATCCGCCCAGGACCCCAGACCGAGCGTTACCTGTCGAAGACCGTCAACCGCATTACGCTGCCTGGCGCCTTGTTCATCGCCGGTATCGCCATCCTGCCGTACATCATCCTGTGGATCGGAAACGTCCGGAACTTCCCGTTCGCCGGCACCACCGTGTTGATCGCTGTCGGTGTCGCTCTCGAACTCATGCGTCAGATCGACTCTCAGCTGATGCTGCGCAACTACGAGGGCTTCCTGAAGTGATCTTCGCCCGCCTGCACGTTAGGCGGACGTTTCACCCGCTTTCCGCCGCTCGGGCTGCCGAGCACCGCCCTCGGCGTTCCAGGCAGGTGCCGTGATTCCTGGGGCTCGCCTGATCATCCTCGGTCGCCAGGGTGCTGGCAAGGGAACCCAGTGCACGCGCCTGTCGCGTCATTATGTCGTTCCACACATCTCGACCGGCGACATGCTCCGCGCCGCTGTCCGCGAGGGGACGGAACTCGGCAAGATGGCCAAGGCGATCATCGACGATGGTGGCCTGATCGGCGACGAAATCATGATCGGCCTCGTCAAGGAACGACTGTCGCGTGGCGACGCAATGAGCCGCGGCTACATTCTCGACGGTTTCCCACGAACGGTCGGCCAAGCAGATGCACTTGTCGAGTTCACCGCAGAGCAAGGCCGCTTGGTCGATGTCGTGATCGACCTCGACGTACCCCGAGAACGCGTACTCGAACGTTTGTCTTCGCGCCGCGTCTGTCGTGACTGCGGCACCAATTACACGGCGACAGGGACAGAGCGCAACGGCTGGAGCTGCGACGTGTGCGGCGGCGACGTCGTCCAACGCGAAGACGACACCCCGGAATCGATCAGCCGCCGCCTCGACCTCTACGAGTCGCAGACCGAACCGCTGATCGCCTACTACGAGGAGCGCAACGAGCTCGTCGTCATTGACGGGTTCGGCCATCCTGACGACGTTCTCGCAAGGATGATCGGAGCCATCGATCTGCGCAAACGTGGCGGATCAGCAGCGGGAGGTTCTCGCTGATGAACGGTCGCTCCCGATTCGTGCGAGGGCGGATCACCCGGCGCTCACCTGTCGACATCGCCACGATGCGACGCGCCGGGCGCGTCGTCGCCGAGATGCATGCTGAAATCCGGTTGCAAATGCGGCCAGGCGTCACCACCGCACAGCTCGATCAGATCGGCCGTGACGTGCTGGAACGTCGAGGAGCAACGTCCAATTTTCTGAACTACCACGGCTTTCCCGCCGTCATCTGCACCTCGGTCAACGAGCAGGTCGTGCACGGCATCCCCGGCTCGCTGGTGCTCCACGAGGGTGATGTCGTCTCGATCGATTGCGGGGCGATCATCGCCGGCTGGCACGGAGATGCAGCCTTCACGGCCGGCGTCGGCACCATCTCGGCGGAGGCGCAGCGACTGATCGAGGTCACGGACGAGGCGCTCGCCGCTGCGGTCGAGCAGATGGTCGCCGGCAAGACGCTCGGCGACGTCGGCTATGCCGTCGAGCAGGTTGCCAAGCGGTCACGTTTCGGCGTCGTCGACGGCTACTGCGGTCACGGCATCGGCAGGGCGATGCACGAGGATCCCGATGTCCTCAACACCGGTCGCCCAGGCAAAGGCCAGCGTCTCGAGGTCGGAAACGTCCTGGCGATCGAGCCGATGCTGTCGTTGAGCGGCGAAGAGGACACGATTCAACTCGCTGATGGCTGGACCGTGCTGATGGCCGACGGATCGCTGTCGGCGCACAGCGAACACACGGTCGCGATCACCGACAACGGGCCTGAGATTCTCACCTGCGCGTAGCGCCGCTGTTCGCTGATTGGGCAGCGTGAGGTTGCGTCGACGTTGGCGCGCTGTCACGTGGATTCCGTGGTGGCGGAAGTGGCGTGACCGCGACGGGGCAGTTAGTAAGTTCGGCTCGCTGTCACGTGGATTCCGTGGTGGCGGAGGTGGCGTGACCGCGACGGAGATCCGGTGTGGTGAGTTGGGCTCGCGGTCACGTGAATTCCGTGGTGGCGGAAGTGGCGTGACCGCGACGGAGATCCGGCGAGGTTGGGTACGGTCGGGTGATGATTGATGCGGTGGTTGTCGGCGGTGGACCGAACGGATTGGCTGCGGCGATCACGTTGGCGAGGGCGGGGCGGTCGGTGACGGTCATCGAGGCGGCCGACACGCTCGGCGGGGGAGCGCGTTCGAAGGCACTGACGCTGCCTGGCTTCGTGCACGACGTCTGCTCGGCGATCCATCCGCTCGCAGCCGGCTCGCCGTTCTTCGCCTCGTTGCCGCTCGAACGGTTCGGGTTGCATCTACTGCAACCGGAAGTCGCCATCGCCCATCCGCTGGACGGCCGCCGCTCCGGTCTCGTGTGGCGCGATGTCGAACGGACCGCAACCGGCCTCGGGGTCGATGCAGAGGCGTGGCGAACCCATATCGGGACGGTGGCAGGCCAGTGGGGTGATCTTGCGCCGATGTTGCTCAGGCCGCTACCGCAGGTGCCGCGTCATCCGGTCGAACTCGTGCGCTTCGGCCTCGCCGCACTGGCGCCGGCGACGTGGCTCGCCAAGCATTGGTTCGAGGGCGCTGAGGCGAGAGCCGTGTTCGCCGGATGCGCCGCGCATGGAATGCTCCCACTGAACGCCCCGCTGACGTCGAGCATCGGGCTGGTGTTGCTCGCAACTGCTCACGCTGTCGGCTGGCCTGTTGCTGCCGGTGGGTCGCAGCGCATCATCGACGCACTCGCTGCCTACCTCGTCGAGTTGGGCGGAACGATCGAGACGGGCACCCCGGTGACCTCGCTTGCCCAACTCCCGGCGTCGAAAGCAGTGCTGTTCGACCTCGCCCCGAGGCAGATGGAGCGAATCGCCGGCGACGAACTTCCGCAGCGTTTCCGCGCCGCCCTGCGCCGGTTCCGCCAGGGTCCTGCAGCGTTCAAGATCGACTATGCGCTCGATGGCCCGGTGCCGTGGTCGAACGCCGAGACCCGCCTCGCAGGAACCGTGCATGTCGCCGGTGATGCCACCGAGGTCGCTATTGCGGAAGCCGACGTCGCCAACGGGCGCCACCCGCTCCGCCCGTTTGTCCTCGTCGCCCAGCAATCGGTGGTCGATCCGTCGCGCGCCCCGGAGGGCAAGCACACACTCTGGGCCTACTGTCACGTGCCGAACGGTTCGACCGTCGACATGACATCGGCGATCGAAGCGCAGATCGAACGGTTCGCGCCAGGCTTCCGCGACGTCGTGCTCGCCAGGCACGTCGCCAACCCCGCATGGTTCGAGCGCTACAACGCTTCGTATATCGGGGGAGACATCGCCGGCGGATCGAACGACGGACTGCAGATGCTGATGCGCCCGGTCATCGCCAGCGCCTATCGCACCCCGAACAAGCGCCTGCTGCTGTGCTCGGCTTCGACGCCGCCAGGTGCCGGGGTTCACGGTATGTGCGGCCACCTCGCCGCCAACGCTGCGCTCACCGGTCCGCTGCGCTGAGCCTGCCAGAGCGCAGCCTGAGCGCGCTGCGCACGGAGTTCTCCTTCCCCAACCGGGCGGTGGAGCACGGTCAGGCCGAACGCGGGGGCCGCGGGATGAACGGACTGGTGCGTTTGATGTACTCGTCGTAGCCGGCGCGACGTTTGCCAATTGTCTTCTCCAGCATCACGACCCCCGAAACCCGCCGCAGCAGCACGGTCATCACGATTGCACCGATGAATCCGATGGCACCGAGGCCGGACTCGGCGGCGATCAGCGCAAGGCCCCACCAGATGCAGGCGTCGCCGAAGTAGTTCGGATGCCGGGTGTACCGCCACAGCCCCTGGTCCATGACCTGGCCCTTGCTCTCGGGCTTCGACTTGAACTCCGCCAACTGCCAGTCGCCGATCGCCTCGAAGCCGAGGCCGACCAGCCAGACAGCGGCGCCGATGTATCCGAGCACGCCGACGTCGGGGGTGCGACGGACCTGGCCGAGTTGTACCGGCAGCGAGACGACGAACATCAGCACGCCCTGCAGCAGGAAGACGGTGAAGAAGCTGATGATCGGGAACTTCGGGCCGTAATGACGGCGCATCGCCCGGTAGCGGTAGTCCTCGCCATGACCCAGATTGCGTTTGGCGAGATAGCCGGACAGCCGCAACCCCCAGATGCTCGTCAGCACAACGAGAAGCCACCGCCTGCCGCTGTTGCCGTCGGCACGCGCGTTGACGACCCAGACGACGAGCACGAATCCGAGGCCCCAGACGATGTCGACGATCGAAGTATCCTTGGTGATCACGCTGATGGTCCATGCGACGATCATCAGCGCAAGGATCGCCATACCGGCGGTCAGCATGACTCCGGGTGCAGTGGTCATTTCGATGGTTCCCCTCAGAACGTCGTCAGTACGTCTTCACTTTGTCCGTCTTCACTTTGTTTGTCGTCATTCTGACCGGTGCAGATCGGCGTCGACGAGGCCGTCCATTCGTAGCCAGGTGTCATCCAGCCATTTCCCGAATCCGGCTTCGTCGCTCGGGACCGCGGAACGCGGGATGCGTTCGATGACGAAATGGATCGGTTGCGGTCGCTTGGAAAGCTTGTCGAGGATGCCTCCGAAGGTGTCGTAGCCCTCGAAACCGGTATGCCAGGCGATGGCGATGTCTGCCTGCGGAGCTCCGGTCGCCAACGCAAAGGCACCGGAAGGCCGCGGCGGAAGCAGTTGCTGTAGACCGACCAGCCGACCCGCACGACCGGGATTGCGTTCGGCAATGCGTTCGAGCGCTTTGAGTCGCTTGTCCCGGTTCGCCCTGGTCCCTTCCGGGAAGATGACGGTGATGTCGTCACCGCTCAGCGTTGCACTGAGCGCCCGCAACGCAGCCAATTCAGGTTCGCTGTCGCGTGCATGGCGGTCGAGGAAGTAGTTCGGCACGCGGTTGCCGACGACATCGAGGCACGGGTCGAAGAGCAGTTCGCGCTTGAGCACGTAGCGCGGATGCAGGCCGGCGCAGGTCGTGACGGCATACGCCGAGACCAGTGAATCGGCGAGGCTGGCATGACGACACAACAGCACGACAGGTGCCGGACGCAGTGCTTCAGCACCCTCGATCGACACCGAGAGACCGGTCGTCGCCTTCAGTGCAGCGATCAGACGGGCAGCCCACCACTGCATCAGCCGGTAGTTCGCCGCCGGCTGACGAGCTCGGCCTGTGACCCAGTAGAGCAGCGCAGCGCACATGCCGGCGACCTCCAACCAGGCGAAACAGAACCCGAAACTCAGTAAGCGGGCGGTTGGCAGGCGAGGCTTCAGCCTGACGAGGTCATAGACAATCGTCGCCGGAACCCACAGCGGAATCAGTACCGTCATCAGCACCGCGACGGCAAACAGCCCGGGAATCGTCTTCAGCCGACGCGCGATCATGCGCGAACAGTACCCAGTCGGAGCACTGCAGGATGACAGATCAGATCCGGGTGCCGGATGAGAGGCCCACGGGGCGATATTCCGCGGTCACCGATTGCAAGCGTGCTAGCGTTTCGATGGAACTGCAATCGGCACGAAGATGTTGGACGTGGCACTTGGCTCCGCGCTATGTGGGCGGTAGCATTGTTCCTCGTCCTTGTTTGCAGTTGGCGCGTTCGGCGTGCCTTCACTCATCTTGGTCGAACTGTTCCAGTCCCAGGAGGAAATGCTCTGCCGAAGATCAAAGAAGACGCCATCGTGCTCGAAGGCACGATTGTCGAGTCACTGCCCAATGCGATGTTCCGAGTGGAACTCGAAAACGGTCACAAAGTCCTTGCCCATATCTCCGGCAAGATGCGCATGCACTACATTCGCATCCTTCCCGGTGACAAGGTCCAGGTCGAACTCACTCCCTACGATCTCTCCCGCGGGCGCATCACCTACCGGTACAAGTAGTCCGCCCGCACTCCCTGCTCGCATGCAGCGACTCTCGCAGTCCCGGCTACCCCGCAGGCACCAAGTGCAAAATGTTGCATGTGTTTATCAGTCCTCTCGTGAATAGAGAAGTCGCGTGAAAGTACGCCCAAGCGTCAAGAAAATTTGTGAGAAGTGCAAGGTGATCCGCCGCCACGGTCGTGTGCAGGTCATCTGCGAGAACCCGCGCCACAAGCAGCGCCAAGGCTGAGAGGGACTGAGTAATGGCACGAATCTCCGGCGTCGACATCCCCCGCGAAAAGCGGTTGGAAATCTCGCTCACCTACATCTTCGGTATCGGCAAGCCCACGGCGCAGCGCATCTGCAAGGACTTGAGCCTGGACGTCAACACCAAGGTCCGCGACCTGACCGAGGACGAGGTCAACCAGATCCGTTCATGGGTCGACACCAACATCACCGTCGAGGGTGACCTGCAGCGCAACGTCCAGCAGGACATCCGCCGCAAGATCGAGATCGGCTGTTACCAGGGCCTGCGCCATCGCCGCGGCCTGCCGGTGCGTGGCCAGCGCACCCACACCAACGCTCGCACCCGTAAGGGCCCGAAGAAGACCGTCGCCAACAAGAAAAAGGCCGTGAGGAAGTAATGGCTAAGCCGAAGCCGGGTGGCCGTCGCCCCCGCAAGCGTGAGCGCAAGAACGTCGCATTCGGCGTTGTGCACATCAAGAGCTCGTTCAACAACACCATTGTCTCCGTCACCGATTCCGAAGGCAACGTCATCGCCTGGGCCTCTGCCGGGAACGTCGGATTCAAGGGTTCCCGCAAGAGCACACCTTTCGCCGCGCAAATGGCAGCCGACAAGGCATGCCGTGCAGCGATGGAACACGGTCTTCGACGGGTCGAAGTTCAGGTGAAGGGTCCAGGCTCCGGCCGTGAGACCGCCATCCGCTCGATCCAGAACACCGGCATCGAAGTGTCGTCGATCAAGGACGTTTCGCCGGTACCGCACAACGGTTGCCGTCAGCCGAAGCGCCGCCGGGTCTGAAAGAGGAATAACAGGACATGGCTCGTTACACAGGACCGAAGGTGCGGATTTCGCGCCGCCTCGGCACCAATATCTTCGAAAACGAAAAGGGACGAAAGGCGCTCGAGCGCCGTCCGTTCCCGCCTGGTACGCATGGTCGCACCCGCCGCCGCAACAACGGTAGTGAGTACCTCGCCCAGCTGCAGGAGAAGCAGAAGGCCAAGTACATCTACGGCTTGCTGGAGCGTCAGTTCCACAAGACCTACCTCGAGGCCGTCCGCCTCCAAGGCCCGACCGGCGAGAACCTCCTCCGTCTGCTCGAGCAGCGCCTCGACAACGTTGTGTACCGCGCCGGCTGGGGCTCCACCCGCCCGCAGGCACGCCAGTTCGTCAGCCACGGCCTGATCCTGGTCAACGGCAAGCGTCTCGACATCGCCTCCGCCCGCGTCAAGAAGGGCGACGTCGTCAGTCTGTCCCCGAAGGCCGCAAACCTCATCGTCATCCAGCACAACCTCGACGTCCTCGATCGGTCGGTCGTCGGTTGGTTAGAAGCCGGAGAAGGCGGCAAGCAGGTCACTGTCCGCGATCTGCCGCAGCGTGACCACATCGACGTAGCGGTTCGCGAATCGCTCATCGTCGAGCTCTACTCCAAGTAATTGCCCCGGCTCGTTCGGCAATCATCCGTCTCTTCCTCAACCCAAACGGGCTCCGCCCGTGACATCGCAATCGAGGCACCCTTTCATGCTCGTCATCCAGCGCCCAACCGTCGAAGCCATCAACGACGAGACCGACAACCGTCAGCGCTTCGCCGTCGGACCGCTCGAGCCAGGTTTCGGCCATACGCTCGGCAACTCACTGCGCCGTACCCTGCTGTCGTCGATCCCCGGCGCAGCCGTTACGTTCGTGCGTTTCGACGACGCGCTCCACGAGTTCGACACCATCAGCGGTGTCACTGAGGATGCCACCGACATCATCCTCAACATCAAGGACATCGTCGTCACGTCGACGTCCGACGAAGCCGTCGTGCTGCGTCTCGATGTTCGTGGCCCGGCCGAGATCAAGGCCGGCGACATCAAGTTGCCGTCCGACATCGAAATCCTCAACCCTGAGGTCCACATCGCCACGCTGAACGCCAAGGGCCGCCTGGCGCTCGACCTCACCGTCGAGCGTGGCCGCGGCTACATGTCGAGCGACCGCGAGACGGCGAACCGTTCGATCGGTGTCATCCCGATCGATGCGATTTTCTCGCCGATCCGTCGAGCCGTCTTCGAAGTCGAGCCGACACGCGTCGAGCAGTCCACCAACTTCGACCGCGTGATCCTCGACATCGAGACTGACGGTTCGATCACGCCCCGCGAGGCGCTCGCATCTGCCGGTGCCACATTGCGCTCGATCGTCGATCTCGTCGCCAGTCTCAGCGACGAGCCGCAGGGCCTGGAGCTCGGCGACATCACCGGCCCGAACGCCGGTTCGCCGGACCTCGACCTGCCGATCGAAGACCTCGATCTGTCCGAGCGTCCGCGCAACTGCCTCAAGCGCGCCCAGGTCAACACGATCGGTGAACTGCTCACCAAGACCGAGGACGACCTGCTCAACATCACCAACTTCGGCCAGAAGAGCCTGGACGAAGTCAAGCAGAAGCTCGATGAGCGCGGCTTGACGCTGCGCGGCTGAGACGCTGCAGAGAACTTTGTACTAGGAGAACACGACCATGCCTGCGACACCCCGCCGTGGACGCGCCTTCGGCGCCGACGCACACCACCAACGTTTGATGATGGCAAACCTGGCCGCCTCGCTGATCGCCGCTGAGGCCATCGTGACGACCGAGGCCAAGGCCAAGGCATTGCGTCCGATCGCCGAGAAGTTGATCACCAAGGCGAAGAAGGCCACCGAGGAAGATCCGGCGCGGGTTCACAAGATCCGTCAGATCCAGGGCTATCTCGGCGATCGCGAAATGACCGCCAAGCTGGTCAACGACGTCGCTCCGCGCTACGTCGAGCGCCCAGGTGGCTACCTGCGCATCTACAAGCTCGGGCCGCGCCCAGGCGACAACGCCCCGATGTGCCGCATCGAGTTCGTGTAGCCAACCGGTTTCCTCGCACGGGGATAGCCGGTGCCAATGGCACCTTCGATGTACGGCGGGGCCGGCACTTTCTCGCAGTGAACTGCGGGAACTGGTGCCGGCGTCGACCATTTTCGACGCCGCCCGGCGTTCGTCACTCCGTGGCTGAGCATCGGCCTGAACTGACGGCTGCCGACCGGCGTATCTATGGTTGGTGCCCATGCGTAGACGGAAGGAGCGTGGTTCGAGATGTCGAACTCCGGCCGAACCTCGGTAGCGGGTCCGCCGCCGCAACCCTACGGTCCCCAAAACCCCCAACACCCCAACTGGTCGCTGACGCCAGCGCCTGCGACGATCGTCAAGAGCGACCGGCCGCTGATCATTGCCATCGCCGTGCTCTCGGTCGTCGCCGTCGTCCTCGGAGTCGTGCTGGCGACGCGGCACGAGGCGAAGACGGTCACTGCTCCGAGCACCGTTCCCGACGTGACCCCACTCACCGATTCTTCGAACACGAACCCGGCGTCTTCGCAAGCAACGCCCGCGACCGTGCTGCCGGTCGTTGCTGCACCGGCCACCCAACCAACCGCGCCTGCTGCGGTGACGGTGGCCGCCACGACGGTAGCTGCAGCGCCGGCGACGACGACACCGGCGACAACACCGGCAACGAGCACCAGCCAGCCGGCGGCACTCTTCACGATCCCGCAGGCGACACGTCCTAGAGCCCCGAGTTCATCGACCGCTGCCGGCGGCCCACCCACGACGACTGATGCCCGCCCGAGCGAAGCCGGCCCAGTCGCCTTGGTCACGGCAGTTGTCGATCAGTTCAGCACGGCGGCCATCGCCAATGACGCCCACGGGATGAATGCGACGTTGTGCAAGGACTTCCAAGGAAAGCCGTTCGACCCACAGACCGAGGGCACGTCGGATGTGCAGGTCACTTCGATCACGCAGGTGGACCAGCCGACCGTGCGCGGCAAGCGAGCCGTCGACGTTGTCAGGGTCGAGGCCACCAGCCGGAGTACTGAGGACACCAGTACGGAAAACCTGCAGATCAGCCTTCGTCGGGAATCCGCAATCTGGTGCATCTTCGCCCTCGCCGCGCTACCGGTATAGGTCGCCGTTGCCACTCGGCCTCACCGGCAGTCGGAGCCGTTGGTGAAGCCGTTGAGGATTTCCCGGCGGACTTGGTTCATCTTGCTGACGAGCTCCGGATCGGGGATCGTCGCTGACCATGCGTCGAGCTGCTTGGCGTATTCCTTGGACGTACAGGTACCGGAAGCAGGTGGCTTCGGTGGTGGTGGCGACAGCGGCCGTGCCAACGTCGAACCTGCCCCCGCGTAGGCGGCGGAGACCGCGTACAACGAGCTCATCATCTGAAACGTGTCGTTGTTTCGGGAGCTGTCGACCGCCGCAGCGCTCTCATCGATCGTCTCTTTCGGATCCGAGGCCAAGGCAGCGTCGGTTGCCCCCTCCACCTTGCCGATGACGAACCCGATGAGCGGCATGCCGACACCACCGGTCAGTGCACCGGCGAGGCCGGTCACTGCCTTGGCGACGAGTTTCACCGTCCATTCCTCGCTCGCGTTCTCCCGCTCCTGACGGCTGAGGTCGTGTATCAACGACGAGTTTGCGAGCATTCCCTTCAGCGTCTGGATGTCGTCGAGTCGTACCATGAACGCCTCCCAGTTGTCCGGTGGGTGGGTCGGGTCGAAGATCTTGGAGGCAAGCGCCGCCGTGCCATCGAGGAGCGACTGTCGGGATGTGCCATCTTTGAAGGTGAAATCGACGATCTCCTTTCCCTCCCTGTCCGTCAGGCCGAAGCCGGGGTCGATGTTCGTGAGCTGCATCAGCCACGGTGAAGCCATCGCCCCGAGCACAGTGGTGTCGTCTCGGTGGTCCGTGCGCACACCCGAAGCGTCGAGGCTGCGGTAGTCGTCGATGACCGTCAGCAGCGTCGATTTCGCCTGGTCGAGCTCCACGAACCGAGGATCTGTCGACTGCTGCATGACGGCTTCGTAGTCGGATGGCTCGTACACCGACCCGTAGAGCACTGCCAGCCGCATCAGTTCGTCCATCGCTACGGCGGAGCCGACGAACGCTGCAGCCGCTCCTGGCACATCCCGTATGCGGGCGAAGAGGAGCGACCCTGGTCCGATGATCGTTTCTGCTGTCGATATCAGCCACGGCCGATGGGCCGCCGGCGGGTCCGAATGCCACCGCTGCAGGATTGCCGCCGAATAGCTTCCGAGCGTTGCTCCATCGATGTCCAAGTCGACGAGTAGCAGAGATGAAGCCTCCGGGTCCATCGTGTCGAGCGCCTTCGGGAGGGGCGCCGACTGGGAACCGCGATCCTTGTCGATGATGACAGCGAGTACGGCGATATCGGCCGCTGCCTGCGACCGTTGGTCACCGCCGCCGCGCCCGACCGGATTCGCCCCGGCCCAGAGTAGGGCGTATTCGTTTGCAAGTTTCGTCAGACCCTCGAGGCCGAGCATGGCGATGAACCGCTTGGACCTGGCAGCATCCTGGGCGATCGCACCGATCTCTGCTCTGGCGATGTCGCCGTTCGTGCCGGACGTGACACGCGTAGCATTGCCGGTACGGAGCGCCGTGGCGAGTGCGTCGTCCTGCATCGACTGTTGGTCGGCCGTGAGGGGAACGTCCGGCAGCGGGTCGGTAGCGATTCTCCAACCGTGCTGCTGGCGATCGTAGAGCACGGCATTGGCGAGGTCGCCGGTGGCGATCGCGCCCAGGCCGTAGTGCAGCGGTGCGGACGCCTGGCGGCGGAAGATCGGGGCGAGCGAGCTGTCGTCGAGGGGTAGCGGCCCACCCGCCGGCGGTGCAGTGGTGTTCGCAGGGTCGAGCAGCAGCAAACGAATTCGCTGGCTCCAACCGAGCAGCAGACGGTCTGCTCCGGCGATGTCGTTGAACGCCTCGGCGGTGAGGACGTCGCCGCCGGGGATGTGCGTATCGACCAGTTCGGCGCGGGCGCGGTCGATCGCTGCGGCAAGCGTCGCAAGTCCCGCAGCGTCGTAACCGAGAAATCCCATCGCGCTCCATCTCCTCCGTCTCGTCTGTCTCGGTGCAGATGTGTGCCTGGGCCGGCTGGAATCGGAAAGGCGGATGCCCGGTGGAATATGGCGCGGTGTGAACTGTCAGCATGGAGCAATGCGCACTCTGACGGTTGCCGTAATCCAGATGTCGATGTCCGATGTCGTTGCCGACAACGTCGACAAGGGCGAGCGGCTCGTGCGTCAGGCCGCCGCTGAGGGTGCCGGGTTGATCCTGCTGCCGGAACTGTTCGAAGGTCTCTACTTCTGCAAGGACATGCTCAACGAGCACCTGCTGCGCGCTGCCCCAGCGGATGGCCACCCGACGATCGCCCACTTCCGGGCACTTGCCGCCGAACTCCGCGTCGTGCTGCCGATCTCGTTCTACGAGCGGGCGAACAATGCGCTGTACAACTCGGTCGCGATCATCGACGCTGACGGCACGGTGCTCGGGATCTACCGCAAGAGCCACATCCCGGACGGCGTGGGGTACACCGAGAAGTTCTACTTCAGCCCCGGCGACACCGGCTTCGAGGTCTGGGCTACGAAGGTCGGTCGAATCGGAGTGGGGATCTGTTGGGACCAGTGGTTCCCGGAGACGGCACGTTCGATGGCGCTCCAAGGCGCTGAGCTGCTGTTGTTCCCGACGGCGATCGGCAGCGAACCTCCTGACCCCTCATGGGACTCGAGTGGCCATTGGCAGCGGGTGATGCAGGGCCACGCCGGCGCCAACCTCATGCCGCTCGTCGCCGCCAACCGCATCGGCCACGAGCAGGGACAGACGACCGCCATCACGTTCTACGGTTCGTCGTTCATCGCCGATGCGACCGGAGCGAAGGTCGCAGAGGCCGACAGGACGAGCGAGCAGGTGCTGACGGCGACGTTCGACCTCGACGCCCTGGCACTGCAACGACTCGCCTGGGGCCTGTTCCGCGACCGAAGAGTCGACCTCTACGGCACGCTGGCGACGCTGGACGGGAACCGGTAGTCCGCGGCGTGGGTTTACGATCGACGGTCATGCTTCGCCGTGCCCGTCTGCTCGTCGCCTACGACGGGTCGGCGTTCCACGGATACGCCATCAATCGCGGCGTGGACACCGTCGCCGGTGCGTTGACCGACACGATCTCGTTGATCGTTCGCCGACCCGTCTCGCTCGTCGGCGCCGGTCGCACCGACAGCGGTGTGCACGGCTGGGGGCAGGTCGTCAGCCTCGACCTACCGGATGCCACCGATCTCGACAATCTCGCCCATCGCCTCAACCGAATGCGCGGACCGCGAATCGTCGTGCGCGCCGCCAGATGGTGTGCGGACCCGGACTTCAGCGCTCGCTTCTCGGCTCGCTGGCGTCACTACCGCTACGACGTCTTGAATACCCCGGCACCGAGCCCATTCCTGGCAGCTACCGCCTGGCACGTGCCGCACCCGTTGAACGAACTGCTGATGAACCTGGCCGTCGATCCGTTGATCGGCGAGCACGACTTCTCCTCGTTCGGTCGCCGGCCGCCGACCGTCGACGGGCGCGAGCCGAGTATGAGCCGGTACGTGTTTCTCGCCCGCTGGAGTCAGGTCGGGCCGGACCAGCCGGGTCTGCTGCGGTTCGAGATTCGAGCCAATGCCTTCTGCCACCAGATGGTCCGGTCGATCGTCGGCACGCTCGTCGACGTCGGCAAGGGGGTAACGAGCGCGGGTGAGATGACCGCCATCCTGCGAGCCAAGGACCGCGCCGCCGCCGGAGCGATCGCGCCTCCCCAGGGATTGTGTTTATGGGAGGTTGGCTACCCCGACACCGAGCGGTGGTAGGGCCGTCAGATTCGCTCGGTCGTGGATGCGGAGGCGTCCCGCTACACTCGCACGGCTCAATCAATCCCGGCGGGCGTTTGGTGTTGGGCGTTCACGCCCCTATCATGTCTCGGTTCCCGGTGGCGTGATATGTCGCTCCGATGAAGGAAGTTCTTGATGACAACGTACTCTCCAAAAGCTAGCGAGATCGTCAGCGCATGGCATGTGATCGACGCTGAAGACATGGTTCTCGGCCGCATCGCCACCGAAGCCGCCCGCCTGCTGCGCGGCAAGCACAAGACGATGTTCGCCCCCCACATCGATACCGGTGACCACGTGGTGATCATCAATGCCTCCAAGGTCCACCTGACCGCCGGTAAGGCTGATCGTAAAGACGTCTACCGCCACTCCGGTTATCCGGGCGGTATCAAGTCCGAGACGTACGCCCAGTTCCTCGCCCGGAAGCCCGAGGATGCCGTTCGTCGCAGCGTCGCCGGCATGCTGCCGCACGGTCCGCTCGGTCGTCAGCAGATCAAGAAGCTCAAGGTCTACGCCGGTGCCGTGCACCCGCATTCGGCCCAGAATCCCGTTCCGCTCGTTGTTGCTGGCGCCAAGGCCCGCTGAGAAAGAATCTGACACTGATCATGGCAACCGCAACCGCCAACAAGCCCCTCGTGCAGTCCACTGGCCGTCGTAAGGAAGCAGTCGCCCGCGTGCGCCTGCGCCCCGGCACGGGTGTTGTCACGGTCAATGGTCGCTCGTTCGAGAACTACTTCCCTACGGCCACCTCGCGCCAGTTGGTCTCCGAGGCGCTCCGCGTCACCAGCCACGACGAGACCTACAACATCGACGCCACGATCCACGGCGGCGGCGTGAGCGGCCAGGCAGGCGCGTTGCGCATGTCGATCGCCCGCGCACTGATCGTCCTCGATCCCGAGCTGCGGCCGGCTCTGAAAAAGGCCGGCCTGCTGACCCGTGACTCTCGTGCCAAGGAGTCGAAGAAATACGGTCTCAAGAAGGCCCGCAAGGCACCGCAGTACACCAAGCGCTGATCCGCCTCTGCGGATCGAATCGATCGACAGCGTTCATCGCCACTGATCGTCGATGCCGTTGACTGCCGCCCGCTCGTCGACGTGCCCGTGACCCTGAAGTTCGGTACCGACGGGGTCCGAGGTGTTGCGAACGCCGAACTCACGCCCGAATATGTGCTGGCTCTCGGCCGGGCAGCGGCTCGTGTGATCGGAGTTCGTAGCTTCGTCATCGGTCGCGACACCCGCCGGTCCGGCCTGCTACTCGAGTCGGCGCTCAGCGCAGGACTGGCGAGTGAGGGCGTCGATGTCGAGTCGTTGGGAATTGTCCCAACCCCGGCCGTCGCCTTCATCACCGCGCGCGACGGCGTTGCCGGCGGCGTCATCACCGCCTCGCACAACCCGTTTGCCGACAACGGCGTGAAATTTTTTTTGCCGGGAGGCCGCAAACTGACGGACGACGTCGAGCAGCGGATCGAAGCCGAACTCGCTTCGCTCCCGGCGCCTTCGAAGTCCGGTGCGGATGTCGGGACGGTGACCTCGCGCGCTGATGCGCTGCGCGCCTACGCAGACCACCTCGTCGAGCAGTTCGAAGCGGGAGCACTGAACGGCCTGCATGTTGCTGTCGATGCTGCCAATGGCGCAGCGTTCGCTGTCGCCGGTGACGTGCTTCGACGGCTCGGAGCGACGGTGACGGAGATCAACGTCCAGCCCGATGGACTGAACATCAATCGTGCCGGTGGCGCGACGCATCCGTGGGCGGTCGCCAAGGCGGTCGTGGCGTGCGGTGCGGACCTCGGACTGGCGCTCGACGGTGACGCCGACCGGGTGATCGCCGTTGGTCACGATGGACATGTCGTCGACGGAGACCAACTGATTGCGCTGCTCGCTGTCGAGTTGCGCCGACGTGACGGCCTCCGCGACGACACGGTCGTGGTCACGGTGATGAGCAACCTCGGATTTCACAAAGCGATGAGCCTGCAGGGAATCACTGTCGTGACGACGCCGGTCGGGGACCGGTACGTGCTCGAAACGTTGGCGGCACACGGCTGGAGTCTCGGCGGAGAACAGAGCGGTCACATCATCGTCAGCGACCTGGCGACGACGGGCGACGGACTGCTCAGTGGCCTGCTGCTCGCCGACCTCGTCAACAGAACGGCCAAGCCGCTCAGCGAACTGGCACACGCGGCGATGACCGTCTATCCACAGGTCCTGCTGAATATTCCCGTTGCTGAACGCCATCCTGATATCGCCGAGTTGATGTCCGCAGACATTGCCGCAGTACAGGCGCAACTCGGTACGGACGGCCGAGTGCTCGTTCGCCCGAGCGGCACCGAACCTTTGGTGCGCGTGATGGTCGAAGCCGACACCGCTGACCGTGCTCGTTCCGGTGCGGATTCCCTCGCCGCTGAGGTCCGCCGCCGCTTCGCCTGAACCCGCCTGTCGCCCTCCGTGGTTGGGGTTGCAGTCGCCACGAGCCGGAGCGCCAGGGACTCGGCGCGAAGGCTTCGTTTGGGGCCACAACTAGAATGACCAAATGTGTGGAATCGTTGCGATCGTCACCCGCCCGTCGTCCCGTCAGGTTCCACGCGCCGCTGAATTGCTTGCCACACTCGACGGCGCGCTTGCTGCCGGCGCAGGCGTCAGTGCTATGGCGAAAGCAGTTTCCGTCGCCGACCATCTGCTGCGCGGTGTGTCAGGAGTTCGGGCACTCATCGGCCAACCCGACCTGGTGCTCGGCCTGCATGCCCGTCTCGATCAGCTCGATGCCGTCATCGAGTCAGAGGATGCCCGTCTGGAATTCGTTGTCGGTGCCGATCTGGAAGCAGCAAACGCTGCGCAGATTGGCCTGCGGGATGCGGTGTGGGCCGTTCGCAAGGATCGCATCCCGACGGCAGCGGCGGTCGAGGCATTGGCCGGGCGCGACGCCGACGTGTCGACGATCGCCGGCTACCTCGCTGTGCAGCAGACGCTGTCGGCCATCGATCGACTCGAAGTCCGTGGACGCGATTCGGCCGGCATTCATCTGTTCGTGTGGGGCCACGGGCTGGACCTCGTCGATCCGGCCATCGTCGCACTGATTGCCAGACGCGACGGCGATCCGCTCTTCCCGTCAGGATCGGTCCGCCTCGCCGACGGAGTACTGAGTTTTGTCTACAAGGCAGCCGTGGAGATCGGCGAACTCGGTGACAACACCGCCGCAATGCGGGCGGCGATCGGTGCAGATGCGCTGCTGCGGGCGGCACTTCGAGCCCCGACCGCCAGACTGTCGGTGCTCTCGCACACCCGGTGGGCCAGCGTCGGGATCATCAGCGAGGCCAACGCCCATCCCGTCAACCAGGAGGAGGACGGACTCGTCCAGGCCGGGCCCTATGTTGTCGGAGCGCTCAATGGGGACGTCGACAACCATGCCGATCTCACCGCCGCCCACGGCTTGCGTATACCGGCGACGATCACCACCGACGCCAAGGTCATCCCAGCGCTGACGTCGCGTCACACCGCAGCAGCCGGCGATCTCGTGGAAGGGTTTCGCCGAACGGTGTCGAGCTTCGACGGCTCGGTGGCGATCGGCGCAGCGTCGGCCATCTCCCCGAACCGCTTACTACTGGCCCAGCGCGGCAGTGGCCAGGCGTTGTACGTCGGGCTCGCCGAGGACTGCTTCATCGCCGCCAGCGAGCCGTACGGCCTTGTCGAGATGACGAATCAGTACGTGCGTATGGACGGGGAGACACCGGCTCATGCCGATCAGCCCGGCAGCCGCGGTCAGGTGTTCGTCCTCGACGGCGAACATGCCGGGGAACTCGCCGGCATCCGTCGCCTCGCATATGACGGAACCGAAATGCCGCTCGATGAAGACGACATCGCCATGACCGAAGTGACGACACGCGACATCGATCGTGGGTCGGCACCCCACTTCCTGCTCAAAGAATTGTTGGAGGCACCGGCCAGTCTGCACAAGACGCTGCGCGGACGGCTGGTCGAGGCTGACGGCGTCGTCCGCAGCGTCGTCGGCGCTCTGGCGATGCCGGAGACGGTGCTCCGGCGGTTGCGAGCAGGGTCCATTCGCAAGGTGTTGGTGATCGGACAGGGAACGGCAGCCGTCGCCGGCCAGTCGATGGCGGCCGTGCTGACCGAACTGGCAGGCGATGCCTTCGATATCGGCGCCATCACGGCAACGGAATTGTCCGGCTTCCGTTTGCGCCTCGACATGACTGACACACTGATCATCGCCGTCAGCCAAAGTGGCACCACGACCGACACCAATCGCACTGTCGATCTCGCCAGGGGTCGCGGCGCTGTGGTCATCGGCATCGTCAACCGTCGCGGCAGCGACCTTGCCGACAAGGCGGACGGCGTGCTCTACACGTCTGACGGACGTGACGTCGAGATGAGCGTGGCGTCGACGAAGGCGTTCTACGCGCAGGTCGCAGCGGGTGCGCTCCTCGCCTGCTCGATCACCGAGGCCGCCGGTGTCAGTTCCGACGGGCGTCGAGACACGCTACTGCGTTCGCTGCGTTCGCTCCCCGGGGCGCTTCGTGAGGTGCTCGCCCAACGCGAGGTCATTGCCGAAGCAGCGCGGTCCTTCGCCCCGCAGCGGCGCTACTGGGCTGTCGTCGGTAGCGGCTCGAACAAGGTCGCAGCTGAAGAGGTCAGGATCAAACTGTCGGAGCTGTGCTACAAATCGATCTCCTGCGACATCATCGAGGACAAGAAGCACATCGACCTGTCATGCGAGCCGTTGATCCTCGTCTGCGCCGCAGGACTCGTCGGTGGGACAGCGGACGACGTCGCCAAGGAAGTGGCGATCTTCCGGGCGCACAAGGCCGCTCCGATCGTCATCGCCACCGAAGGAGAGGAGCGCTTCAACGCCGCCCTCAGGGTCATCAACGTGCCGCCGATCGACACCTCGATTGCCTTCGTGCTGTCGGCGATGGTGGGGCATCTCTTCGGCTACGAAGCCGCACTTGCGATCGATGCGTCGGCACGGCCACTTCGTGAGGCGCGGCAGGCGATCGAGATCGGTGTCGAAGGTGACCGCTCGGGTGCGGTCGTGTTGGGTGAACTCCGCGCGACGATTGCCGTGCCGGCTGAACAGTTCTTCGACGGGTTGCGTGTGGGGTTGTACGACGGCCATCTGGATGCGTCAGCGGCGGTTCGCGTGGTGTCATTGCTCCGCGACGTGATGTCGGACGCACCGCTCGAGTCGTTCCAGTTGGCGAGTGGCAAAGTCGCTACGCCTGCCGCGCTGATCGATGATGTCACGGCCGCATTGACGCGTGCGATCGAACAGTTGACCCGCCCGATCGACGCCATCAAGCATCAGGCGAAGACCGTGACCGTGGGGATCTCGCGTTCGGACGAAGGCGTGCTCGATCGTCCATTGGTGCAGGAACTGCTCAGTGCTGGCGCCGGCCGTGATCGTGTCGCCTATCGGGCGCTGAAGATCCTCGCCGATCTCGATCCAGCGGTGTTGGCCGTCACCGGCTTCACGCGGTATCGCATCGATGGTGACCCTTCGAGTCCGACAGCGACGATCACGGTGATCGATCGTGGAGGCATTTCCACGGGGATCCGTTCACGCGCCGAGCAGGGCGGACGGCTGATCGGCACGAAGCGCCGTGTTGCCAGTGAGCGCGAGGTATTGGTCGCCAGAGGGCGCGCCGATGGTCGGGTCTTCATCCTCGTCCCGGAGGTCAAGGGTTCGACGACGACGGGCATCACCCTGTTGCATATCGCCGTGCACGAGCGGCTCTCCCCGGGCGTGCTGCGCGGCGTGTTGCAGGGCTACGACCGTCGCTACGACCGCCTTGTCGACTGGGTGACAGAGACCGAGGGAACGTTCCGCGACGACCTGCTCGGCGACGTCGACGTCACTGATCTGCTGGTGTCACCGATCAGTGAGATCGCCAACCGCTGGCGCAGCTGAGCGGTCGATCGGGACGGACGGCAGCGTTCGGTATGGTGCATGGATGACCGACGACCGACGAGAGCAACCAGCGATGCGAGCGCTCGTTCGCCGGCCAGGCCCTCGGCTCGCGGATGGGATCGTCACGTATCTCGAACGAACGGCTGTCGACGCCGAACTTGCCGTCGTGCAGTGGGAGCGGTACGTCGATGCGCTGCGCAGTTCCGGGTGGGAGACCATTGAGGTGCCGCCGGCGGACGAGTGTCCGGATGCCGTCTTTATCGAGGACACGATGGTGGTGTTCCACTATCTCGCCGTCATCGCCCACTCGGGTGCCGACAAACGGATTGCCGAGACAGCAGGTGCCGAGGCGACGATCGAAGGGCTCGGCTACTCGATCGAACGAATCATCTCGCCCGGCACACTCGACGGGGGAGATGTACTCAAAGTCGGCAACACGGTCTATGTCGGGTGCGGTGGTCGGACCAACGTCGAAGGCATTCGTCAACTGGCGGCACTCCTCGAGCCACTCGGAGCGACCGTTGTCACGGTCCCGCTGACGAAGGTGCTACACCTCAAATCAGCCGTCACCGCGTTGCCGGATGGAACGGTGATCGGATATCTTCCTGTCGTCGACGACCCCACCATCTTCGAACGGTTTCTCGCCGTTCCAGAAGAATCCGGAGCCCACGTTGTGTTGCTCGGCGGATGCGATCTGTTGATGGCGGCCGATTGCCCACAGACTGCAGCGATGCTCGCCGATTTCGGCTACCGGCCGGTGATCGTCGACATCAGCGAGTACGAGAAACTGGAGGGGTGTGTCACCTGCCTCTCGGTCCGTCTCCGTTGACCCGACGGTTCTGCAACCGACGCAAACGTTGACAACGTGACACGAATGCCTCACCTGCCGCCGATCAGCTTGCAGTGACAAAGGCGATGGCCACACCGTCGGTGTGCGTCAACGAGAGGTGCCATTGGGTGATGCCTTGCTGCCATGCCAGTTCGGCGGCGCGGCTGCGCACAACGAGCGATGGTGCGCCTGATTCGGCGCGCACGACGTAGACGTCGTGGAACCCGAATGCACCGAGCCCGAGCCCGAGCGCTTTCATCGTCGCTTCTCTGGCAGCGAATCTCGCAGCCAATGATGGGACGGGGTCCGGGCGCCTGCCAGCGTCGGCGCGCTCGGAGTCGGTGAACAATCGGTTGAGCATCGTCGGCGTGCGTTGTAACGCTCGTCGGAAGCGCTCGATGTCGACGGCATCGACCCCGATCCCGATTACGCCAGGCATATCGATCGTTCGGCTATCGACGGGTCGTTCACGCTGCTCATGTCATCCGCACATCGGCACGGGATCGATGATACGGAGGTGGGCATTGAGACCAAACCAGCTGCGAGTATTGGTCGCTCGGACTCCGTTCGTGCGGCCGATCGGGTGGTACTTGCGTGCGGCCGAACGGCGCATACGCTCATGGGATGCGTCCCGTCGTCACTCCAGATGAAATGAATGCCATCGACGCGGCGGCGCCGGAGCCGGTCGATGTGCTGATCGAACGCGCCGGAGCGGCCGTTGCCAGAACCGCGGCTCGACTGCTCGGCGGTACCTATGGCCGGCGGGTCGTGGTGATCGCCGGCAAGGGCAACAACGGTAACGACGGCCGAGTCGCCGCCGCCAGGCTGCGTGCTCGCGGAGCACAGGTCACCGTGTTCTCAGCAGACTCCAGACTGCCGGAGCGCATCGACGCCGATCTGATCATCGATGCTGCGTACGGGACAGGGTTTCGCGGGATTTGGACGCCGCCGGACGTCGGTCGGGCAATCGTTCTCGCCGTCGACATTCCTTCCGGAGTCGATGGCCAGACAGGTGCTTCATCGTCCGGCGTGATGCCGGCGCACCACACCGTGACGTTCGCCGCATTGAAGCCGGGGCTGGTGCTCGAGCCCGGTGCGACGCTTGCCGGCACCATCGAAGTTGCTGACATCGGATTGTCCGTGGAACGCGGTGCCACGCCGCCGCGGATGCATCTCGTCGAACGCTCCGACATCATCGACTGGCTGCCGAGCCGCTCGACGGCAGCACACAAGTGGCAGTCGGCGGTCTCCGTCGTCGCCGGCAGCAGGGGCATGTCGGGCGCCGCCTACCTCGCCGCCGCAGCGGCGCAGCGGGCCGGCGCCGGCATGGTGCGCCTGGCGACCCCCGGGGTCGATGTGCCGCCACATGCACCGATCGAAGCCGTCACCAGAGGTTTGCCGTCAACCGGGTGGGCGTCAGACGTGCTCGCTGAACTCGGCAAGATCCACTCCCTGTTGATCGGGCCAGGCGTCGGTCGTGAAGAGACCACCAGCGCCAGCGTGCGCCACATCGTGCTCAACGCACCGACCCCGCTGGTGATCGATGGCGATGGCCTGTACGCATTTTCCCGACACAGCCACGGTGACCCCGCAGCATTGCGCCAGCGCACGGCACCCACGGTCCTGACGCCGCATGACGGCGAGTTCCGCCTGCTCACAGGCGAGATGCCGGATCCTGACCGCTTGACATCGGTGCGTCGTCTGGCCTTCGACACGCGCGCAGTCGTGCTGTTGAAAGGGCCGACGACGCTCGTGGCCGAGCCGGGAGGCCAGGTGCTGGCGGTGCGCGCCGGTGATGCCAGGTTGGCGACCGCCGGCACCGGAGACGTGCTCGGCGGTATCCTCGCCGCACTGCTCGCAGAAGGAATGGTGCCGATTCGGGCAGCGGCCGCAGCCGCCTATATCCACGGTGCCGCCGGCAGACTCGGCCCGTCGAGAGGGCTCATTGCCTCCGATCTGATCGACCTCATCCCGCGAGTCCTCGCCGACCTTGACGAGACCGCTGGCGTGCGGCATGGATAACACCCGATGGGCCTGGGCGGAGATCGATCTCCGAGCGGTCCGCCACAACGTGCAGGTCGTCCGCCGGCTGGTGGCGCCTGCCGGTGTGCTCGCTGTCGTCAAGGCCGACGGATACGGCCACGGCGCGGAGGCAGTCGCCAGAGCAGCACTGGACGCCGGCGCTGTCGGTCTCGGGGTGGCCCTCGTCCAAGAGGGGATCGAGTTGCGCGAAGCTGGGATCACGGCACCGATCCTGCTGATGTCACAGCAACCACTCGAACAGTCCGCTGACATCGTGGCGCACGGCCTGACACCCACGGTATACGACAGCGCGTCGATCGACTCGTTCGAGCAGGCAGCCAGTTCCGCCGGCCGAACCCGTCGTACAGCTGTCGGCGTGCACATCAAGGTGGACACCGGCATGCACCGGGTCGGATGCCGACCTGACGAGGTGGCGACGCTTGTCAAGCACATCGAGGCGGCTGACGGTATACGCCTTGCCGGCCTGTTCACCCACTTGGCGATCGCCGACGAGCCGGACGATCCGTACACGGATTCGCAGTTGCGGCAGTTCGACGAGAGCCTGGCGAAGGTGATGGAAGCGGCGAGCGATCGTCAGCGGATCGTCGTCCATGCGGCGAATTCGGCAGGTGCGCTTGCACATCCGGCTTCGCGTCATAGCTTCGTCCGGCTCGGTATCGCCATGTACGGCATCGAGCCCGGCGACGGAGTGGCGTCGTTGTGTGGCGACCTCGAGCCGGTGATGTCGCTGAAGGCACGCGTCTCGTTCGTCAAACGGGTCGCTGAGCAGGACCGCATCTCCTATGGGTTGCGCCACCGTTTCGACAGTCAGACGAACGTGGCGACGGTTCCGATCGGCTATGCCGACGGCGTCCCGCGCCGGCTCTTCCAAACGGGGGGACACGTGTTGATCGGGGGGCGCCGCCGGCCGATCGTCGGTGTCGTGACGATGGATCAGCTGATGGTCGACTGCGGCGACGATCATGTCGTTGCCGGTGACGAGGTCGTGCTGCTCGGACGCCAGGGCGACGAGCGTATCCGTGCCGAGGAATGGGCCTTACGCCTGGACACGATCCCGTACGAGGTGACCTGTGCGATCAGCAAGCGAATCGATCGACGCCTGATCGACGACTGATCGACGACTGATCGACGACGTGAGTTCTGACCCGCCCCTACCACTCGGTCGGCCGCCGGGCTAACGTTGTCGACCGTGCTTCAGGTCCGCACCACTTCACTCGCCGCCACGCATGCCGTCGCTGCCGCTGTCGCAGGTGTCGCCAGAGCCGGCGACCTGATCGTCCTCGCCGGCGAGATGGGTGCAGGTAAGACCGCATTTGCCCAGGGATTCGGCCGGGCACTCGGCGTCACGGAACCGATCACCAGCCCGACGTTCACACTCGTGCACTCCTACGACACTGGCAGGATCGAGTTCCACCACGCCGATCTCTACCGCCTCGATCGCCTGCTCGAAGTCGCTGACCTGGCACTTGGCGAACTGCTCGAATCGAACGGAATAGTGCTCGTCGAATGGGGAGACGTCCTCGGCAGCACGCTCGGCGACCATCTGCAGATCCGGCTGGAAGTCGAACTTGACGGAGACGGAGACGACCACGAAGACGACGGAGTCGTAGATGGAGACGGAGACAGTTTCAACTGCAGGACCATCGGCCTCCGACCGTTCGGCTCCGTATGGGCACCGCGGTGGGCGGCTCTCGAAACGGCTGTACGCAAGGCGTCGTCGTGCTGATCCTCGGTATCGAAACGGCGACCGAGCAGATCAGCGTGGCGATCGGCGGCCACGAGGGTGTGATCGGTCTGTTCGAGGTGGCACGGGGCCGCCGTCATGTCGAGACGCTGATGCCGGGCGTCGAATTCCTCTGTCAGCAGACCGATATCGAGATCAGCGAGATCGGCTGCATCGCCGTCGATGTCGGACCTGGTCTGTTCACCGGCATGCGGGTGGGACTGGCGGCGGCGAAGGCCCTCGCCCAGGCACTCCA
>JAYTOR010000237.1:0-36796 GCA_043747685.1 Actinomycetota bacterium
CCGTTTGCCGTGGGCTCGGGGTAGTGGTTGCCGGCGGTGGTGATGACATTCTTGCCGCTGCGCAGGAGGCGGCAGAGCTCGTCGTCGAACTGTTCGTACGGCACCTGCAGTCGGGGGGTGTGAATGACGACGTCGGCGTCGAGGGCGGAGATCTCCTCGACATCCGTCGTCCCGACCGCGCCCGTCTGACGGCGCCTGGCGATAGCGCCGGCATCCTCGCCGACCTTGCGATCGCTGTGGACGCGCAGTCCGACCGACTCGCAGTCCGGCGAGTCGAGTACGGCGCGTAGACAGGTCTTGCCGATCGATCCCGTTGCCCATTGGATCACCCGGTAGGTCATCGATGTCCCCCTTTCTGTCGGCCTCCAGTCCCGCAAGAAAGCGGTGAAAAAGGCTGAACACTACTGTTGTTTAAGTCTCTGCGTTCCACTGTCGTCGTAGTGCCGGTTTGTCGATCTTCAGGCTTGCGGTGCGAGGCAGCGCCTCCGTGAAACGGACCTGGGTCGGCTTCCTGTAGGAGGCAACGCGTTCTCGTGCCAAGCGGATGATCGCTGCTTCGTCGAGCGCCCGTTCGGAAACGACGGTGACGGCGACGACCGTTTCACCCCAGCGTTCGTCGGGGATTCCGAAGACGGCGAATTGCCCCCGAGGAACAGGTGCGGAGCAGCACACCCCAGATGCCGGCGACGAACGGGAGTGTGCGGGTGAAGGCGCAGCGGCTCCGTGGGCGGATGTCGAAGTGCACCGGCATGTGTTGGAGGATGCGCATCGACCGCTGCGTGTGCATCACGCCCTTCGGTGAGCCGGTCGTGCCGATGGTGTATCCGATGATCGTCAGGTCGTCCGCCTGCCGGGAGACAACGGGAACGTCGGGTCGTGCGGCGGCGATCAACGATGTCCACACGGCATGCGCACCGTCGCACGGCGAGCCGATGGCGATCACCGACACGGCTGCATCAGTGGGGAGATCGGCGACCCGGTCCGACACGCTGTCGGTGTAGACGAATGCTCTGGCGTCCGCGTCCGCAAGGATCGGTCGGACCTCGCGCGCGGTGAGGCGGTCGTTCACATGGACGGCGGGGAACCCGCCGATGAGGCAGCCGACGTAGGCCTCGACCGCCTCGACACGATCGGCGATCATCAATGCCACGTGGTCTCCTGGGTGCAGGCCAGACCCGGCGAGGGCGTTGGCGAATCGGGCGGCGTTGGACAGCACCTCCCGGTGCGAGCGGACCTGCCCGTTTGCTCGGAGAGCGACGTGGTCGCCACCTCGGCGGAGCGAGTCGGCGAGCAGTGTCCCGGCGGTCTCATCCATCGACGGGCCGGCTCGAGCCGTCGCTGGTGTTCAAAGACGCTGTGCTCTGCTGATCGATCCCGTCGCGGATCTCATCGCGCAGTCGACGTTTGAGGATCTTGCCAACGGGGTTGCGTGGCAGCACGTCGCGCAGTTCGAGGCGCTCCGGAAGCTTGTAGGTCGCGATGTCCTGCGCTCGGAGATGGGTGATGACGTCCAAGAGGGTGATCGCCTGTCCGGGCAATGGGGTGACGACGGCGCACACCTTCTCGCCGAGCACTTCGTCGGGAAACCCGACGACGGCGACCTCGGCCACTGCCGGGTGGCTGGCGATCATCGTCTCCAGTTCGGCTGGTGCGATGTTCATCCCGTCGCGGATGATCACGTCCTTGGCCCGGTCGACTCGCCGCCGGACAGCGTGCCGGCGATCTGGTTGCGACGGTTGGCGAGTGGCGGGAAGACGATGCACCACCGCTCGATGTCATCGGCGATTTCGCAAGCGTCCGACCTGCTGATCGCCCCGACCCTGAGGTTGTCGCAGACCGTCATCGCCGTCATCGTGCCGCGACCCTGCGGGACGAGACCGAGGCCGCGGCGCAGCATCTCGTCGGCCCCGGCTTGGCGATGATCCGGTCGTCGACGCTGATCGTGCCGGTGTGCGGGATGAGCCCGGCTTCCGACTCCAGGCGCCGTTGTGCCACCCGCGTTGACGGCCAGTTGACCGCTGACGGCAGCAGGTGCGGCGTCCGGCGCGAGTGGGTGCCGACCATCGTGTTCTGCATCACCGTGATCGACGGGAAGAGTACGAGGTTCTGAAACGTCCGTGCCACGCCCTGTTTGACGATCTGGTGGCGCCGGAGGCCCAGCATGTCGATCCCGTCGAAGGCGATCGTGCCGGCACTCGGGCGGTAGACGCGGGTCACGCAGTTGAACAGCGAGGTCTTGCCGGCGCCGTTCGGTCCGATCAGCCCGCAGATCTGGTTGTCGGCGACCGTGAAACTGATGCGGTCGAGCGCCGTCACGCCGCCGAACCGAAGAAAGAGATCTCTGACTTCGAGCACCTGTCAGCCTCCCCCCGAGGATGTCGGCGCGGCCTCGTGGCAACGACACCGAGCAGGCCTTTGTCACTTGCGTAACAATACTTATTTGTACAACACACACGTGGCGGCCGTCAACCCGTCGATGCGGATTTGCTGTCGGGCGCCACCGTTGCGCTCGGGCGGGCGAGCTTCAGCGGTGGGCGCGGGATCAGCCCACTGGTGCGCGCCGCATACTCGACGTAGGCCTCGCCGCGGGTACGCGCCAAGCGCCGATCGAGCATTCGCTTCCCCGTCTTCGTTACCAGCATGCGCGTCATCAGTACGGGAGCGAAGATGGTCAGCATCCCGACCCATGATCCGCAGGCGATGATCCACAACGCAAACATCACGCACAGATCCCCGAAGTAGTTCGGGTGCCGGGTCCACGACCACAGGCCACGATCCATCAACGCGCCGACGTTGACGGGGTCGGACTTGAACTTCGCCGATTGCAGATCGCCGACCGCTTCGAAGAACAGACCGATCGTCGCGAGCGCCAGCCCGATCGATGTGATCGTGTTCACCGGATGGCGCTCGAACATCGCCGCGCTGATCGGGATCGCCACCACCCACATCACCCATCCCTGGGCCTAGAAGATGGTCTTGATGACAAATGGGATCAGTGGGCCGGTCCGCCTGCGTAGCAGCGCCGTGTAGCGAGGGTCCTCCGGCTTGTTGTGGTTTCGCCAGTGGAGATATCCGGCGAGGCGCAGGCCCCATGTCATCGGCACCAGCAGAGCGACCAGCCGGCGGCCCGGATCTCCTCGGTTGATCGAGATGAGAAACGACGACAGGGCGATGACGACGAAGCCGAGACCCCAGAACGTGTCGACGACGCCCCAGTTGGAGAGTCGTAGCGAGATCGCCATCGTCACGCCCGTCAGCGCGACGATCGCCACCATCGCGACCAGTAGCGGAATCCATGACACCGTCCCCACGGCAGCTCCCCTCCTGATTCGAGTTCTTACTTCCGTAGTTGTGGCGATAGTCCCCGACGTTGATTATCGAAGTGGATCTCACGACGGGCGAGTCGCTTGCCGCACACATTGCATCCGAAGCACGGCTCGAAGACGTTTCCGCAGGTGTTGTGCACGATGACGATCGGGTGCGGTTGGTCCTCCGTGAGCCACAGGTTGGTCCACGCGACGATGGCCGCCAGCGCCGGGAAGAAGTCCAATCCCTTCGGCGTCAGGTGGTATTCCATGCGCTTGGCGCCCTCGGCGATCGGGACGCGGCGGAGCAGCTGCTGATCGACGAAGAGCTTCAGTCGGTCGGCGAGCGTCAGCGGCGGGATCGTCACCAATTGTTGCTGGAAGTCGGAGAATCGTCGCGTCCCCAGGAAGGCTGCAGCCATCACCGACATGCTCCAACGGTCGCCCAATAGGTCAGTGGCGATCATCGTCTGATGATCCGTCACCGGGTCGCCGGCTCTCGCCGCCCGCCGGTAGCGCCGTGACGGGTTGCTTCGCTCGAACGAATCGCCGCTCACCTTTGCCGACGTGTCCCTGGGCGTGACACCCAGGGCGCCGCAGGCCGAGCAGCCGAGCAGCGGAGAACAGGGATGATCGCAGACATCGTGGATCAGCGTTCGCCGGCCGTTGCCGCGCTCGTTGGCCCACCTTGCCTCCCACATCCACAGCGCGACGAAGACGTGCCATAACTCCCTGCCGCGCTCGGTCAGACGGTACTCGTGCCGCAGCGGGGCGTTGTTGTACGGGATCGTGGTGAAGATGCCGTCGGCCACCAGCGACCGCAAGCGCCCGGCCAGTACCGGATCGGAGATGTCCAGACGTTCCTGCCAGTCACCGAATCGGCGTGCCTCGCGGAACGCTTCGAGGATGATGTTCAGATTGCGGTGGTCGCCGAGGATGAGGAGGCTTCTGCCGAGCGCGTTCGGCGTCTCTTTCATCCGCTTGGACCTCTGAGCGCTCGAAGGGTCCGGTGCAGTGCGTGCGCTCACTGCGCCACCATAGCGATCTTCTTTCGTCATTGCCCGACTTGTTCACGGTCAGCCGCAGCGATACTATCACAATTGAAGTAGCTCGAGTCAGAGGAGATACCCGATGGATGTCCGTCTGGTCGCCAGGTATGCCACGAACCTCCGCAAGGATGACGATCATCCGTACCGTTCGGGACCGTGGCGGCCGCAGCACTCCGAGTTCGACGCGACCGATCTCGACGTGGTCGGTGAGTTGCCGGACGACCTCGACGGCGTGTACCTCCGCAACACCGAGAACCCACTTCACGACTCGATCGGCCGGTATCACCCCTTCGACGGCGATGGCATGCTGCACATGCTCAGCTTTCGCGCCGGCACGGCGGACTACCGCAATCGATTCGTCCGTACCGAGGGTTTCGAGGCCGAGCGCGAAGCCGGAGGGCCGCTGTGGGCCGGGATCATGGAGCGGCCGAGCCGTTCGCTGCGCGATGGTTGGGGTGCACGGACCCGCCTCAAGGATGCGTCGAGCACCGATGTCGTCGTGCACGGCGGGCTGGCGGTGACGACGCACTACCAGTGCGGCGAGGCATATCGGTTGGACCCGCGGACGTTGGAGCAGCTCGGGACCGAATCGTGGGGCGGCGGGTTCCCGTCCGCTGTGGGCATCTCGGCGCACCCGAAGGTCGATACATCGACCGGGGAGATGATGTTCTTCAACTACTCGAAGCAGGCACCGTACATGCACTACGGCGTCGTCGATGCCGAACACCGGCTGACGGACTACATCCCGATCGAGTTGCCGGGACCGCGCCTGCCGCACGACATGGCCTTCACCGAGCACTACGCGATCCTCAACGACTGCCCGATGTTCTGGGACCCTGACGGACTCGAACGCGGTGTGCATGCGGTGCGCTTCTTCCCCGATCTGGCGACACGTCTCGCCGTCGTGCCGCGGCACGGTTCGCCGGCTGACATCCAGTGGTTCGATGCGTCGCCGACGTTCGTCCTCCATTGGATCAATGCATATGAGGACGGTGACGAGATCGTCCTCGACGGATTCCACCAGATGCACCCGATGCCGGACCGGCTGCCCACTGACGACGAGTTCCGCTCGGTGTACCGCTTCATCGACAACGCCCGCATCGAGCCGCGTCCGTATCGCTGGCGGCTCAACCTGCGCACCGGACAGACGAAAGAGGAGTTCATCGACGACCGCCTGATGGAGTTCGGGACGATCAACCCGAACCACGTGGGCAAGCCATACCGCTACACCTACGGCGTGACCAGCAAGCCGGACTGGTTCCTGTTCGACGGGCTCGTCAAGCTCGATGTGGAGACCGGGGCGACGCAGCGCTTCGCCTGCCCGGAGGGTGTCTACGTCAGCGAGGCGCCGATGGCTCCGCGATCAGGCGCGACGGCTGAGGACGACGGCTATCTCATGACCTTCGTGACCGACATGCCGAACGATCGCAGCGAATGCTGGGTTTTCGACGCCTCCGACATCACCGAGGGCCCGATCGCCAGGATCACCCTTCCGGAGCGCATCAGCTCCGGCACCCACGCCTGTTGGGCGCCGTCCAGCGAACTGATCAACGGCTGACGCCTGCACCGGCTCGGCGCCGGCGTTCATGACTGCTCGCCCGTCGCTGTGCCGTCGGATGCCGTTGGCGGCTCCGGTGACGAGCGCAACGCTGTCGGCGTCGAGGTGTTGGACAGCAACGTCGGCGTCAGGCATCAGTCGCTCCTTCCGATATGGGCGAGTGCTTCGAGCGTGCGTCGGCCGCCGTCGTCCCCGGCTGTCGCCGGCACGATGCAGACCTCGTCGACGCCGGCCGCGTGATACTCGGCGATTCGCTCGGCGATGTGCTCAGACGATCCGACGAGCCCGACCGAATCGACGACGTCCGGGTTGATCGCCGCCAATAGATCGCGGGGATGCGGACGGGTGCGGGCGAAGGCGACGAGGTTGCCGAAACCGGCCTCGATGAACATCTCGCCGTAACCCGGAGCCGCCAGGTACCCGACCTTGCCACGGCTGATCTGGGTGATCGTGTCCGGCGTCGGTTCGACCGCCGTTGCGAGCCAGATCGCCGTGCGCGGCACCGGCCGTCCGGCGGTTCGGGCAGCAGCGGCGAGATCAGCGCAGAGGCGACCTGCCGCTGTCGGCGTGAGCATGTTGAGCAGCATGTGGTCGCCTGCCGTCGCTGCGATGCGTACGGCTGCGGGACCGAAAGCGGCGATCGACAACGGCCCCTGCACCGCTGGCAGTCTCAGCCGCTAGTCGCGACTGCTGACGACGGTGTCGCGCACGTCGGTCTTGTCGCCGGCGAGCAGCGAGCGAGTCGCCGCTGCATGCTCGGCGAGCGCCGTAGACGACTTGGCGCGTGAGCGCCCGTGCCATTCCTCGACAACCACGTCGCTCGATGTACCCAGGGTGACGCCCACCTGGCGGCCGACGAGATCGGCGACAGAGGCGGCACCCATCGCGACTGTCATCGGCGTGCGGACAGCGACGGCGAACGGCCCGAGACTGAGGCTGATGCGCGCAGTCTGCAGGCCGATGACGGTGCCGAGTGCGAAGGCGTCGTAGGTGGCCATCTCCCCGATCCACAGTTCGCCGTAGCCGAGGCGGTCGGCGTGCGCGGCAAGTTCGAGGTTCTCCTGCGGCGGCCTGTCCTGCCACAACGGAACGACGACGGAGAGCGGCGTGTCCATCAGTGCGACCGAACTCGGCGATTCACGCGTCGACGAGTTCGACGAGCGCTGCGCAACCGAGGCCAGCCGCCCCACTGACGGCGATGACACCTCGACGGGCGCGGCGACGTTCGAGTTCGTCGACGAGACCCATCGTCAGGATCGCACCGGTTGCGCCGAAGGAGTGCCCCATGGCGATCGTGCCTCCGTTGGGGTTGAAGCGGTCGTCGTCGACGCCGAGGTCGCGCTGGAACCGCAGGCACAGCGCAGCAAAGGCCTCGGCGAACTCGAAGACGTCGATGTCGTCCGGGTGCAGCCCCTGCCTGGCGAGGAGCTTCTCGACGGCGAGCTGCCCCGCGGTCAGCATTGTGACCGGGTCGACGCAGGCGCTCTGAGGCGACGATCCTGGCGCGCGGCCGGAGCCCGAACTTCGCAGCTGCCTCGCCTGATGCGACGACGAGCAGACCTGCGGCATCGGCGAGCGACGGTGACGTACCACGGGTGTGCAGGTGACGGATCTCGCCGAGATCACTGAGCCTGCTGTGGGCGCGGTCGTCCTGGCCGCCGAGACCGATCTCGGCGAACAGCGGCTGCTGCGCGGCGAGCGCCTCGTGGGTGGTGTCCGCACGGATGTGCTCATCGTGGGCGAACGGCTCGCGTCCGCAGCGTTCCATCGGCACGACGGAGCGGGCGATCCGCTGCTGCGCCCATGCGGCAGCCGCCTTTGTCTGCGTCGACACCCCGAAGGCATCCAGCTCCGGCCGTTCGAACCCTTCGATCGTGGCGACGATGTCGGCTGCGATGCCCATCTCGACCGAGCCGATCGCATCGACGGTCGCCGGATCGCAGAACAGCGGCCCGTTGTCCGAGTACATCGGCACATGGGAGATCGATTCGACGCCGCCGGCCAGCAGCACGCCAGCCCCATCGCTCTTGACCCGCGCAGCAGCCAGGTTGACCGCCTCGATGCCCGATGCGCAGAAGCGATTGACCGTCATTCCCGGGACGTTGTCACCCCAACCGCCGAGCAATGCAGAGGTCTTGGCGATGTTGGCGCCCTGCTCGTCGTTCTGCGAGGCGCACCCGATGACGTCGTCGACGGCGCCCGGATCGAGACCAGACCTGGCGCGGATCTCCTCGTGGAGGCGCACCAGCAACTGCGTCGGCGCGTAGTCGAACAGCCCGCCTTTCGGCGATGCCTTACCCCGCGGTGGGCGGACGGCGTCGCAGATGAACGCTTCCGTCATGGCGATGCCGCTCCGACGACGAAGCTCACGGCGGTGGTCGCCGAGCCGCCGACGTTCAACGTCGCGAAGCGCTTGGCGCCGTCCACCTGGTAGTCGCCTGCCGTGCCGGTGACCTGCTTGGTGGCGTCGAGCAGCATACGCACACCCGTCGCTCCGACCGGGTGGCCGGGGCCGATGAGACCGCCGCTCGGGTTGATCGGCAGCCGTCCGTCGGCGGCGATCGTGCCGTCCTCGACCGCTTTCCAGCTCTCGCCCGGTTCGGTGATCCCGAAGTGGTCGATCGCCATGTACTCCGTCATCGAGAAGCAGTCGTGCGTCTCGATGCCGTCGAGGTCTTCGGGTCCGGCGATCCCCGCCCGCCCATAGGCGTCGGTGATCGCCCGGCGGACGTCCGGCAGCACGTAGCGCTCGCCGACGCTGCGCTTGACCTTTGACTCGAACGACAGGCCGGCGGTGGTGTGTCCCCACCCTTCGATCAACGCTGGACGCGCCGTCGCACCGCTGCGCCGGCGATGCTCTTCTGCGAAGCGTTCCGAGGCGAGGACGACGCCGGCACCCCCGTCGGTGACGTGCCCGCAGTTCTGGCGACGCACGCGGCCCTCGATCACCGGGTTGGCGTGATCGTCATCGGTGAAGCTGCATTCGTCGAACGACCATCGGCGGGTCTGGGCATTCGGGTTGTGCTTGCCGTTGAGCAGGTTCGTCTTGGCGATGGCGATGAGATGCTCGTAGGAGATGCCGTAACGCTCGTCGTAAATGTCGATCTGCTTGTCGAACATGTACGGCCACATGAACGTCGCCTCCTGGCCCTCGTGGCCGATCCATGCCGCCGCTCCGAGATGCTGGGCGGCGATGTCGCCAGGTACGTTGCGCTGCTGTTCCGCGCCGACGACGAGGACAACGTCGTAGCGGCCGGCCTCGATCTCGGCCATCGCCGAGAGGATAGCGATGCTCCCGGATGCGCAGGCGGCCTCGTGTCGCGCCGCTGGAATGCCCCACAGTTCCGGGCGGACGGTCGCCGGCATCGCTCCGAGCTGGCCCTGTCCCTTGAACAACTGCCCGAAGGCGTTGCCGACGTGGATCGACTGGATCTCGGAGACCTCCACCCGAGCTGCGGCGAGTGTGCCGTCGACGACGTCGCCAACGAGGTCGGAGATCTCCTGACCCTGTCTGGCGTAGTTGCGGGCAAAGTCGGTCTGATGGCCTCCGAGGACGAAGACGGATGCGCTCATGGTGCTCCTCCTGACCGACGGCGTTCGACGCACCGCACGTCCTGCCAATCCACTGCGCCAGGCCAGTGCTGCGGGTCGGTACAGATGACGGTGGCCTCATCGGGCAGCACCTTGCGGAGTGCCGCGGCGATCGGGCCCACCTGTTCGGCGAAGACGATCGTCGGCTGCAGCAGGCCGACGACATGCAGCAGAGGCCCGTGCTGGCCCGCGACGCCCATCACGTACTGCGGGCTGACCGGGCAGACGGGCACTCCGGCGGCCGCCGCGCCGAAAACCAGCTCGGCGTTGGCAAGAGAGTTTCCCGTCACGATGAGGATGCGGTCCCGGCCGGTGCTGAGGATCAGCGTTCCATCCGTGCGGCGAACCATCTGCAGGTTCGTCCTCGGGAAGAGGTGAGTCGCCCAGAACGTCACCGCCGATTCGATGACTTCAACTCTGGAAGTTGCTCGATGCACGGTCTCGTCCTCCGCTTTCGGTTCGGTTTCGGTCGTCATGGCGTTGCCGCCTCAGACGAGTTCGAACGTGACCCCGGCAAGCCCGGGGTCCACCGCTGCGTCCCCGGAACGGTGCAACACGACGGTCCAATTCGTCGACGGACCACCAGGGGTGAACCGCACCCAGGCACCACCGAGATCGATCTCGTTCGGCGCCGACGCTTCGCCGAGGTCGAGCAGTTCGAGCCACAACGCGGTCATTGCCGTCGGATCGGCGACGGGCACTTCGACCCCGATGATCTCGTCCACGCTCGCGGACGGTTCAACACCAGGGTTGATGTCGTCCCAGAACCACACCGATGGTTCGGTGATGCCGTCGATCTCCAACACCAGCCCGACGTCCTTGGGGTGCAGTTGCAGCACCGGCTTGCCGAATGCTTCCGTATCGATGGCGACACGGACACCCTTGGCGATGCAGCGCTGGCGGACACCAGCGGCATCGGGATGCTGGACGGAGAGCACGAAACCTCCGCGACCTCCGACCTTGGCGAGCCAGGACGCCACCGGCCCGGTGGTGCCCGTCGGTCCGACGAACTCGAGATAGCGCTCGCTGGAGAGCGGGAACGTGGCATCCGTCAGCGACAGCGTGTGCAACTCGGGGTCGGCGAACGATGCTCCGAGACCGAACGAGGCCCGTACAGCGGCGACGTCATCGTCGTGGTGCATCGTGCCGATCACCACTTGGCGCAATTTCGCCCAACTCGGCGATCTGACATCCCCGCTCATCGTTCGGCACCGCTCAACGGTACGTCGACGGCAACTCCGCAACATCTGTCCATCTGATCCCCCTGTGATCACAATTGATGGTCAAGCACTACACCAAACACAGTGATGAGTCAAACGGGACTCGTCCGTCGCCACGCGATGGATCGGGTGGCGGTGTCGGTGCTCCGGCTCCCCTGCCGCGTGTGTCGGCTCAGGCGAGGATCTTGATGTCGTCGTAGCGCTTGCCCAGCACGGTCGCAGCGTCGCCGCCGATCCAGTCGAGGCAGCCGGTGTAGATCGCCCGTGGGTCGATGCCCGCCTTGACGTCGCCATTGATCTGGTTGGCTAGGTCGACGTCACCCTGGATGCCCGGCTTGATCTTCGTGCCGAGGACGAACGAGACGTTGCCGGTGCCGTGATCGGTGCCACCGCTGCCATTTTCGGCAACGCGGCGGCCGAACTCGCTCGTCGTCACGACCAGTACATCATCGGCCATGCCGGCCTTGGCGATCGAGGCCATGAATGCCGACAACCCGTTCGCCAGATCCTTCAGCAGTTCGCTCTGCGTTGCCAACTGATTGGCGTGCGTATCGAAACCGGCTGCGGACACGACGACGATGTGGGTGTTCGGATTTTCGGTGATCAGCTTCGCCGCCGTCGCCAGTCCGTCGCTGAGTGTTCCGCCGCCCTCGCGGTTTTGAGCCGCCGGCTGGTCTGCGTCGTCTGGGTTCGACAGCACGTCGGCGAACGAGTTCACCGCATCGATCGAGCGCGACAGTGCTGTCTGCGCTGCAGCCTGCAACGGGTCGCTCGAGAGCGGCGCGCTCATCGACTTCAGGAGGCCGTCGCTCAGCAGCCTGTTGAACTTGAACGATGCCGGGCGGAAGACGACCGCTGCCGGGTTCGTCGCGTTGTTGAGGAGCGGTGCGCCCGAGTTGAGTGCGGTGGCGAACAGCGGATCGGTCGTCGCCAATGACTTCAGGTAGGTGCCGAGCCACCCCTCGGCGGAGCTGAGTTTGTCAGCCCTCCACCACTGGTCCATCGCCACGAAATGGGAATGGTTCTGATCAGGAAAGCCGACGCCATCCACGAACGCCAACTGGTTCGCCTTCCACAACGGAGCGAGTAGCGCAAGCGAAGGATGGAGTGCGTAATCCGTGCGACCGCTGAGCACGATGCGATCGGCCTCGGCGATCGCCAAGGTAGGTCTGGCGTCGTGGTAATGGCCTGTTGCGGGAATCAGGGTGTTGAGGCCATCGTTGCCGCCGTTGAGCTGCACGATGACGAGCACACGGCGGTGCGCACCCGCTGCGACGGTTCCGCCCGGAACGGTCGCAGCCGGCGACGTTGCACCGGCAGTGCCGGCCACGGTCGATGCTGTGGAATCAGCGCCCGTGGTCCCTGGTCCGGTGGTACCGGCGACGGTGGAACCGGGTGCGCTGCTGCGAATGGTGCTGGAGCATGCTGACAGGCTGACGACGGTGACGCCGCCGATGATGCCGAGGAATTCTCGTCTGTTGATCATCTACTGGCCTTTCTAGGAGACAACGAATTCGGGGGTGATGAGTGCAAGCGCCAGTCGCTGTTTCGGCGCTTTGGCCGCCTTCAGAGCATCGGCGGAAGCTGCCGAGAACTTCGGGGTGACGAGCCCGAGGGCATCGGCAAGGGCGTCGAGGTCACCGTTCGTCGCCGCCGTCATCGCCGCGTTATCCCCCGGCGTCGTGTTGGCGATTTCCAGCGCGAGGTTCGCTCTGGCGACGATGGTGCCGGACGCAAACCATGCCTGTCCTCCGGACCATCCTGCGACGTTCGGCGGCAGCATCGGTACCTGCGCTGCACCGCGCAAGCCGCCGAGCGCAGCGTTCTGCGGCACCTGCGCGCCGGTGACGCGGCTGGCGATGACGAACCACGGCACCGGTGCGAGCACGACCGATTGGCTCGTGCCGGCAAGCCCGGCCTCGGCCGATGCGGTGATCAGCGCAGCGACGTTGAATGTCGAAGCGGTGAACGCCTGGGCGATCGGAGCGATCGTTGCCGGGTCCTTGGTCCCGAGCATCTCGCTGGCGATCGAGCCGGCGATGAACTTCGCCAGGCTCGGCTGCTTCATGATCGCCCCGACGACCGTGTCGACATCGTGCACACCATCGATGCCGAGGTAGTGCTCCGGCTTGTCGTCATGGTTCTTCGGAATGAAGATCGCCTGCGGGAGCGCTGGGCGCATCTTGTAGCCGGTGAGTGCCTTGGCGCCTGCCTTGACGTCGTCCTCGGTGTAGTTGCCGACGCCGAGCGTGAACAATTCCATGACCTCTCGGCCGTAGTTCTCGTTCGGTGCCTTGTCCGTGGAATCGCCGCCATCCAGGTAGATGAGCATCGCCGGGTCGATGGTGATGGCCTTCAGCAGGGCAGCGAAATCTCCGAGTCCGCCCGTCTTGAACAGGCGGATCTGGTCGACCATGAACTTTGCGACTCTGACCTTGTCGAGAGCGCTGACGAAGTGGCCGTGCCAAAACCACGCCATGCGGTCTCGAAGCGGGTCCGTCGTTGCGATCATCGACTCGAGCCAGGTGCCGATGGCGTACGGTTTCGACGGTTTGTCCTTCGGGTCCAACGGCAACTGTGTGTCGTCCCACGGGTCCGTCGGTGCAGGGCCGGTGGCGAGTTGAAGCAGGCGTTGGAGTTCAGCTTGGGGGCCCCTGGCAACGGCAGCGGCGAGTTCGTCGGCGGACAGCCCGAACCCGATCCTGCGGTGCAGCCAGGCAACAGCATCACGATCGTTCATGGACCCCATCGTGGCCCCGGAGTGTGATGGTTCTATGAGGGTCCGCAAGTCACGTCAGTCTCGGACTTCTGTGGACCGATTTGCACCACCGGCGGTGCGTCAGTGGACTCAGTTTCGTCGCTGGCGGCGGCGGGTGGGTGGTGGGAGCACGCAGGGCAGGACGCGACCACTTCGCTCATGGTCGCGCGCTCGCCGGGAGACGACTCGTTTGACGAGGTCGTTGCGTAGGTTGGTCGGGCCGACGTCGTGGCTGACGGACTCGAGCACCCGTTCGACTTCGAGCTGCGTCCTCGCCGCTTGACGACGGCCCGTCATGGCGATGCCGAAGCCGGCGATGATCGCCACTGGTGTGCCGAGCAGCAGGAATGGCGTGGCAGCGACAGCTCCGACGACGAGTGCCGCCGAGCCGGCGGTCGCCAGCACAGCGCCTCCACCGGCGGCGACGCGCCGATTGCTGGCTCTGTCGACGGCAACGCGCACGACGGTCGACCCATCACCTGCGTCGATGGCGACGGCCCTGATGTGCTCGAACTCGCCGAGGGGTGCCGATCCGGTCGTGCTCCGCGCCGACCGCATGACGGCATTGATGGAACCGGTTCGTTTGCTCCACTCTGCGGTGTTCGAGCGCAGCCGATCGCGCCGCAGGTGATGGCCGTCGACGAGCCAGTTGTCGAGCCGATCGAGGACCACGCGCGGCGAACCGTTCATCTCGTCGTCGACGTAGACGACCCGACGTCCGAGGATGCGGTCACCACGGCGATGGGCCGGTGGCTCACCGAGTTGCTCGATGGCGATCGACCGGCGAACGGCGGCAAGTGGCAGGCCGACTTCCTCAGCGGCGGCAAGCAATGCGGCGGTGCTGACTCCGGCCGACGGATCCAACGGTCCGGATGCAGCGACCGAGATCTCGTTGGCGCGCCGCAGAATGCGATCGACCACAACCCGGTCGAGGACTTCCTCGTCTGCCATCCGGCAATCCTACGCCCCGTTTGCGGGGCCGAAGGCTACGGTCGGCGGAGTGGGAGTGCTGCGAGACGAGCGTGATCGGACAATCGTGCGCCTCGCCCTTCCAGCACTCGGCACGCTGGCCGTCGAACCGCTGTACGTGCTCGTCGACACGGCGATCGTCGGCCATCTCGGCACGTCGGCGCTCGCCGGCCTCGGCATTGCCTCGCTGGTATTGCTGACGCTCGTCGGGCTCGTCAGTTTCCTCGAATACTCCATCACCCCGCTCATCGCCTTCGCCCATGGTGCGGGTCGCGAGGACGAGGCGAAACGGGCGGCGACAGACGGCCTCGGTCTGTCCGTTGGGCTCGGATTGGGCGTGGCGATCGTCGTTGGTTCCGTGGCACGGCCACTTGCCTGGCTGATCGGTGGGCGCGGAGCCGTGCTCGACGCGGCAACGACGTATCTGCGGGTCAGCGCCGTCGGCCTGCCGTTCGTGCTGGTCGCTGTGCTCGGCCACGGTGTGATGCGCGGCCTCAACGATCTGCGCAAACCGCTGATCATCGTCGCTGTCGCCAACGTCGCCAACGTCATCCTCGAGATCCTTGCGGTCTACGTCGCCCACCTCGGCGTTGCGGGCTCGGCATGGAGCACCGTTGTCGTTCAGATCGTTGCAGGTCTGTGGTTCCTGTCGGTGCTGCGGCCGCACCTGGCGAGGATCAGACCGTCGTGGACCAGGCTGCGGCCGATACTTCGCAGTGGTGCACACCTGACGATCAGGGCGCTCGGGATGTACGCCGTGTGGATTGCCTCGGTGGCGATCGCCGCCCGCATCGACACACCGACGCTTGCAGCGCAACAGATCATCACCCAGGTGTTCACATTCCTCGCGCTGGTCCTCGACTGCTTCGCGATTCCTGCTCAGTCGCTGGTCGCCGGCGCCCTCGGAGCGGGCGACGTCGACGAAGCACTGACGATCGGATGGGCGTGCAACCGCCTCAGCCTGTGGGCCGGCGGCGGGATCGCTGTTGGCCTCGCCGGCGGTGGCTACTTCATCGCCTCGGCGTTCAGCAGCGACCACAGGGTGATCAGCAGGGCAACCGTCGGGTTCCTCATCCTCGCGGCGATGCAGATTCCCGGAGCGGTCGCCTTTGCGCTCGACGGCGCACTGATCGGGGCCGGCGACGAGAAGTTTCTCGGGCGCAGGGCCTGGTTCAACCTGGTCGCTTTCATCCCGTTGGCGGTCGCCACGGTCATCTGGCCGCGCCTCGGTATCGCCGGGCTGTGGGGCGCGCAGCTCAGCTGGATGACGATCCGCGCCTGGGCCAACGGCCGTCGCTTCGCCTCCAAAGCGTGGCAGGGCAACTTCGAACGGGTGTGAGGGCGAGCGAGGAAGTGTCTTGCCGAGATCGCGCGTTCGGCGAGCCCAGCGGCTGATGTCGGGCGGGGAGGGGGGCGTCTCAGTCGGCGCTCAGTCGCCGAGGTCGAGGAGCAGGATCCTGGTGACGGACAGCTCGCCGCCCCACGGCAGGGCAATCGCGTGTCCCACATCGGGAATTTGCGTGATCGCGAGTGCTGGACCTGGCCGCTGTCACGCCAAGTCCGTCACTGCGGAATCTCCGTGACCACGACCGCATTCAGCCGGGCTCCTGAGCACCCGCCACGCCCTGTCCGTCATCGCGGGATTCACGTGACGGCAACCGGTGTCAGATTCCCTCAATCCGGTCGCCGAGTGAGGATTCGGGTACCCGGCACAACGGCGGCCAGCGCTCTGATGTCGTCTGGGTCGGTCGTGAAGACCATGGCAGTGTCGGCCTCGGCGCAAAGAGCGGCGACATGAGCATCAGCTATCGACTCGCTGCCGCGACCGGAGTCGAAGAGGATTTGCCCGACCCGCTTGGCGAATCCCTCGTCCGTGGGTCGTACGCGAATCGTCGGGTTTGCCTTATGCCGGGCCAAGAGCGATTCTACCTGTCTTGTGCGGGCGGTTCCACGACAAGCCGCTGCCAAGGTGACAGCTGAAACCCAGACTTCACCGCCACGCAGCGTTGACCGTCGAATCCGCGCCCTGACACCGTCGCTCAATGACGACTCACCGAAAACACCCGCGTCCAACACGATGAAGTGCTTCACGCAGCTGCGTCGCTCGCAGCGTCGAGGCGGGGAACCCCTAACTCGTCGAGGTCGGCGTCGGCTTGTGCGAGAGCAGCAGCGCTCGGCGGGCCAAGTTCTGCATCCAGTTCGTCCATCCACTGCAGCACAGCCGCACGGTGGCGCGCCGAGGCGATCGCCTCGCGCAATACGGCATTGACGGTGGACGAGACACTCTTTCCGGCGAGGAGTTCCAGCCCGGCGGCGACCTCGTCATCGACGACGATCGCTATGCGCTTACTCATACTCGCAACTTACTATCGTGCGAGGGCTTGCTAACCGGGTTTGCGGTCACGTCGAGTCCGTCATTGCGAAAGGTACTTGACCGTGCTGAAAATGAGGTGGCTTCCCGGACATTCGCTGTCACGTCGATTCCGTCATCGCCGAATGTACGTGACAGCGAGCCGGTGTCGCAGTCGGGGACGTTCCGACTCGGCGGTTTGCGGGCGATGACGAGGTGGTGGTCGTCCTGGAACCGGTAGGCGCCACGGCGGTCGCGACACGGAGCGATCGCTTCCGTGACGGCGGCTTCGAGGATTCGCGGGTCGGGTGCCGCAGTGCCGGCACGGCTGGGCCGGTGCTCGACAGGGCGCGCCATGCTAATTGGGCGTCCGGCCACTCGATGGTCGAGACCCGATGGCAACGCTCCAGAACCTCGAAGCCGGCGCCGGTCAACATCGGTTCGGCGGCGCTTGGCGCGGCGATGTCGATGAGGAGCGACGAGCGCTCGAGATGATGTCGGTATTTCCCGCTGGAGCGACGCTCGATACCGCGAAGCGCGTGCTCACCGGCGGCGCAATGCAAGGGTGGCACGAGCGGGGCGATTCGCACGGCTGCCGTTTGTCATCGACGCTGTCGACGATGTGGCGACCGGCCACGATGTCATCGATGTACATCGGCTTCGGGCGAAGTCGCTCGTCATCGCCGACCGGGCCAGCTGAGATCGCCGCACGTCTGTTCGTTACCGCCGAGACCGTGAAGACGCATCTCGGCCACCTCTGCACCGAGCTCGGACTTCGCAACCGCGCAGCGCTTGCGGCGGTACTGTTGGACCAGCCAACGGAACCGGATCGCTGGTGCCTCGGCAACGTTCGCGTTCCAAGAGATAACCCCGTATCGCCAGACCCGGTGATTCATCGATACTGACGGACGGGGAGCGTCGGATCAGATGAAATCGAAGGTGAACCATGAACAGACGTTTGGCACTCATGGCCGTCGGGGCAGTCGTCCTCGGGAGCTGCAGCAGTTCCAGCTCGAAGGCAGGACCGGCGACGACAGCACCACCGCTCGCCCCCACAACCGTGGGTGTCACGACGATTGCTCCTCCCACAACCTCACCGACCACGGCCTTGCCGGCGACCGCTGCTGTCACGACCGCCGCTGTCACGACCGCCGCGCCGACGACGGTCGCGCCCGGCTACAGGGCGACGATCACGCGTACGAGCTACGGCATCCCGCACATCGTCGCCGACGATTGGGGCAGCCTCGGCTTCGGGCAGGGCTTTGCCTTCGCCGAGGACCGGGCCTGCACGTTGATCGACGAAGTCATCAAGGTCCGCGGCGAACGAGCCAAGTGGTTCGGCCCAGGCGACAAGGATTCGAACGTCAATAGCGACTTCGCCTATCACCAACTCGGCCTCCACGATGATGCCGACAAGCGCTTCGCCAATCAGCCGAAGAATATTGCGGACATGGTCAAGGGCTACGTTGCCGGCTTCGATGCGGAGCTCGGCGCGTCCGGTCCAAGCGGTTGGTGCAAGGGCGCCGACTGGGTGCAACCGATCACGACGACCGACCTCTACGCCTACCTCAACGACGTGCTGTTGTTCGCGTCGAGCGGCAACCTCATCGACCCGATCGCCACCGCCCAGCCGCCAGCGCCGGCCGCAGCGCCAGCGACGACCGCAGCGCCGGCGGTTCACAGCGGTGGCTCGCCGTTCGCCAATCACGGGGCGCTGGGCAGCAACGGCTGGGCGATCGGCACGTCGTTGAGCGAGAACGGCGGAGGAATGCTGCTCGCCAATCCGCACTTCCCATGGGAGGGCGAGAAGCGATTGTGGGAGTCGCAGCTGACGCTGACGACGGGCGAATTGGATGTCTACGGCGCCTCACTGTCCGGCGTGCCTGGCGTGCTGATCGGCTTCAACAACGCCGTCGCCTGGGCCCACACCGTTTCGGCCGGATACCGCATGACGCTGTACCAATTGAAGCTTGCGCCGGGCGATCCGACGAGCTACGCGTATGGCGACACCACCAAGAAGATGATGTCGAAGGACGTGACGATCGACGTCAAACAGGCCGACGGAACGATCGTCAAGCAGACCCGGACGATGTGGTCCAGTCACTATGGCCCGATGCTCAACCTGCCCTTCGGCTGGACGGGTGACACGGCCTACACGATGCGCGACGCCAACCTCGACAACGCCGACACGATGAAGCAGTTCATCGGTATGAACAGCGCCAAGAGCATGGACGACTTCATCAACGTCCACAAGACGGCGAACGGCATCCCGTGGGTCAACACGATCGCCACATCGGCGGACGGCCGAGCCTGGTACGCAGATACGGCGGCGACACCGAACCTCTCGCCAGAGGCGATCGCTGCGTGGCAGGCGCAGGTCGCTGCCGGGGGGCTGGCAAAGACGGTGCTCGACAACGGGGCGATCCTGCTCGACGGCTCCGATCCGAAGAACGAATGGGTCGACGATCCGACGGCGACTCGGCCGGGGATCCTGCCGTTCTCCAAGCAGCCGCAGATCGAGCGCAACGACTTCGTCTTCAACGCCAACGATTCGCATTGGCTCACCAACCCCGCTGCGCCGCTGACCGGTTACTCGCCGCTGACCGGTCCGGAGGGAGTCGAGCAGTCATACCGAACCAGGATGAACGTGACGCTGCTGACGGATCCGAACGTGCGTGGCACCGACGGCAAGCTCTCGCTCGCCGACATCCAGAGCGCGATCTTCTCCAATCGCACGCTGAATTCCGAGATGCTGCTGCCAGCGGTGCTCGCCGACTGCGCGGCGACAAGGTCGGTCAAGGTCGATGGAAAGAACTTCGACCTCGGCCCCGCATGCGCTGTGCTGAAGGCGTGGGATGGACGCGACAATCTCGACTCCAAAGGCGCTCCGCTATTCCGCGAATTCCTCGGGTTGCTGATAAGCGATCGAGGGGCGGCGCAGGGTAAGGCGTTCGTCGTTCCGTTCGACGCAACGAATCCGATCGCCACCCCGAACACGTTGAACACCGACGTCAAGGGAGTGATGACCGATCTGGCGATGGCCGCTCGAGGCCTTGTGGCCGCTGGGTTTGCGATCGACACCCCGCTCGGTGCCATGCAGTTCGACGCCCGCGTCTCGCCGTCTGGCGAGCGCACCCCGATCGCCGGTGGCATGAACTTCGAGGGTGCCGTATCGATCACCAACTGCTGCTCCCGTGCCGGAACGCTCGCTCCGAAAGGCGATCCTGGGACGTTCTCGAAGACGTTCCAATTCAGCGACAAGGGTTATCCGGTCAGCAATGGCGACAGCTTCGTGATGACGATGGAGTTCACCAAGGATGGCCCGCACGCCCAGGCCGTTCTCACATATGGACAGCCAGACGATCCGGCCTCTCCGAACTTCACGTCGCAGACGAAGCTGTTCAGCCAGGGCAAGTTCCGCGACGTGCTGTTCACCGATGCGCAGATCGCCGCCGACCCGAACGCTACGAGAGTCGTCGTGAACGGCACGATCGGCTGAAGGCGAAGCGCTGAGCACGGTCGCTGAGCACGGTCGCCGACGAGCATTGGCGCGCTCCTGCGTCGTAGTGTCCGAGAACTGCACCATCGCCGGATTGTGACAAGACGAGAGGAAGTCGATGATGAGCGACGAATTGGTGCTGACCGAGTACAACGGCTCGATCGCCACCCTCACCTTGAACAACCCGGCGAAGCGCAACACGCTGAGCGTCGCAATGATGTCGGCGGTCATCGACGCCTTCGAGTCGGTCGCCAGGAGCGAAGCCCTCGGCGTCATCCTCGCGGCGAACGGCCCGGTGTTCTCGGCGGGCCACAACTTCGGTGACATGCTCAATGCCACGGCCGACGAGACGACGGCGATCTTTGCCCTTTGCACGAGGATGATGGACACGATCCAGGCGATTCCGCAGCCGGTCATCGCCAAGGTCGCCTCGCTGGCGACGGCTGCCGGCTGCCAGTTGGTGGCGACGTGCGATCTGGCGATCGCTTCCGACGCTGCGTCCTTCGCCATTCCTGGCGGCAAAGGCGGGCTGTTCTGCCACACGCCGCTCGTCGCCGTTGCCCGCAACGTCGGACGCAAGCGAGCGCTGGAGTTGGCGCTGACAGGCGACCCGATCGACGCCGCAACCGCAGCGGACTGGGGTCTGATCAACCGCGCCGTGCCGCCCGAAGAGCTCGACGCAGCTGTCGACGATCTCATCCGCCGGGCGACGCGTGGTGCCTCGGCGTCCAAGGCCCTCGGCAAGGCGGCGTTCTACACTCAGGTCGGGTTAGATCAGCGCGATGCATACGCCTTTACCGTCGAGGTCATGGGTACCGCCGCAGCCGGACCGGACGCGCAGGAAGGCATCAGTGCCTTCCTCGACAAGCGTAAGCCCACCTTCCACTGACACTGGGGAGTCGGGCGGGGGAGTCGGGTGTGGTTCGGAACGTGGACGTCACGACGCAGAAGTGACCCATCGCGCGAGTGGCGTTCGATTGGCTCGTTGGGGGGGAGTTGCGATTTGGCCCGATCGGGGGGATGCTCTTGGGCGTGACCATGGTCCCTGCTGATTCGACCGCCGCATCGCTCGGGATGCCAGACGACAGGCTCGCCAACAAGTTGGCGGACCTCGAAGCTCGGCTGCGCAGCTACGGCTCGGTCGTCATCGCCTTCAGCGGTGGGGCCGATTCGGCATTCCTCGCCAACACCGCTCGGCGAGTGCTCGGGCGTGAAGCGGCGCATTGCATCACGGCGATCTCGGCCTCCCTTGCGTCTGACGAGGAGGTCGACTGCCGTCGACTCGCCGAGGAATGGGACCTGCGATGGACGCCGATTGCCACCGACGAGCTCGCCAACGCCGCCTACGCGATCAACGATCGGGACCGCTGCTACCACTGCAAGACCGAACTGATGCACGTCGTCGAACCGATCGCTGTACTGGCCGAGGCGATGGTTCTGCTCGGCGTCAACGTCGACGATATGGGCGATCACCGGCCTGGCCAGCGGGCGGCGTCAGAGCGTGGCGCAGCCTTCCCGTTGCTCGACGCAGGTATGACCAAAAGTGACATCCGGCAACTCTCGCGACTCGCCGGGCTCCGCACCTGGGACAAGCCGGCCGCCGCATGCCTCGCGTCCCGATTGCCCTACGGCGCGCCCGTGACATTGCGGGTGTTGACACAGGTCGACAAGGCCGAGGCGTCTCTGCGCCGCCTCGGCTTCCGCCAACTCCGCGTCCGTCACTACGACGACACTGCCCGCATCGAGGTCGATGTCGAAGCGCTCGCCGACGTCGTCGCCAGACGCGACGAGGTCGTCGCCGCAGTGAAGCAGGCCGGCTATCGCTACGTCACCGTCGACCTCGAAGGCTTCCGCTCCGGCAACCTCAACTGACCGGTTTCCTCGCACGCAACAGCGGCAGGCTTGGCCAGCAGGTCTGGCCGGACGGTCTGGTCACCGAATGTCTACACAACCGATGACATTCTGTGACCAGCTGCCGCGTCCGATCGAACAGCCGACCGACCGTCAGGCGTCGATGATCTCGCGGAGGGTTTCAATGGTCTTCACCGGGTCGCCGGCGATCGGGTTGACCGACAGGACGGTCACGCCGGCTTCTTTGTAGGCGGCAATGCGCTCCTTGACGTAACCGACCGATCCGACGAGGTTCGTGCCCTCGAGCAGGTCCTTCGGGACCGCAGCGGCGGCTTCCTTCTTCTTGCCGTCGAGGTAGAGATCCTGGATCTCGATGGCCTCTTCGACATAGCCATACTTCTGGGCGATCGTGTTGTAGAAGTTCTTGTCCCGGGCACCCATACCGCCGACATACAGTGCCAGTTGCGGGCGCAGGTGGTCGAGGACCTTGAAACGGCCCTCGCCCTCGAACTCGTCACCGATGGCCACAACCCCGCCGGCAGAGATCTGCAACTGGCCGAGTGACGGCTCGCGCTTGGCCAGCCCGGCCTTCAACTCGTCGCCCCACACGTCGACGTACTTCGTCGGGTCGAAGAAGATCGGCAGCCATCCGTCGGCGACCTCAGCGGTTGCGGTGACGCTGAGGCCCATCAGGCTCGCCCACCAGATCGGGATCTCCGACCGTACGGGATGGTTGATCAGCTTGAGCGGCTTGCCCAACCCGGTGCCGAGGCCGGCGGCCAGCGGTGCTTCGATCGTCTTGCCGTGGTAGTCGAACGGCTCGCGTTTCCAGATCATGCGGCAGGCCTCGATGTATTCCTTGATGCGCTGCATCGGCTTCTCGTACGGCATGCCGTGGAAGCCTTCGATGACCTGCGGGCCGGACGCTCCGAGACCGAGAATGAACCGACCGTTGCTGACGTAGTCGCAACCCGCAGCCGTCATCGCCATCAACGCAGGGGTGCGCGAGTAGATGTTGAGGATGCCGGTGCCGATCTCGACTCGGTCGGTCTTGGCGGCGATGTACCCGACCTGGCTGATGGCGTCGAAACTGTAGGCCTCAGCGATGAGGACGATGTCGAGGCCGACCTTCTCCAAGGTGACGACCTGCTCGACGGCTGCCTGGAAATCGCCGACATAGTTGATGTTCATGCTGAGCTTCATGGCGCCAGACGCTACGAGTAACGCGCCGCGACAATGAAGTCGGCGAGATCAAACCTGCTGCGCGATCGAACCCGAATTCAGTGCTTGGCGCGTGCGAGCACGAGCAGGCGCTCGGCGATGACCTCGTCGACCGGCGTGACCGACAGGCGCGTGCCCTTGCGGAGGATGATCAGGTCGTCGGCGGTGAACTGTTCTCGCAAATCGTCGAGGCTCAGAAAGTTCGGGAACTTCTCCCTGTACTTCACCCTGACCGTCTTCCATCGCGGCGCATCACGCGGGCTCGTGGCGTCGTAGTAGTGCGAACCGGGGTCGAACTGTGTCGGGTCGGTCACGTCGACCGCCGAGACCGTCGCCAGCCCGACGATGCCGGGTGGTTTGGCGTTCGAGTGGTAGAAGAAGGCGAAGTCGCCGACCTTCGCCGAGATCAGATAGTTGCGTGCCTGGTAGTTACGGACGCCGTCCCAGATGGTTGTCTTCGCCGCCTTGAGGTCATCGATGCTGTACGCCTCGGGTTCCGACTTGATCAACCAATAGGCCATCGTCCAACCGTAGTTCGTTAGACGATGCCACCCAAGAACCAGGTCCCGGCGCCGAAGGCAAGTGCCATCAAGAGCAAGGCGATGCTCAAATATCTCAGGGTCAGCTCGGAACGTTTGGGTTCTGGGGCCTTCAATGCGGGGTCGAGGCGCTTGACGATGTCCCGGTAAGCGTCGCCGAGGGCGTCCTTCGAATCTGCTTTGTACGACTGTCCGCCGGTGATCTTGGCGGCCGAGTCGAGTTCGCCGTACTTCACCGGAACCGGCACGGTCTGGCCGGTATTCGGGTCCTGGACCGTTCCGTCGAGGGTGCCGAAGACGATGCCGTACACCGGTATCCCCACCTTCTTGGCGACCGTTGCGCCGTCGTTCGTGGGCAGCAGACCTTCGCTCGTCTCGCCATCGGTCATCACCACGATCGCCGCCGGCGGACCCGTCAGCCCGGTCGTCGGATCGGTTGTCGGGTTCGACGTCGTCGTGCCACCGGCCGTCGTATCGGTCGTGCCGTCACTGGTCGCCGAAACGCTCAGGCCGAGTTCGCTGACGATCGTGTCGGTCGCCGTCGAAATCGCCTCGCCGATACCGGTGCCCTCCGCCAATTTCAGGCGGTCGACGGCGGCGTCGAGCTTGCTGTGGTCGAGCGTCGGATTGACGCGCACGGTTGCATGCTCGGCGAAGCTGATCAGGCCGACCGAGATCGAGGGGTCGACTGCATTGATGAACTTCTTCGCCTGTTCCTTGGCGACTGCGAGTCGAGACGGGGCCACGTCGTCGGAACTCATCGACAGCGAGACATCGAGGTCGATCATGATCACCGACTGCTTGTCGCGTTCGCGGATTTCGCGGTACGGCTGAGCGATCCCGAGCACGCCGACGGCGAGTCCGAGGAACATTGCGCCGGCGATCAGATGGCGTCGCCACGGCGGTCGGCGCGGCGCAATGCTGTCGAGCAGGGCGATGTTCGTGAACTTGACCGCACGCTGGCGGCGACGAACGAGCGAGAATGCGTAGAGGCCGACCAGGCCGGCGACGGCGACGAGCAGCCAGAGGCGACCGGGGTGGAGAAAGTACCAACTCATCGTGCCATCCCCTTCACATTCGGGACGCTCGGTTGACGGCGTCGCTGATGGACGTAACGCATCAGCGTGATCAGCCAGTCGTCATTTGTCTGCAATTGCAGATGTTGTGCACCGGTCGCCCGGATCGCTGCGCGAATGGATTCGCGTTGGGCGACAGCCGCGGTCGCGTATCGACGCCGGACCGCCTCGGTGATACGGACGTCGCGGATCGCGCCGGTCGTCGGGTCCTGCAACGTCATCGAGCCGATCGCCGGGAGGTCGAGTTCGCGTCGATCGACGATCTCGATCGCCAACAGATCGTGTCGCACAGCGAGCGTGCCGACCTGCGCCTTCCAGGTTTCCGCCGGTGCCATGAAGTCGCTGATGAGACACACGAAACCCCGGCGTCTGGAACGCCTGGCAACGTCGTCGGCGAGCGCGCCGATATCGGTGCGACCTGCGCCCACTGGGATCGGCGTCGACGCCAGCGCCGTCAACATGCCACGCAAGTGATCGCGCCCGCGCCGTGGGGAAAACGTCCGAAGGTCGGGTCCTGAGGCGATAACTGCGCCGATGCGGTTCTGGCCTCTGGCGGTCAGGAAGCCGACAGCGGCGGCGGCACCCAGAGCAACGGAGCGCTTCTCTGCCGTGTCGGTGCCGAACGCCATCGAGGCGGATGCGTCGACGGCCAGCCAGGCTTCGAGGTCGCGGTCGGCGATCAGATCGCGGACATGCAATTGTTGCGTCCGGGCGGTGACATTCCAGTCGATTCGACGGACGTCGTCGCCAGGGACGTAGGTACGCGCCTCACCCGGCTCGCTGCCGTGGCCGGGCGTCAGCCCCTGATATTGACCGTGCAAAAGCCCGTCGAGCTTGCGGGTGATGGTCAACTCCAGTGTGCGCAGCATCTGTGCGAGCGCCTCGTCCGGCGGCCCGACCCTGACGGTCGTCGCCGGGTTCACGGGACTCTTCATCGATACGGAACCTGCTCGATGACGTGACCGTTCGGCAGTTGCTGCTGCGGCTGCACCGGCGGCGACTGCGGGGTCGGGGCTGCGTGTGCTGTGAGCGGTGACTGCAACGGCTGGGTCGACGACGGGGTCACGGCGACCGTCGACATTCCCGGCGTGGAGTTGCGCAGATACTGCGGAGGCTGCACCCAAGCGGCCGGGACCATGCCGACAATTGCCTTGAGGACATCCTCGACGTCGATGTCCCTGGCGAGCGCGTCGTAGCTCAGCGAGACGCGATGACGCAGCACCTCGGGGGCGACGTCGAAGACATCCTGCGGCGTGGCGAAGTTGCGGTTGCGGATGACGGCCAAGGCCTTCGCGGCCCTGACGAGACCGAGTGATGCTCGCGGACTCGCCCCGAGGGCGATCAGCGGCGCCCATTCCGGCAGCCCGAAAGCAGCCGGGTTGCGGGTGGCGTGGACGAGGTCGACTGCGTACCGCTGGACGGCAGGGTCGACCTGGACGGCATCAGCGACGGCCTGCAGCCGTTTCACCGTGTCGAGGTCGATGATCGGTCTGGCCTTCGGTGGTTTCACCGCCATCCGCGTAACGATGCCCATCTCCTCGGCATGCGACGGGTAGTCGAGGATGACCTTCATCAGGAAGCGGTCGCGCTGTGCGTCGGGCAGTTGGTAGACGCCCTCCGATTCGATCGGGTTCTGCGTGGCCATCACCAGGAACGGAGTCGGCACCGGATAGGTCGTCCCGCCGATCGTCACCTGCTGTTCAGCCATGACTTCGAGTAACGCCGATTGCACCTTCGCCGGTGCCCGGTTGATCTCGTCGGTCAGCAGGAAGTTGACGAAGATCGGGCCGAGTTCGACGTCGAAGGACTCGCTCGATGCCCGGTAGATGCGCGTACCGGTGATGTCGGACGGGAGTAGGTCGGGGGTGAACTGGATGCGAGCGAAACTTGCGCCCGTCGTCGCCGCCAGCGTCTCGACGCTGAGCGTCTTGGCCAGCCCGGGCACTCCCTCGAGCAGGCAGTGACCCTTGGCGAGCAGGCAGACGAGCATGCGCTCGATCGGCCGTTGCTGGCCGACGATGACCGAGCGAATTTCGTTCAGCAGTTTCTCGATGGTGGTCGCGATCGAGTCCTCGCCGGTCGGCCAGGTGTTCCCCTCGTTGCTGCCGGAGGTGTATACAGGCATGTCGCTCTCATTCGTCGTGCGCAGTGGGGTATCGGCGCCGTGACGTGAGTTACGACCGGCGCCGCCGCTCGGTTCGCTGAGACCGTAATCGCTCAGCGACGAGCGTGGGCGTCGATCACGATGGCAAGCGATGCTGTGAGTTTCCTGGCAGTTTGCAGATCGAGGAACTCGTTCGGGCCGTGAGCGTTGGCCCCAGGTCCGAGTGCGCCGGTGACGACGAACTGGGCGTTTGGAAAGCGGCTGCCGAGCATGCCCATGAACGGGATCGAGCCGCCTTCACCGAACGATCGCGTCGGGTTTCCGAATGTCGCCCGTGACGCTTCGTCGAGTGCCGCCGACAGCCATGGGGCGAATGACGGAGCGTTCCAGCCAGTCGCGAATTCGCCATCGTGCAGCGCGACGTGCGCTCCGTATGGCGGGTCGGCAGTAACGACCGCCTCCACCGCCGAATAGGCCTGTGCTGCGTCGACCGTCGGCGGCAAACGGAAGCTGAGCTTCAGCGCGGTTGTCGGTCGCAGCACGTTGCCGGCACGGTTCGTCGGTGCAAGCCCGTCAGCTCCGGTGATCGACAGCGTCGGCCGCCACGTGCGGTTGAGGAACTGCTCGACGGGATCGTCCGTCATCGGCTGGACACCTGGCAGGAACGGAAAATGTTCGGCGATCGGCTCCGGGAATTCGGCTGCAGTGTCGACGGTCTGCTGATAGCGGTCGTCGGGGATCGGCGCATACAGCGCTTCGACGAGGACGTGCCCGGTTGCCGAGTCCTCGATGCGATCGAGCAGTTCGCGAGCGATACGGAACGTCGACGGGACGACACCGCTCGCCTCGCCGGAGTGCACACCCTCCTTCAACACGTCGACCCGGAGCGTCGCCCCGACGAGCCCGCGCAGCGAGGTCGTGACCCAGATCCGTTCGTTGTCGAGGCAGCCGGAATCGAGGCAGAGGACCAGCGACGGCGTCCCGAGGCGGTCTGCGAGCGCTTCGAGGTACGCCGGCAGGTCAGGTGATCCGCTCTCCTCGCTCGCCTCGATGAACACCACGAGACGGGCGTGCGAGCCACCGGCAGCCTGCGTCGCCTCGATCGCCGTCAGGCTGGCGAACGCTGCGTATCCGTCGTCTGCACCGCCGCGTCCGTACAGCCGGTCGTTTTCGATCACAGGGACCCACGGACCGAAACCTTCACGCCAGCCGGTCATCTCCGGCTGCTTGTCGAGATGGCCGTACAGCAGGATGGTGTCGTCAAGGTCGAGCTTGGTTCCCTCGCCGAATGCCGGCACGTCGACGACGATCAGTGGAGTGAGACCTTCCAACTGCTCGACGGTGACCTGCAACCCGGCGATCTGGCGGGCTGCGCACCACGAGCGGACGAGCTCGACAGCCTGATCCATGAATCCATTGGCCTTCCAATCGGCATCGAACGACTTGGAGACATTGGGGATACGGATGTAGTCCTGCAGTGCCGGGATGATCTCGGCGTCCCACACCTTCACGGCATGGTCGAGGACGGACTCGTTGAAGCTCATGCCCCGATCGTATTCGCCTCATCCCCTCGAGCGTTTGTGCAGAACAGTCACGCATGATGGGCGAACTGCACAAACGCTCGCTGGTGCGCGGACTAGCGCGAGGAGAGTTGGCCGATGCGGTCGATGACCGCCTGGGCCTCGGCGACGAGGCTGCGGACGATGTCGCCGGCGGCGATGAGGTTGTCGATCGCCCCCACACCCTGGCCGCACGGCATGAACTCGCGACGCACGTCGACCTCGGTCCCGTCAGGTGCTCCGAGATGATTGGCCCCTGCACGCATGCTGGCGATCGCCTGCGCCGGAAAGGCCTGTAGTTCCTCAGGATGCTCCTCGAAGTGCTGTGTCCAATCGTTGCGGACGACACGGCACGTCTTGCCGGTGAAACCTTTGCTGATCACGGTTCCATCCTCGGCCGTAGCGAGCAGCGCATCCTTGTATCCGTTGACGGCGCGGGCCTCGGGGGTGGCGATGAAACGCGTGCCGATCCAAACGCCGTCGGCGCCGAGGGCGAGCGCAGCCGCGAGTCCGCGCCCGTCGAACAGCCCGCCGGCAGCGACGACGGGAACTTTCCCGCCGACAGCGTCGACGACCTGCGGGATCAGCGCCATCGTTGCCACCGTGCCGGTGTGCCCGCCACCTTCGGTCCCTTGGGCGACGACGAAATCGCAGCCGCTGGCGACAGCGCCGACGGCGTGGCGCACCTTGCCGGCCATCGATCCGACAAGCACATTGTTGCTGTGCAGCAGGTCGATGACATCACGGGGGACGCCGAGGCCGGCGACGAAGATGCGTGCGCCGCCGTCGATGACGGCCTTCACGCCGGCTTCGACCTGACCGGGCATCGCCGTCAGCAGGTCGACACCGAACGGCTTGCTCGTCAACGCCTTCATCGCCTCGATCTCCAGCGGCAATTCGTCCTGTGACATCGTCGAGGCGCCGAAGGTGCCGATTCCGCCAGCCTCCGAGACGGCTGCAACGAGGCGGTGATACGAGACTCCGCCCATGCCGGCGAGCATCACAGGGTGTTCGATATCGAGGAGGTCAGTCAGCCGAGTCCGCATACCGAGCACTGTAAGAGCACCCTCCCCATGCCGAACGGGTCGAACGGTTCAAATGAGTCGAACCGCGCCGAACCGTACGGGCCGGCAACCACCGGTAGCGAACCGCAGGTCGGTGGCGACTCATGTTTCAGTCGGGTCGGGAAGCGTTAGTGCTGTAGGCGCCAGGTCGTGCGAGGAATTTCCGGTGCCAGCGACGTGGGGTCAGCACGATCGCCCGCGGCTCGTCCTCGAACAGCCATCTCCCGAAGTTCCGCCGTGTCCATCCGGTCGTGCCGGCGACCTTGATCGCTCCGCGGGCGAGTAGTGGCCGACGCAGCAGTGCGCTGAGGGTGACGGACATGCGGTGGTCGGCGAGGAGATGCTGCCGGACGGACGACTCGTACGTCGTGCGTACGTCGGCGGGTCGGCTGGGGATCGTCGAGATGATCGCTTCGGCGGCGAGGACACCGGTCAATAGCGCTTGACCGATGCCCTCTCCGGTCATCGGATCGGTCACGCAGGCGGCGTCGCCGACGATCAGCACGCGACCTGCCGACAGTGGGGCCTTGTCGACGCGAGCGGGAATCGGCCATGCAAGGTGACGAGCCTCGCCGACCGCATCCGGTCCGAGCGCAGCGCGCACATGTGGCCGCTGCAACAGATCCGGCCAGGTCGTCTTCATCGATTGGGCGCTCATCCCGTGCTGTCTGGCGATTCCGAAACCGACATTCGCCCGTCCGCCCGGCAGTGGGAACGACCATGCGTAGCCTGGCAGCAAGTCCTCCTCGAACCACACATAGAGGCGTTCAGAGGCCGGGCCGGTGACGTTCGAGAAGTATTGCCGGAATGCGTGCCACTCCCCGAGGTAGCCCGGTTCCGAAAGACCCAACGCCTTGCGGACAGGCGACCACATGCCGTCGGCGGCGATCACGAAGCGGGTGCTGATGCGCCCCATCCCGGCGACCTCGACCGTGATCACCCCGTCCGTTTCCTCGGCGTCGGTTTCGTTCGACTCCTCGAAGGCGCGAGCCGTGCCGGCGTCGACGAAGCCCTCGAAGGCGTGGCCCTCGTGGACCTTCACGCCGACCGCTCTCGCTCGCTGGACGAGTGCGTCGTCGAGTTCCCGCCGTGGTGCGACGGCGGCGAAGATGCCATCGGACGGCATCGGGAACCGGACCTCGTGACCGGAAGGCGATCGCACCCATGCGGCGTCGACGGTGACCCACGATGGCACGTCACTGGGCTGCAGGCCGATTTGCTCGAGGAGGCGCAGCGCTCCGGCGGTCAGTCCGTCTCCGCAACACTTGTCTCGTGGAAATGTCGCCTTGTCGATGATCGTGACGTCGTAGCCGGCTGCGGCAAGTGTGATCGCCGCCGCTGTTCCCGCCGGTCCGGCGCCGACGATCAGGACGTCGGTATCGGTTGCATTCATCGGCTCGGCCGGAGGGGTGTCGGGACCCGTCCGCCGTGCAGCAGCGTGCCGAGAGCCTGGGTCGCGCTCGGGCCGGACGGACCTCGCGCTGCAGTCACGAGCGCCTGCATCTGGTCGCGGACGACGGGATAGAAGGCGTTGCCAGGGCACTCCGTCGACGACATGTCGCGATGTCCACTGACCGTCTTCGCCGTCACCGTCACGCCCGCAGCCCAACGTTGTGAGCCGCGGGAGACGAAGGTGGTCGTCGCTCCCGGCGTGGTGTCGAGGTGGTTGCGATCGGCGAGCCAGGCGAGCACTCTGACGAGTCCCGCCTGTTGGGCAACTGTCGGCAGCACGCTGGTGAAATCGCCGACGAGGCAGACGAGTTGGGCGAACCCCTGGCTGCCGCCGGTGGCGTCGGCGACGACGGAACCGTTCAGCGCGCCCTCCCTGCCCTCCCAGACGAGGCCGTCAGGGTCGACGAAGAACTCGTAGCAGACGTCCGGCCAGCCCTTCGCCGGACCGGTCTGGTACGCGTAGATCTCTCGCAGCACAGTTGCGGTTCCCCCCATCGGAACGGTGTTCGGAGACGCCGTGTGATGCACCAGCAGGAAACGAACGTCTTCCGGTCGGGTGATGACTCCGGTCGGTGGCAGGTCAGCGCCCCATGCCGAGCGCGGGTAGATATCCAACCCGACAGCGACGTTGACGGGGGCGATCGCCGGCTGCATCCCACCCCGGCGGCTCGGCGTTGCTCGGGCGGGTATCGAGTGTCCGAGTACAAACCCGGACGTCACCAGTGCCGCCGAACCGCCGATGAGCATCGTCCGCCTGGACACCGTCCTCGGCAAACATTCGTCACACATCAGCCCACAATATGCGCCGACGGGTCCGCGACGGCCAAGATCGATGCCGCAAACTAGTGAAACGAGAAAAGGACCACTCATGGGATTGTGCGACGGCCGAATTGTCATTGTCACGGGTGCAGGGCGAGGCATCGGCCGCGAGCACGCGTTGATGCTCGCCCACGAAGGTGCCAAGGTCGTCGTGAACGACGTCGGGGCGAACACCGACGGGTCCGGAGGCGATCTCTCGCCGGCTCAACAGGTCGTCGCGGAGATCAAGGCGTTCGGTGGCGAAGCGGTTGCCAACGGCGACAGCGTCTCGTCGTGGGAAGGTGCGCAACGGCTGATCAACACGGCGATCGAGACGTTCGGCGACCTCCATGGCCTCGTCAACAACGCCGGCATCCTGCGTGACCGCGTGCTCATCAACATGACGGAGGAGGAGTGGGACGGCGTCATCGACGTCCACCTCAAAGGCACGTTCGCGACCAGCCGATGGGCTGCTGCATACTGGCGCGAGCAGACGAAGGCCGGCAAGACCGTCGACGCCCGCATCATCAACACCACGTCTGTCAGCGGGATCTACGGCAACCCCGGTCAGACGAACTACGGCGCTGCGAAGGCCGGCATCGCCGCCTTCACGATCATCGCGGCGATGGAACTCAGCCGGTACGGCGTCACCGTGAATGCCATCGGGCCGGTCGCCCTGACCCGCATGACGGAGGGTCTCGGACCCGCTCCGGAGACCGAGGCGGAACGTGAGATGCGTTCGCCACGTTGGATCGCCCCGATCATCACGTGGCTGGCGTCGAGCGAATCGAAAGACGTCACCGGCAGGGTCTTCGAGGCGTCTGGCCAGATGCTGGCGATCGCAGAGGGTTGGCATCGCGGGCCTCGCGTCACCCCCGTCGACGACCCGAAGGAACTCGGCCCCGTCGTCGCCGAGCTGCTCGCCAAGGCCCGTCCGAACGCCGGCATGGACGGAGAGGACGGAACATGGCCACAGCCGCGCAAGGCCTGAATCCGGACCTTCCAGGCGATGCCAGACGAAGGGTCGCCGCTGCGTGATCGAAGGCGGCCGTGGTGTGTGATGATCTGCTTCGCCGCCGGCTGATGGACGCCGTCGCTGGGGAAGAATAGAGTCGCAGCTGTGTCGATTTCGTCTCCTGCAACGGCGGCTGGTCCAACGGCGACTGGGCTCGCCGTTTCGGCAGGTCAGAGGTCGTGGATCCATGGGCCGCTGCTGGACAATGCACTGGCGTGGTGCTGGCTGCCGATCGCCTTGTCGCTCCACTGGCTCGAACCGCATCCGATCGCTCTTCGCACGGTGATCGGGATCATCTTCATGGTGTCGTTCGCCCATCAGCCGCTGACCCTCGGCCTCGTCTACGGTGACCCGGCGCAACGATCGGCCAAACGCTGGCTCTACAGGATCGCCCCGGTTGTCGCAGCGTTGGCGGTGCTGATCGGCATCAACGTCAGCCTGACGCTCGTCGCCTTGATCGCCGGGCTGTGGAACGCGGAGCACACGCTGATGCAGCGGTACGGTGTCATGCGCATCTACGGGCGTAAGGCCGGCGACACGAACGGTGGCCTCGAGAAGCCGATGCTCATCGCCTGGCTGGTGACGGCGCTGACGTTCCTCGGCGGGTACGTCGACCTCCAGGGTCTGCTCCTCAAGATCAACATGGGTGGCACGAACGCCGATTCGGTCCGCCTACTCGATCGGCTCAGCACCGTCGCCGCTTGGCTGTTCTGGCCGTCGCTGATCGTCAGCGCAGTGTTGTTGGTGCGCTGGACCAGGGTCGAGCGCGCATCCGGTCGCGGCATCGGCACGGCAAAGGACTGGTACGTCGCTGCGACGTTCGGCCTCGTGCTGGCGGTGATGATCGATCCGATCGCCGGCATCTTCGGCTATGTGGCAGCTCATTCGATCGAATACTTCGGCATCGTCCACACCAGTCTGCGCCGTCGGGCAGCCACCGGCGACGTCAGCCCGGTCGCCCGGTCGACGTCCACCGCATGGCGTCGCACCGGCGTCTACTCGCTGTACGCGCTGGTGATCCTGGCAGTCATGTATGTCACGCTCGAGTTCTGGGGCGGCACGCTCTACGCCTTTGCCGTACTGTATTTCGGTGCGCTGCACATTCTCTACGACGGCTTCGTCTGGAAGCTGCGCAAACCGGCGACGGCCGCAAGTCTCGGGATTTCCTCGCACATCGCCTCCGTTCGCTAGCGCCTTCTTTGGCGTTGGCTCGGGAGTGCACCATCCGGTCGGGCAAGCCCTTGCGCTCTGGCGGTGCTGACGGGTTCGGTCTCCGTTCGACATCGCCCGATCGGACCGCGACGGATACGTTCTGGCGATGGACGCATCGGTCGCCAGGAAAACACATCGCACCCTCGAGCCGTACCACGGTGTCGTGTACTTCGCCCCCGAGCCGCGTGAGGAGTATGCGCGCATCGGCCTGCAGGGGCAACGGATGGGTTACTTCGCCTCGCGGGCTGCTGCGATGGGCCCGGTTTCGGCTGAGGTCGTCATTGCCACGTTCGTCAACTTCAACCCGGAGCTCGTGCGACGGGTCATCCCTGCGGCATGGGCGATCGCCTCACCGGACGAGGTGCTCGGGGCGCGGTTGGCCGGTATCGATCGCACGCTCCGCCGGGTGCTCGGTGAGTGGATCGACAGTGCCGATGCAGACGAAGCGGCGGACCTCGCCCGGCAGGCGACGGCGGGCTGCTACCTCGAAGGTCATCCGCTGTACGCCGGTCATGCGGCGCTGCCGTGGCCGGACGAGCCGCACCTGGTGCTGTGGCATGCGCAGACGCTCCTTCGCGAATTCCGCGGTGACGGGCACATCGCCGCAATGGCAACGCAGGGTCTGACCGGCATCGACGTGCTGCTGATCCATGAGGCGACCGGTGCGCTGCCTGCCGGCGTGCTGCAGAAGTCACGCGCCTGGGACGACGACGCCTGGTCGGCAGGTCGCCGCAAACTCGTCGACCGCGGCATCCTGCTATCCGACGGCACACTCACCGAACGCGGCCTGCGTGATCGTCAATGGGTCGAGGACACGACAGATGCGCTGGCGCTGCCGTGTTGGGAGATCCTCGGCGAGGATCGCACCGAACGGCTGCGCGACCTCGTCCGCCCTGCGAGCAAACTGCTCGCCAACGAGCTGGCCGCCGGCGTCAACTGGGACGTCGACTGACAGGGTCTCGGAGGGTTTGGGTGGTGGGCGGGTCTGTCGAAACCCTCCGTGACGGGACGCTGTCAGTCGGCGGGGAGGGCGGTGACGCCTTCTCGTTCCTGGGCGATGACACCGCAGAGGACGAAGGCGACGCCGACGATGTCGAGGCGTGTCGGAATCTGGTTCAGCACGACCGCTCCGATGAAGACGGCGGTAACCGGCAGCAACGCCAGCAGGACGGCGAAACGACGAGTGGAAATCCTGCGCATCACGTTCTGATCGATGGCGTAGGGAATCGCATTGCACAGAACGCCGACCACGGCACACAGCACCAACAGGTGCGTGGCGTGCCAGGCAGGCCCGCTGCCTGGCGCGCCGAACGGAAGGATCGCCACGGCGCCGATGGCCAGCCCGATACCGAGACCGGACAGTCCTCGGTCGTCACGTGCCACGCGGGTTCCGAAGACGATGTACATCGCCCACATCGCCGATGCGGCGAGGATGAACAGCAGTCCGGCGAGTTTGCCGGACACGCCGAATCCTGCGAGTACGACGACTCCGAATGCTGCCAGTCCGAGCGCAGCGAGGTTCCGTGCGGTGCGGGTACGTAACGCAGCGATGGTGATCGGGCCGATGAACTCGATCGCCACGCTCTTTCCGAGGCCGAGCCGAGCGATGCCGAGGTAGAAGAAGAGATTCATCAACGCCGTCGATACCCCGAAGACGGCCACGCCGATGAGCGCCTGGCGCGTCCACGGGCGGCGATTCCTCCAACTGATAGCGATGATGATGATCGCCGCGAAGGTCACCCGCAACCAGGCGACACTCGCCGGGCTGAGCTCCCTGAAGAGGTTGATGGCGATCGCCGCTCCGAGATACTGCGAGATCGCGCTGAGGAAGAACAGTGGCTCCGGGGAGAAGTCGGCGAGCGAACCTCGTTTGGTCGAGGCAGCCGCCGATGTCGTCACGGGTTCTATTGAACTGATGCGGCAGCGGTCGGGGCAACGCCGAGGACGTCGTTTACGACGACCGCACGAGTGTCACGGTGACGCTCACGGGCGTCACGACACTCGGGTGGGCGCGATCGTCGGAACTACTCGAACAGTTCCGGATCGGTGCGGGTGATCTCCTGCCACAGCGGCTGAAAGCTGAACCAGCCGGCGAAGTGGTAGCCGGTCTGCTCCTGCGTATAGCTCGCCATTTCGTGGGGGATCAGCTTCGGCGTGCCGGCAGCCATCGCCAGCAATTGAGCCTGGCACGAGCGCTCCATACTGATGAACCAGAACGCTGCCTCGTCGACGGATTCGCCGACCGTGAACAGGCCGTGGTTCTGGTGGATCGCCGCCTTGCCGGTGGGGAAGTGCGAGGCGAGCTCACGGCCGGCTTCGACCTCGAAGACGACCGCCCCGCCCTGGGCGGTGATGACGGTGTGGTCCTCGTAGAAGATGCACGAGTCCTGTGTGATCGGGTCGAGCTTGATGCCGAGCGAGCTGAACGCCTTGCCGTTCACCGAGTGGGCGTGGGCGGCGGCGACGATGTCAGGGCGAGCCTCGTGCACGGCGGCATGGATGACGAACGCGGCGCGGTTGACCGGTCGTGTTCCGTAGACGACATCACCTTTGTGGTTGACGAGGATGAGATCGCTGCTGCGAATGTGGCGGAAGCTCATCCCGAA
>JAYTOR010000238.1:0-9474 GCA_043747685.1 Actinomycetota bacterium
GTCGTTCGCATGATATTTCTCGCGCAGGGCGACCGCCCAGATGCGGCGTGCAACGCGCCCCAGCACGGTGTATTCCGGGTCCATGCCGTTGGAAAAGAAGAACGACAGGTTCGGCGCAAAGTCGTCGATGTGCATGCCGCGCGCCAGATACGCCTCGACGAAGGTGAAGCCGTTCGAAAGTGTAAAAGCCAGCTGCGATATCGGATTGGCACCGGCTTCGGCAATGTGATACCCCGAGATCGAGACCGAATAGAAATTGCGCACCTGGTTGGCGACGAAATACTGCTGTATGTCGCCCATGACCTTCAATGAAAACTCGGTCGAGAAGATGCAGGTGTTCTGCCCCTGGTCTTCCTTCAGTATGTCGGCCTGGACGGTGCCGCGCACGTTCTGCAGCACCCAGGCGCGGACCTTGTCGGCTTCGGCAGGCGTGGCGTCGCGACCGTTCTCGTTGCGGAATTTGTCGAGCTGCTGGTCGATCGCCGTATTCATGAACATGGCCAGGATCGTCGGCGCCGGCCCGTTGATGGTCATCGACACCGACGTAGTTGGGTCGCACAGGGCAAAGCCGTCGTAGAGCACCTTCATGTCGTCGAGCGTGGCGATCGACACGCCGGAGTTGCCGACCTTGCCATAGATGTCGGGCCGCTCGCCGGGGTTGAAACCGTAGAGCGTGACGGAGTCGAAGGCAGTGGATAGACGGGTCGCCGGCTGGCCCTCGGAGAGCAGCTTGAACCGCCGGTTCGTACGGGCCGGGCCGCCTTCACCGGCGAACATGCGGGCAGGATCCTCGCCCTCGCGCTTGAGCGGGAAGACACCTGCAGCGAACGGGAAGAAGCCCGGCAGGTTCTCCGAACGGAGCCAGCGGACGAGTTCGCCGTGGTCTTCGAACTTCGGCACCGAGAGCTTGGGGATCAGCGAACCGGACAGCGATTCGCGGACCGGTCGGTTCGGGCCGGTCAGCTCGGCTCGCTTCGCCGGCCATGCTTTCAGCAGTGCGTCGACAGAGCGGTCGAGCTTGGCGTCGGTCTCCTCGTACAGCGAGCGGACGGCGGTCGAGTCGTCGCCGTGCTCATCCAACATTGCCGCCGTGGCATCGAGGTACTGGCGCTGCCGGGCGATCCCGGCTTGCAGCTCGGTCGTGCGGTGATAGGTGTGGATCGTCTCGACGATGTCGGCGAGATACCGCTGCTTCGACGTCGGCACGATGACTCCGACGGCCGTCGACGTCTTCGTTTTCGTCGGCGCGAGCTGACCTGCGTCGACCTTGAGGCCGCGCCCGGCGAGCGTGTCGCGCACGTACTGGTACAGGCCGGTGACGCCATCATCGTTGAAGCGGCTGGCGATCGTGCCGAAGATCGGCAGCGTGGTGATGTCGGCGTGGAACAGCTCGCGGTTGCGGGCGAACTGGCGGCGGACGTCTCGCAGCGCATCCTCTGCCCCGCGTCGCTCGTATTTGTTGATGACGATGACCTCGGCGAAGTCGAGCATGTCGATCTTCTCGAGCTGCGACGAGGCACCGAACTCCGGCGTCATCACATAGATCGGAACATCGACGAACGGCACGATCGCCGCGTCGCCCTGGCCGATACCAGGGGTCTCGACGATCACCAGATCGGCACCCCATGCCTTGGCCGCCTGGATGATCTGCACCAAAGCGGCCGGCACTTCGCTACCGCCGGTGCGGGTGGCGATCGAGCGGAAGAAGATCTGCGGGGTGTCGATCGCGTTCATGCGGATGCGGTCGCCGAGCAGCGCACCACCACCGCGGCGGCGTGTCGGGTCGATGGCGATGACGGCAATCCGCAGCTTGTCAGATTGATCGAGACGGAAGCGGCGCAGCAACTCGTCGGTGAGCGACGACTTGCCGGATCCGCCGGTGCCGGTGACGCCGAGCACCGGAACTTCACGACGTTTCGCCGCCTTCGCCAGCTCGTCGAGCAGTTGCTCGCTCGCCTGGCCCGATTCGAGCACGCTGATCGTGCGCGCCAGCGCGGCTTCGGAACCACCGAGGAGGTCCTCGATGAACACGGCGCCGTCACGTTGTGCCGGCCAGTCGCATTCGGCGATCATCGAGTTGATCATCATCGGCAGGCCGAGGCGTTGGCCGTCCTGCGGCGAGAAGATGCGGGCGACGCCACGCTTGTGCAGCTCGGCGATCTCGCTGGGGACGATCACCCCACCACCGCCGCCGTAGACACGTGCGTCGGTCATGCCGTGTTCACGAAGTCGATCGAGCAGGTAGCTGAAGTACTCCATATGGCCGCCCTGGTATGAGCTGATCGCCACGCCCTGTACGTCCTCCTGAACCGCAGCACGCACGACGTCGTCGACGGACCGGTTGTGGCCGAGGTGGATGACTTCGGCCCCCTGCGATTGCAGGATGCGGCGCATGATGTTGATCGCAGCGTCGTGACCGTCGAAGAGGCTGGCGGCAGTGACGAAACGGATCGGGTTCTTCGGCTTGTGCAACTCGTTGTGTACGAGTTCGGGGTGCGGATCGACTGCGTCGTTCTCCGCTTCCGGGACGGCTGTTCGATCAGTCGTGTCGAGGCTCATTTTGCGTACCCGTGGAAGCCTCGGCCCGACTTGCGGCCGAGCAGCCCTGCTTCGACCATGCGACTCAACAGCGGAGGCGGGGCGTAGAGCGGTTCCTTGAACTCGGCATACATCGAGTCGGCGACGGCCATCGTCGTGTCGAGGCCGATCAGGTCGGCCAACGCCAGTGGCCCCATCGGATGGGCACAGCCGTAGACCATCCCGGCGTCGATGTCGGCCGCTGTGGCGAAGCCCGATTCGAGCATGCGGATCGCCGACAGGAGATAGGGAATGAGCAGCGCGTTGACGACGAACCCGGCGCGATCCTGGGAGCGGATGACGTTCTTCCCCAGGACCTCCGTGGCGAAGCTGCCGACCGCCGCCGTCGTTGCGGCTGACGTCATCAGCGAGGGAACGAGCTCGACGAGCGGCAGCACCGGAACCGGGTTGAAGAAGTGCAATCCGACGACCTGTTCAGGCCGTTGGGTGGCGGTCGCCAGCTTCATGATCGGGATCGAGCTGGTGTTCGAGGAGAGGATTGCATCGTCCGCGGTGACGATCTTGTCGAGGTGGGCAAAGGCCTCGACCTTCGTCGTCGGGTCTTCGCTGACCGCCTCCACGACCAGTTGACGATCGGCGAATGCCGACCAGTCGTCGGTGAACAGGATCCTCGACAGCGTGGCGTCCATGTCGGCCTCGCTCAGCTTGCCGCGGTTGACCGCCGACTGCAGCGACTTCTCGACCCGCTGCTTGCCGCGCTCGGCGAACAGGGCGTCGAACTCGACGACGACCACATTGCGACCCTTGCGGGCACAGACTTCGGCGATGCCGGAGCCCATCAACCCGCAACCCAGTACCCCGACCCGATCGATGTCCGTTCCGTTCATACTCGGAACAATACTTTGAACTCAAACTAAATGGAAGACGCCAATCGAGTATTTCCGTGGCATCGCTGCCCGAACGAGTATTCCCGTAGTGGCAGGGGGCGGGTTCCTACTCGATCCGAGCTCCACACCTACGCCCCGTATGCTCGACCGGTGCCCCGCCGGACCCTGCCATTCGATCCGATCGTCGAGGCGCGGAAGAACTGGGAGAACGCCGGCTGGTCCGATGCCGCCGCGGGCATGGCGCTGGTGACCTCGGTGATGCGCGCGCACCAGATCCTGCTGGCGCGGGTCGACTCCTCCCTCGACCCGTTCAATCTGTCGTTCGCCCGCTACGAGGTGTTGATGCTGTTGAGCTTTTCTCGCGCAGGCAAGCTGCCGCTCGGCAAGATCGGCCAGCGTCTCCAAGTGCACCCGGCCAGCGTCACCAACGTTGTCGACCGTCTCGAACGCGACGGGTTGGTGCGCCGTCTTCCACACCCGAGCGACCAACGCACGACGCTCGCGGCGATCACCCCGTCGGGTCGAAAAGCTGCGAAAATGGCGACGGAGGCCGTGAACCGCGACGTCTTCGAGCAGACGGAACTCGGTGAGAAGCCGCTTCAACAGTTGTTCGAAGGGCTGGCGAACCTGCGCCACAGTGCCGGCGATTTCACCTGACCCGAAACTGAGTCCATCCATGCACCGCCAGCGGTGCATTTCGGTCCACAGAAGTCCGGACAGTCCGTCGGCGGCCCTGTTCCCGGCGACCAGAGCACGAATGTCGACGTTCGAGTGCCGGCGTGACGGCGTACCAGACGTGTACGTGAGCTGCGTTGGCACGCGTCGATCAGGAGACGAGCAGGCCAGCGTCCAGGCGGAGGACCTGATCGGCGCGGTCGAAGGCGACGGCACGGTGGGATACGGCGATCACCGTCATGCCGGCGGCGGCGAGATTCGACCACAGTTGCAGTTCCGTCTCGACGTCGAGGGCGCTCGACACGTCGTCGAGGATGATCAGTTCCGGGGCGTGGACGAGGGCCCGCGCCGCGGCAACCCGCTGGCGTTGTCCACCCGAAAGTCGAAGCCCGCGCGGGCCGATGAGCGTGTCGGTTCCGTCGGGCATCGCCGCAATGTCCTCGCTGATCGCCGCGAGTTCGAGTGCGACCGCCAGGCGGGTCTGATCGGCCTGACCGTTGATCCTGCCGAGGACGATGTTGTCGGCGACCGAGTCGGAGATCAACTGCGGTACCTGCGGTAGGAACGAACAGTTCGGCGGCACGAGGAACGCTTGGCGGTCGAGTAGCCGGCGATCGTTCCACAACACCTCGCCGGTCACTTCGGCCTGGTGGGCGAGGCCGAGCATCGCTCGCAGCAGGGTCGTCTTCCCCGACCCGATTGGGCCGGTGATGACGGTGAAGCTGCCGCGCTCGATGGCGAAACTGATGTCGTGCACGACGACCGAGCCGTCGAACGCTGCCGACAGGTTGCGTACGGCGAACGTGCGCAGCGGCGCCCGATCAGGCCGATGAGTGTGTGGACGATGCCGGGCCTGTTTGTGCCCGATCGGCAGCGGTCGGGTGGTGACGACGTTGGACGCCAGGTCGTCGGCGACGAGGAAGCGCATCCGTTCGACGGCGACGCCTGCCTGTTTGCGTCTGGCGAGCACCCGCCCGACCATTCGCGGCAGGAAACTCAGCCAACCGAGGTAGGCGGTGAACACGGCGAGTTGTCCGACATCGAACTTCCCCGAGGCCATCGCGCCGGCGCTGACGAGGAGGACGAGGCCGAGGCCGACATCGGCAGCACCTTGGCTGAAGGACTGCACGCCCTCGTCGAGCACGCGGTCGCGTACCGCGGTCTCACGACGTTTGTCGACGAGCGATCGTAGGGTCGCGATCGACGGCTCGATGGCGTTGTTCACCTTGATCGTCGTGGCCGATGCCATCAGGTCGCCGACGAGCCCGCTGACAGCTGCGGTCGCCAACCGATCGGCGCTGCGGTACCGCTTGATCCGCTGATCGAGTGTCCGTGTTGCCATGGCGACACCGGCGAGCGGGATCACCAGGACGGCAGCTGCTCCGCCGTTGGCGCTGCCGAGCACGAAGCCGGCGAGCACGGTGAAGACGATGCCGGCGGACACATCGACGAGTCCGTCGATGAACTGCGTCACGTCATCCGTGTCGTCACGGAAATGGGTCAGCGCCTCACCGGCAGATCCGACCGGCTGGCCCGCTTCGAGCCCGCCGCTCGCCATCTGCGCAGCCAGCATGTTCGCCCTGACGAGGCTCTGCATGTGCACCCACGCCTGTGTCCAGGTGATGGCACCGATGTGGATCGTCGTCATCCGCAGCGTCTCACAGACGATCAGCAGCGCCGCGAGCCAGTAGACGGTCGCCGTGTGACCGTCGGAGATCGCCTGGAAGCCGCGCCCGAGCAGCCAGCCGTTGGCGACGGGGAAGGTGAAGAAGAGTACGAAGAAACCCCATCCGAGCCAGAACGATCTCGGCTCGTGCTGGCTCACCCGCCACGCGAGCTTCCAGACGTTCATGGCGTCACCGTCGGCTCGTGGGTCTCAGGAATTTCGAGATCAGGAATTTCGAGAGCGGGAGTTTCGAGATCAGGAGTTTCGTCGGTATCGAGCGCCAGCGACAACAGGCGGCGGAAGCGACCGCCGTCGAGTCCGGTCAGCGTCGCCCGATCGCCGTGTTCGACGATCCTGCCGTGCTCCATCACGATGATCTCGTCGACGTGACGAAGCGTCGACAGGCGATGGGCGATGATCACGGTCGTGCGGCCGGACATCAGTTGACGAACCGCTGTTTCGAGGCGGACCTCGGTGACCGGATCGACGCGGGCCGTCGCCTCGTCGAGCACCACGAGGTCGGGGTCGCGCAGCCACACGCGGGCGAGGGCCAGCAACTGCGCCTCGCCAGCCGACAGGCCTGCGCCGCCGGAGCCGAGCGGGCGGTGGATGTCGCCGTCGGCGAGTGGTGCGAGGCCGGCGAGCCGGAGTGCGGTGCACACCGCTTCGTCGCTCGGCGCGGGGTCGAACAGGGTGACGTTGTCACGGATCGACCCAGCCACCAATTCGACCTCCTGCGGGATCAACGCAACTCGCCGGCGCAGCACGTCCATCGGGATATCGGCGATCGGGACACCGTTCAGCACGACTGTGCCGGACGTCGCCTCGACCAATCTGAGCAGCAGCCGCGAGAGCGTCGTCTTACCGCTGCCGGTTCGCCCGACGATGCCGACGGACCGCCCGGCGGCAATGACTGCATCGACGTCGGAGAGCACAGGATCGCCGTCGCCGTAGTCGAAGGACACGTGGTCGAAAGAGATCGCCAGCGCGCCGGCGGGCGGTGTCGTCGTGCCAGTATCGAGGATCGTCGCCTCGACGGCCAGCAGGTCGATCACTCTGACCATTGCTCCGTTGGCCTTCTGCACGGTTTCGAGCTGTTGCACGAGATCTTCGAGCGGGCGCTCGAGCAACAGCAGGTACTGGAACAGCAGGAACGCCGTTCCGACCGAGATCACGCCAGCGGCAACCAACGCTGCGCTGAGTGCCAGCGAGAGCGCCGCGCCCGTGGCGACCGACGTCTGCACCGCCCACCACATCCGCAGGAACGCCCGCTCGCGTTTGACGGCCGACTTCATCGCTGCCGCACTGTCCTCGACAAATCGCCACATGGCGTGTGCACCGGCACCGTTGGAACGAAGGTCCTCCGACGCCGTCAGGCGTTCCTCGATCCCGCCGTAGAGCCGGGCATATGCACCCATTTCCTCCGCCGATTCCCCGACGGCCCGATGGCGGCTGTGGACGACGACCGCACCTGCAGCGAGCATGTAGATCGCCATGCCGGCGGCGAGGCGCCAGTCGACGAACAGCAGCACGACGATCATCCCGAATACCAGGACCACTGCGCCGACGGCTCTCGGCACGACCTTGCCGAGGAAGTCGGAGACCGATGTGACGTCGCCATCGACTCGCTGGATCAGCTCACCGGGCGTGTGCGTGCGGTGGAACTCGTGGTCCAGGCCGAGTACGTGGCGCGCCATGTCGAGGCGGATCTGGTTCGTCGTGTGCCATGCCGAGACAGTGGCGAACCATGACACGACGACCGAGAGGATCTGTGTGGCGATGGCGATGAACAGGAAGACGAATGCCAACCGTGTCAGTGCGACAGCGGTGGTTCCAGTGGTTGCCAGGTCGACGATTTTCCTGACGACGAGCGGGCCTGCGAGCGTCAGCGCCGAGGTGAAGGTCACGAGCATGCCGAGGCCGGCCCAACGGCGAGCGTCGGGCCGCAGTAGTTCCGCGAGGGCGCGGAATCGAGAAGTCGCCTGCGGCGAATTCCTGGCCATTGCAGCAGTCTTCCGGAATCAGCCGCGCCGATTCCTGCGAATAACGCACTCGCTTCGGCAGCGCCGTTCCACAGAATGACGATCGCCGCCGGTCCATGGCGGCCATTTCAGCCGCTTGGCTAGAGTGAAGTGCCCGATGGCTGCGTGAGCTGTCCCGACGAGATGCTGGGGTTCGATGTTCAAGACCACACCGTTCTACGAACGACTGGCCCCGCTCAACGAGACCGGCCTGTGGTCGCACTGGTCCGGTTATCTCGTGCCCCGGAAGTTCCAGATGAATGACAAGATCGAGTACTTCGCTGTGCGAAACAGTGCAGCGCTGTTCGACACGTCACCGCTGTACAAGTACCGCATCACCGGTGCCGATGCCGAGCGCTTCCTCGCCGGTGTCCTCGCCAGGGACATCCGCCAATGCCACAACGGTCAGGCGCAGTACACGTGCTGGTGCGACGACCGTGGCTTCGTCGTCGAGGACGGTGTCGTATTCCGCACTTCGGCCGACGACTATATGCTCACGTCCGCCGAGCCGAACTTTGCCTATTTCAAAGCGCTCGTCGGCACGCTGCGAGTGTCGATCGAGGACATATCGGCGAACCTCGGTGCGCTCGCCGTACAGGGGCCCCGCGCCCGGATGTTGCTCGCTTCGCTCGCGCCGGAGGTCGCCGATCTCAAGTTCTTCGAGCACACACAGGTCAAGTTCGGCGACGTCCCGGCGATGGTGTCACGAACCGGCTACACCGGTGACCTCGGCTTCGAGGTGTGGGTCGCGCCACACGACGGTTCAGCGCTGTGGGATCTGATCGCCGGAGCCGGCAAGGACCTCGGCGTGCTTCCCGCCGGACAGAACGTACTGGTGATGACGCGTATCGAAGCGGGCCTGATCCTGATCGGGGCTGACTTCCATTCGAGCCGGTTCGCGCTGTCCGATCACGACAGTTCGACCCCGCTGGAACTCGGCTTCGGTTGGATGTTCAACGGGCTGGCCAACAGCGACCGCCGATTCATCGGGCGCACGGCGATCGAACGGGAGATTCGCGACAGGACCTCACGCTGGAAGACCGTCGGGCTCGTCGTCGACTGGCAGGACTGGAACCGGGTCTATCAGACCGAGGGGCTGATCCCGCCGAAGGACATCACCCCGGTGACCAGCGAGATCATGCTCTACGACGACGACGGAGTCCACGTCGGTTACACCACCAGCATGATGTACTCGCCGATCCTCCAACGCCACATCGCCATCGGGCGTGTCCGCCCGCACCTGTCGTCCGTCGGCTCCCGAGTGCACCTCGAAGCAACGATCCACCACCGCTACCGCACCGTGACGACGCACGTCGCCAAGACCGCCCTGTTCAACCCCGCCAGAAAGACCTCGTGACTGCCATGTCGACCAGCCGCACCTACGACGCAATCGTGATCGGCGGTGGCCACAACGGCCTCGTCAACGGCGCCTATCTCGCCAAGGCCGGGATGAAGACGTTGATCATCGAGCGTCGCCATCTGGTCGGCGGCGCGGCGATCACCGAGGAGCTCTATCCCGGATTCCATTTCACCACGTTCTCTTACGCGCTCAGCCTGCTGCGCCCGGAGATCATCCACGAACTGCACCTCGTGAAGCACGGGTTCATGCCGATCCAGATGTCGTCGTCGTTCGCACCGATGGAGGACGGCGACTATCTGTGGCAGGGGTCCGATCGCGACGAGAACA
>JAYTOR010000239.1:0-1594 GCA_043747685.1 Actinomycetota bacterium
GCCGCAGCTTCGAGGATCGCCTGCCGCAGCGCTTCGACCGATGTCGTGTCGCAGAGCACGCCGCTGTATCCGTCACAGACGTAGGTCAGCGGTCCTCCACGGATCGGAGCGACGACGGTCAAACCTGCGGCGAGTGCCTCGACGATTGCCAGACCGAACTCCTCTTTGTCGCTCCCGCACACATAGAGGCCGCCGTTGTTCGAAGCGTAGACGAGCAGATCGGCGATCTGCGTCGGCGGGAGGTGCCCGATCACATTGACGGCGCCCGGAGAGTGTCCTGTCGAGGCAGCAGCGATGAGATCCATCGTCGATCGCTCCTCCCGGCTCGGATGTTCGAGGTCGCCGCCGACGAGCACCACGTTGAAACGAGTCGACAACTCGTCGCTGCCGACGACGCTTTCGACGATGCGATGCGGGCCCTTCAACAGGTTGAGGCGGCCGACCGTCAGGATCCACGGTAGTTCCCGCCGAGCATCCGGAATGCCGGCGAGGATGATCGCCGCAGCTGCTGGAACTGCGTTGCCGTCTGCCATCGTGACGATCGACCTCCGATGCGTCGCCCGGTCGATCTCGCCGACATCGACGCCCTCCGGCACGATCGTCGAACGCCGCCAGAGGTCGTCCATATCGAGGCCGACGAGGTCGACGAGTTCACGTCGTATCGTCGGGCGGGGCAGGAGAGCGAGGTGATCGGCATGCGAACTGAGGCGCTCCACCATCCGTGCCCTGAACCAGTACTGCGACTCGGAGTCGGCGTCGGCGAAGTCGCTGCGTTGAAGGCGACCGTCGGCTTCCAGCGCATCGATCACCACGTGCGGGTCCGGCGCGACGGTGAACACGACGCGTTGGCCGAGCTGACGGGCAGCCGCTGCTGCAGCGAGCGTCCCGACCTCGGCCATCCGCAGATGCCACACCACGTTCCTGCCTTCGAACTGCCGGCCGATGGCGATCATCTCGCGTTCGATGAGCGTCCGGTACTGCCAGGCATCGCGCCACGGGATAATCGCATCGGCACCGAAGGCGATCCGTTCGATCCGATGATCGGTCCCGAGATATCCCGAACGAGGCTCGGTCTCGCCGTCGACGATATGTGCCCGTGTCACGGTGACGACCTCGGAGACATCGTCGATGGCGGCAAGCGAGGTACCGAGGGAGCGGAGCAGCGAGGCGATTCCTCCGCCGTCGCCGACGCCGAGAGAGCGACCCTCCTGATCCAGTCGTGCGTGCAGGAATGGTTGGATCACCACGAGCCCATCGTCGTGAGCTGCCGACTCGCGAAGCAGGTGATCGCGTGGCGTCACATCGATGATGACGCCACTGCCCGGTACGGCCGCGAGCGTGTTGTCGATACGGAGGGCGGCCGTCTCGTCGCCTGATTGCATCGCATTTCTCTGCAACGCATTCCGCAGTAGCCAGATGGCCGAAGCGCTGTTGCGGCGGGACCATTCGATCAGCGTGCGTTCGGCGAGCATGCCGTTGAAACCGCCCATGATGATGACCTGGATCAGGCCGATCATCGCCTCGGTCGACGGCCGTCTGGCGGCCATCGACCAGGCTGCGTGTCCTGTCAACCGCACGGGTCCGGCTCGCAGCA